>CAZMZL010000034.1:0-18406 GCA_964570595.1 uncultured Anaerolineaceae bacterium | reverse complement strand
GCCGGAATATTCGACGTGGTAACCAGCTGTAAGTTCCTGCTCGGCTTCCGGCATATCAAATGGAGAACGGTTGACCTCGGCGACAGAGGCGATGAAGAAGATCAGGAAGCCGATCGGCTGCAGGACGACGTACCAGAGTTGCCTTTGATCCGCGACAATGTCGTTTACGCTCATCGATGAAGCCAACATGATGGGTCCAATAATCGCCAGACCCAGGGAAAGCTCGTAACTTATCATCTGGGCGGAGGATCGAATACCTCCCATGAGTGCATACTTGTTGTTCGAAGACCAACCCGCAATGACGATGCCGTAGACAGCTATCGAGGCGACGGCCAGAATGTAGAGCGCACCCACGCTGATATTCGAAGCCAGGCTCAAATCAAATACCTTGCCGAACAGCTCAACCTGCGGACCCAGCGGGATCACAGCCAGGATGATTAATGCGGGTAGAACCGTGATGACCGGCGCGAGGATGAACAGCTTCTTGTCGGCATTCTCTGGGATAAGTTCTTCTTTGAAGATGAGTTTAATGCCATCCGCAAGGGGTTGGAGAATTCCTCCAGGACCCGCTCGGTTGGGCCCGATACGTACCTGGAATCGAGCGAGCGCCCGTCTCTCAAGGAGCGTCAGATAAGCAAATCCACCGATGATGATCACGAAGATCACAACGGATTTAATCAACCACTCAATGAATAACCATACGGTCATCCGGCACCTCTTGAATCGATGGGGTTGATTTTAACCATGGCAGGTTCGTGAATGGGCACACCGAGACCGTGCCCCACAGTGGCGAAACCCGTTGGAACATTCTTGTCCAGCTTTACGGGAAGCTGATACAACGTTCCATTCAACTGCATCTCGGCGTCAGCGCCATCGACAGCTCCAATTTTCATGGCTGCATCCGGATGTATCCTTATCTCAAGCGGCGCCAGACGGGGCTGCAGCACTTCGGAATATTGGGTCAAGGAGCCTCGGTCGTACAGATAGGTCACCGGAACGAGCAGAAGGTGATCTTCGTCTGTTTCCCACTGCTGAGGCGCCATGTCAACTTCGATTAGATTTAAATCACCGCCATCGTGTGGCAGTTGCACGCCCACGCCTTGATAATTTCGGGAGGCTGTGCCTCCGAAATATCCATCGTCACCGCCCACATCCGGCCATTGCGCAGGTGCATGCGCAAGCGCGGCGTAATCGATCGCCCGATAGACAGGGACGTTCTCGGCGATCGCTGCGAATACGCTCGCGGCCGATGACCCTTCCAGCTCAACACCCAATTTCTCGGCAAGTTTCGCTATGATGCTCCAATCAGGAAGCGCACCGCCACGTCTTGGTATGGCAGGATAAAACCGCTGCACACGCCGCTCACCCGAAGTGTACGTTCCCTCACGCTCGATAAATGACTGTGCGGGGAGCACGACATCCGCAAGCTCCGCCGTCGCGGTCAGGAACAGATCCTGGACAACGAGAAAGATCTCACCCTGAAGTATTTCAGCAAATTTCGGGTCATGACCGGCAGGATCCGCCGCCATCACATATGCCCCCGTCGCCGAATCGAACTCGCTGAGCAAACCCTTGTTTGCGGGTCGCAGCCCGATATCCCAGGCGCCCTGCGTATTGCAGCGCGGCCAGACCGGGATAAGTCCGTTATTCTTCCGACCGACATGCCCGGTCTCATCCATGAGACGCATGCAAGCACGGACCAGCGATTCGGACCCGGCGTATCCCATGCCTTCGCCGCCATAAAACACGATCAAGTTCGTGGCTTCAGCGACCGCCTTTCCGGCCGCCTTCAGCGCCTCAGCATCCTCCACGGCAGCATCTCTTTCCTCCCCCAGAGAGGCGTCGATCAAAGCCCCGATGGCGGCTGCCGTCGTCCCGTAGGGTGCGGGGAGATGATGGGATGCAAAGGCGTCGAGACGGGTTGGGCGTGCGTTGACGGTCACAACCGTGACGCCCCGCTCTGCCGCCTGCTTCACCCGCAGCCACCAGATGGGGGCCTCCTCGCGCAGATCGGATGCAACCACCATGATCGCATCCCCCGATTTGAAATCCCCGAGATTTGTGCCATCGGAAACGCCATATGCGCCGCTATAACTCCCGCCGGCGAGGGAATCGGAAAGCACGATGGTTCCCCCCAGTTCTGTCATCAAGCGGTTGAAATTAAACAAATCTTCATTCGACGATCTCCCGGAGGCGAGCCCGAGGAGCGCATCCCCGGCGGTCTTGAGACCCTCAGCGGCATACGCCAGGGCTTCATCCCAGGCGACCTGAATTAATTCGCCGTCTTTGCGGACCAATGGATGCGTAATTCTCTGCGAGCTCCCGGCATATTGATGTGAAAAACGGCCCTTATCGCAGATCCAGATCTCATTGACCGCTTCATTTTGCCGGGGCATCACCCGCTTAATCACTTCCCCGCCCCCGGAACTGGCTTCACGTCTGGTATTGAGTGAAAGATTACAGCCAACAGGACAATGCGGGCAGATCGAGGCCGCCGAATTCATTTCCCAGGGTCGAGCGCCAAAGCGAAAATCGGCGGTGGTGAGCGCCCCGACGGGACAAATGTCGGTGGTATTCCCAGAGAAGTAGGAATCGAATCCGGGTTCAGAGAACGTCACAATTTCGAGACGGCGCCCGCGTTGTCCGAAAGAGATCACAGGATCGTCCACAATCTCTTCCTGGAAGCGAACACAACGTCCGCATTGAATACAGCGTTCTCGGTCCAGGATAATCAAATCACCAAGAGGCACATGCTTCTCCAGGTGCATCTTGTCTTCGACCACGAACCTGCTTTTTCCAGGACCGTGCGCCATAGTGAGATTTTGCAGCGAGCACTCACCGCCCTTATCACAAATCGGGCAATCCAGAGGATGGGAGGTAAGCAGGTACTCCACAATCTGGTTCCTACCCTCTACTGCGGGCCCACTCTGAACGTCCACAACCATTCCATCGCTCACAGGTGTGGTGCACGCTGTCGCCAGCTTGGGCCATGCCTGGATCACCGGATTGCCGTCCTCGTCGCGAACGATCTCACCTTTCTCTCGATCGAACTTAGGGGTGCCGACTTCAACCAGACACATCCTGCACATGCCGGCAGGCTCCATCTTCGGGTGGTAACAGAAGACGGGAATGTCGATGCCGATCTTCTTGGCGGCATCGACCAACAAAGTACCCTCGGGCACCTCGATTTCGACGCCGTCAATGGTTAATTTCACCAAGGATTCACTCATCTCCCATCCTTGATATGCGCTTCAAAATCAGAGCGAAAATGTTTGATCCCCGTGACGACGGGCATGATTGAGAATTCACCCAGCGCACACAAACTTTTCCCCTCGATTCCATAGGCAACACTATTGAGCAGGTCGATGTCTTCTAAATCCGCTCTCCCGTGTACGATGCGGTCGAGGAGATGGGACATCCAGTAGGTACCTTCACGGCAAGGCGTGCATTTTCCACAAGATTCATGGGTGAAGAATCTCGTTGTTTTATAGGACAGCCACGCAATATCCACGCTCTCATCCATGATAATCATGGAAGCCGATCCCAGTTGAGAACCCACCGCCGGTACAGACTCATAATCCATGGCGGTGTCGAGAACTTCGTCCGTAGCCGGCAGGAGCGGCGCGGAAGCGCCTGCGGGCAGAATGGCCTTGATCTTCTTCCCGTCCGGGATGCCGCCGCCGTGATCGAAGATGAGTTCTCGAAATGTTGACCCCAACGGGAGTTCGTAATTGCCGGGCCTTTCGATATGTCCCGAGAGACAGAAGATCTTCGGTCCTGTGCTCTTCTCTGTCCCGATGCTGCGATACCATTCCGCTCCCTTGGAGATAATCATGGGGACGTTCGTGAGCGTCTCAACATTGTTGACGACTGTGGGTTTGGCAAACAAGCCTTCCGCCGCCGGGAATGGAGGCCGCAGCCTCGGTTGGCCGAGTTTGCCTTCCATGGATTCGAGCAAAGCTGTCTCTTCTCCGCAAATGTAAGCGCCGGCTCCCAGGTGGACATGAATGTTGAGCTCATAATCCGTATCGAAGAGGTTTTTTCCGAGAAGCTTGCGTTCACGTAAGAGCTCAATCTTCCGCTCCAACTCATCCGCAAGATCCCAGAATTCGCCTCGGCAGTACACATAGGCGGTATTGGCTTGTGCTGCATAGGAGCAAATGGCCACGCCCTCGAGGAACTGGTAGGGGTTTCGTTCCATCAGTTCACGATCTTTGAATGTGCCGGGCTCGGATTCATCGGCGTTCGCAACGACGTAGCGGGGGAAGACGCCCGGTGAGAGAAAGCTCCACTTAACGCCTGTCGGGAAACCCGCACCACCACGACCACGGAGTCCGGAGGCTTTTACCTCATCGATGACTTCTTCAGGAGTGCGCCCTTTGACCACACTTTTAAACGCCTCGAAGCCACCATGCTCGAGGTACACATCAAGATGATCGATGTCGGGGATATCGAGATGGCGCAGCAGCACGTGTTCAGCCATTGGCATCCTTCGCGCGCAGCTCTTCGAGAAGGCTCATCGTCGATTCAACGGTTTGGTTCTCATGATAGTGGATTCCATCCGGGGTCTGAAATTGAATGATGGGCGCTTTACCGCATCCGGCAATACACATGACTTCTTCCAGAGTGACGCTTCCATCTGCGCTCGTCTCTCCAAACTTCAATCCAAGATTTTCACACAGCTCTTGCGCGTACGCCTCCGCACCTCGAAGTGCACAAGGCAGGTCTGTACAGATTTGGATCCGGGTCTTCCCCCCAGGCTCATCGTGGAGCAATGTATAAAAGCCAATCAGACCCCCCACTTCTGTAGGATCCACATCAATAATCGCTGCGATCTCCCTGATCGCATCTCTCTTGACGTAACCGTCCTCGCGTTGAGCCAGGTAGAGAAGGGCCAACACCGCCGCTCGTTTTTGATCCGCGGGGTATTTCGCCAGAATTATCTCGATCTCTGAGGGATATTTGTCTACAAGCCCCAATGTATCTCCTCGAAATTAAAACAGCGGATGATGTATTCTTCAACCCTCATGTGCATGATCCACGCAGATGAGGTGGAACGATGCCGCACAGACGACGGATCGAATGCTCAACGATCCGCATCCCCGAGAACAGGATCCAGGCTGCTGATGATGGCCACAAGATCCGCGACGAGGAAACCTCTGGAGAGCACGGGGATCGTCTGGATCGCCGCGAAACTTGGTGTGCGGAAATGGACTCGATACGGGTTTGGCCCCCCATCACCCTCGAGATAACAGCCCAGTTCTCCCCGCGAGGATTCGATCGCAACGTAGACGGATCCCCTCGGGGCCGGAAATCCTTCGGTCCACAATTTAAAGTGATGGATGACCGCTTCCATGCTGTTCCCGAGTTCCGAACGCGGCGGCGGGACATACTTCCGATTGTCGCTCCGAAAGGGACCCTCCGGAAGCGCATCCAGTGCTTGTTGAACGATGCGGACGGACTCACGCATCTCCCGGATGCGCACGATATAGCGATCGAACGTATCGCCATTTTCGCCGAGCGGAAGATCAAAATCGTAGCGCTCATATCCGCTGTAAGGATTTGATTTACGCAGATCCCACGGCACGCCCGCTGCCCTGAGCGCCGGCCCGGTCAGGCCCCATTGAATCGCATCTTCGCCCGAAATGGGTCCGATGCCCTTCGTGCGGTCGATGTAGAGCGGGTTATTGGTGAGCAGATCTTCGTACTGGTCGATCCTCCCTGGAATCATGTCCAGAAAATCACGTACAGCCTGCTCGAATCCGTCGGGTAGATCTCGCCAGAGCCCTCCCGGTCGGAAGTAGGAGGTCATCATCCGGGCGCCCGAGCACATCTCGAAAATATCGAGGAGATGCTCGCGTTCGCGGAAGCAGTAGAGGAAGACGGACATCGCAGCCAGGTCGAGCGAGTGTGATGCCAGGAATACAAGATGAGAGGCGATCCGCTGCAGCTCTGTCAGGATCACGCGAATAACCTGCGCGCGCTCGGGCACGTCCAGATCGACAAGCTTCTCCACAGCGAGGCAGTAGCACAGGTTGTTTCCCAAATTGTTCAGGTAATCCATACGATCGGTCATCACGAGCGACTTCTCGTAGGACTTGGCTTCCATATTCTTCTCAATTCCCGTATGCAGGAAACCGATATCCGGGACGCAGTTCACGATGCGCTCGTCGTCGAGTTCGAGAAGCAGTCTGAGCACGCCATGCGTACTCGGGTGCTGAGGCCCCATATTCAGCACCATCGTCTCGCCTTTGATGGCGCGCTCTGAGACCAGGTGGCGGAGCTCGTCGACCGTGATGTCCATCTCTTGCTTCAGCATAAAAACGGGTACCTCAGAGCCATCCCCCTATTCGGCGTGATACTTCCGTTTATCGATCTCATCGAAATTGAATGAAAACTGCACTTCTTCATATCCAAGCGGATAATCCTTCCGCAGTGGGTGACCTTCCCAGTCATGCGGCATGATAATGCGGCGAGGATCGGGGTGGTCTGAAAATTCAATCCCGAACATGTCCAGCACCTCCCGCTCATGCCAGTTTGCATTCTTATAAATTCCTTCGATAGAAGGAACCCTGGCCTGATCGCCCGGCAAACGAACCTTGAGGGTGATCAAGGCACGGTTTGAGATGCTGTAAAGCTGATAGACAACTGCAAACCGGGGCTCATCGGGCCAATAGTCCACCGCAGTTAAATCCGCCAGGAGGTTATATTGAAAATCAGGATGGTCTCGAAGCGCTTTCACGACATCAAGAATGTCATCACTGGATACCTCGAGCGTGGTCTGGTCTCTGAAAATCGAGACCGATATCGCCTCGCCCTCATACTCTGCACGCAGGAACTCGACCGTTTCTTTCGCAATCCCCATACCCATAAATCCTTCTCGAGATCGTTTCGGAATAATCGCCCAACGATCTTCGATTCCCTCGATAGCCGGGCTCTGGCAGCGTGTGCTCTCCTCAAGCGTAATCGGTAAATTTCTCTTGCTCCACTTTGTTGCCCAGGGTGAGGATGCCGTGAATTAATGCCTCCGGACGCGGGGGACAGCCGGCAACATACACATCAACGGGAACAATCTCGTCCACCCCAGGGACGATGGCGTAGTTGTTGAATATGCCCCCGCAGGAGCAGCAATCGCCCATGGCGACGACCCACTTCGGCTCCGGCATCTGATCATAAAGTCTACGGAGCACTGGGGCCATCTTTCGGCTCACCCGGCCGGCGACGATCATCAAATCACTCTGCCGCGGGCTCGGCCGCATGAGCTCCATCCCAAACCGACTCATATCATAGTCCGAGGACTGGGCCGCCATCATTTCGATGGCACAGCAGGCGAGGCCAAACAGCATGGGCCACATCGCCCTCGTCCGACTCCAGTTCACGACCTTCTCAAGTGTCGTCGTAACGACACCCATATTCCCCAACTTTGTCTCTACTCCCATTCCAATGCTCCCGTTTTCCACGCATAAATGAGACCAATAAACAAGATCGATATGAAGACGCCCATCTCGATTAAGCCGACCACTTTAATCTCTTTTAGGACTACGGCCCACGGGATCAGAAAAATGATCTCGATATCAAAAAGAATGAAAAGGACTGCGATGAGATAAAAATGGATCGGCACTCGACGCCGGCCCGGGCCGTAAGGACGCATCCCTGATTCGTAGGTCGAGCTTTTTGTCGGGTTGGGGCGGCGCGGTCCGAAAAGATGCCCGAGAGCGATGACGAGGAAGGATAAACCTATTGCCAGTACTATGAGTGCGACGATGGGTAGAAAGTCACCAGGCATTTGGACCTCAACGAATGAGCGGGGAGCTCATTTAGAATATGCAAAGCATGATTTCTACAAACTGCGTACATTCTATCACAGGCACCATTCATGCACAATTAAACGATCCTCCGTGAAGTTCGTGAGATAGTCCTTTCCTTCCCGATCCACTTGCTCTTCTGCCCGGAGATGCGCGATTTGAATGTATAAATGGGCGCTTCTGACCGGCATTTGGGGATCGTCCGGAGGCGAGGAGGCGGACACATCACATATGTGATAGATTTCACTATTCGGACGCTGTCGTCCTTTTATCCAGGCATAATCAGGGGGGAGCCAAGCGACTGTGGCCTAATGGTTCGCATCTGGATCCACGCACGGATGGGGTCAGGAGAGATAGTCCTTGAGATGTCGACTTCGTGTTGGATGCCGAAGTTTCCGAAGCGCTTTTGCTTCGATTTGGCGAATCCGTTCGCGGGTCACCTTGAAGTACTTGCCCACTTCCTCCAGAGTGTAATCCTTGCCATCCTTCAGACCAAAGCGCATCTCCAGAACCTGACGCTCCCGTTCGGTAAGAACGAGCAGCGCACTCTGGACCTGTTCTTTGAGCAGTTCGCGTGCCGCCGCATCAACGGGTTCTGGCATGGTTTCATCTTCAATGAAATCCCCCAATTGGCTGGAATCTTCGGCTCCGACAGGAGTCTCCAGGGACATCGGTTCTTGCGAGATTCGCATAATCTTGCGAACCTTCGCTGCAGCGCGATCCCACTTCCTCTCCAGCGCCGGATCGAGCGGGATGTCATCCATGATCGATATACGGATGAGCTGGATTTCATCAGGTTCCAGCAGGTCCATCTCCAGTGCGAGCTCCTCAGAGGTAGCTTCCCGACCGAGCTCCTGGACCATCCTTCTCTGTATACGAACAAGACGATTGATCGTTTCCACCATATGGACGGGGATACGAATCGTACGCGCCTGATCCGCAATCGCCCGGCTGATGGCTTGACGAATCCACCAGGTTGCATACGTGCTGAACTTGTACCCTTTTGCAGGATCGAATTTCTCCACAGCCCGCAGTAGTCCGATATTCCCTTCCTGGATCAAATCGAGGAATGCGATGCCGCGTCCCATATAGCGCTTGGCGACGCTTACAACAAGACGGAGGTTGGCCCTGACGAGGGCGGCTTGAGCGTTCTCCGCAAGGGCAGTCACAACACGTGTGTCTTCAGCAGGATCATCCTGATCCGCATACCATCTTTTAAAAGTGCGCTTTGAAGGAATGCCCTTTCCTTTCTTTAACCGCTCCACAAAATGATCGAGGACCCCGGGAGGGAACAGGTAAAAGGCGATAAACACATTGATGGTATTGCGCGCAACCTGCTCCCAGGCCGGATCGGATCCCCACATATCGTTGTTCAGCCACGCACGCACATAGGAAATTGAACTCGAATCCCAGGTTAATCGAAGCCGCCTCGCTTCTTCGAGGATGAGCTGTAGATCGGGTTGAGATTCACCCATCCGGTTGGCATCCTCGCGAACACGCTTCCATCCTGTTCGCATGTCATCGAAGAGCGTTAGATAGACCGCATCCAATTCCTCCGCTTTATTCTTTCGTGATGCCCGACCAGAGCGGAGGACATCCAGCAACCTGACAGCCTCCATGCGTACGGCGAGCCAGAGTTCCTGATCTGTGGTGAGGAGTTCTACCTGACCAATTTCTTTCAGGTACAACCTCACCGGGTCATCACTCAATTCGAGTGCAAGAGACAACTTCCCGAGATCAACCTCTTCCACTACAGCCTCGGGCTCAGCCTCCGCTTCCTCCTCGAAATCTGGTTCTACCGCGATCGCCTCGCCTTCAACAACATCGACAGGTTCGCTGGTGGATACCACTTCCTCAGATGGTTCTTTTGATTCTTTCTCGATCATTTCAGGGTCTTTCTTTATCTCAGTCATATACTTTACCGATTCCCTGGCGAAAGGTTGGATGACAACTGGCCTCCCTGACGAGACAGCGCTCGGTCCAGTTTATCCTTGGTTGACGCAATTTTCTGCACTTCCTTGGTATGAAAAAGAATTTGTTCCTTCCGTGTCTCTTCCCCGTCCGCATCCGAGTCCTGTTCCGCCTGAAGCTGAAATCTCAAATTGGTCAAGGAAATTTCCAGATTGCGTTTCCGTAGTCGCAGAAAATTGACGATGATCTCCTCGCGAACTCGCGGCTGCATGAAATCAAGATCGAGCATCTCCCCGGACAATTCCTCAGCGATCGGGAGCAGGGATGGATCGAGAGCTTTTTTCCAATGTTGATCAGGCTCGACTTCATCCTGGGCCAGGGCTGACCGAACAGCTTGAAAAATAACCCGACGATCGGTCCCTGTAAAGTCTTTGGTTGAAAGCCTCTCGAGTTCAAGTGATTGATAGGCCCTATCGACCTGATAAACGATCTCGGGCTCTTTCAAGAGCGCTCCGAGACAGAAGCCTTCAAGGGCGGTCTCTTGCTCCGCATATGCTTCTCGGGTTGGGACCGGATCAACGGACGGCTGCCGTGAAGTTGGCTTCTTCGGCTGGGGCCGAAGCTTAACCAATGCACGCTCGTCCACCCTCAATCTCCGGGCAAGTTGCTGCCGATAGGTCTCTCTTTCCACAGGATCTGCCACATCTTCAATCAGAGGCAATACTTGTCGAGCGACCTGTGCTTTGTGTTTTGGATCATTCAAATCATATTCAGCCGACATGACGTCCAGGACGTAATCGACGACAGTCTGCGCAGATTCAAGCACATCCTCCCAGGCTTCCGGGTTTTTCAAAACGATTTCATCCGGATCCTTATCCGCCGGCAGCGTGACGACACGAATATCCGCGTCGAGCCTTCCCTCATAACGGATAAGACCCCGGGTGTTAAAGACCGGATCAGCCTCTCGTTCGAGTGCATCTCGTGCGAGGTTCAACCCACGCATGGTAGCCTGACTGCCCGCAGCATCCGCATCAAGAGCGAGGATCATCCTGCGGCTATAGCGTTTGAGCAGCCTGAGTTGATGCTCTGTGATTGCCGTGCCCATGGGCGAGACTGCATTCGCGAACCCGGCCTGGTGCAACCCGATGACGTCCATATAACCTTCAACGATGACCGCTTGATCCTTTTGCCGGATGTCTTTGCGTGCTCTATCGAGACCGTACAGAAGCCGTCCTTTATCGAACAATGCTGTCTGAGGGGAATTCAGATATTTCGGTACAGCATCCGGATCCATGACCCTCGCCCCAAAACCAGACATGCGGCCGCGCACGTCCCTGATCGGGATCATCAAACGGTTTCGGAAGCGGTCATAATATCCGCCCTCGTCACGCTTGGAAACCAGGCCGGCATTCTGGAGGCCCTCAAGGCTGAAATCTCTCTCCTGAAGGTGTGTCATCGTGGCTTCCCAGTCGTTGGGAGCATAACCCAGATCGAACGCCTCAATCGTTGCATCCGTTATGCCACGGGAATAAAGGTAGGACAGGACCGCTTCCCCCTCGGGTGTATGGAGCAGGTTGTGACGGAAGAACGTGACCACCGTCTCAAGCAGTTCCCGCAGACGGACATGCTCTTCCTCGGCCGCTTCTTGCTCGGGGGTTATCGGTCGAAGCTCAACCCCGGCCCGCTCTGCAAGGTAGGCGAGCGTCTCCTTGAAATCCCATCCTTCCTTCTTCATCAGGAAACTGAAGGCATCTCCCCCTTCGTTGCACGCCCCGAAACAGCGCCAGGTTCCGCTCTCTGGAAAAACGGCGAAGGCCGGCGTACGCTTGTTGGGATGGAACGGGCAAAATCCTGTATAGCTCTTCCCTGATTTACGGAGCTTAACAGACTCGCCAACGATCTCGACGATGTCGATACGATCTTTGACTTCGTCAACCACACTCATCGGATATTGGTTTCCATATGCTCATTCTCTGGTACCCAAACCATCTTGCCGACTTGAAGAATTTTATCGAGGAGGGGAGATGCAGGCTAGGCTTCGGAAGATGATCGCTTCGAAGGTCGCCCAAAAGACCAGCGTGGACTGGATTGCGGGAACCTTCATGTATTTGATCAATCTCGATAGCGCCGACAATGACGAACGTCGATTATAGAGGGAGAGCTAGTGTTAGGCAAATCAAGCGATCACTCGCCCGGATAGGCCCCATTCATGAATGCCGATGCCTCACCCCCGAGCGCCTCTCCCGACATAACCCCCTCCCTGATAACCCCATCGTAGGTCGGATTGCCGCAAACCGTTTCAGAACACCCACGAATCACCCGGTTTGCTGGTTCATTCAAAACCTGCCGATGACCGCTCGAGAGGACCCTGGATTTTAGAAGCCCTCCAGTTGCGAGAAATCTGCGATGCCCCCACTTAACGCGACGACCTTCTGAAGCAGCGCCAGCCGATTTTTTCGGAGTTCTTCCTCCTCCGCCATGACCAGGACATCGTCGAAGAATTGGGTGATCAGGGGTACGAGCGGTATGAACATATCGAAGAAACATTGAACAGAACCCGGGTCACGTTCGGCGCCTTCTATCTTCTGCAGTTCTGAGAAGAGCGCTTTTTCGCCCGGTTCTTCGAGCAGTTCTGGACGCAGATGATGGATTTCCTTCTCACTGCGAGTAATCCGGGCACATCGGGAAAACGCTTGCAGGATTTCGGGCCAATCCTCGCGTGCCCGAAATTCGTTCAGCATATCGACCCCATGCTGTGCCCCAGCCGGGTCTGCCCCTTGTTCTCGAAGGACCGCTTCCACGATGTCATGGGGGTAGCCGGCATTGAGAAGCAAACGTCCCTGGCGACCCGTGATGTACGCCATGCAAGCAGCCACCTGATCCGGCTTGGCCTGAACCGGGAGATGGAACGCGGCATCATTCAGCGCATCCACGATGTTGAAGTGAATATCGTGTTTCACAAGGATCTGGATCAGACCGATGGCTGTCCGCCGCAGTGCAAAAGGATCCCTGGCGCCCGTGGGCTGCATCCCCACCACAAACAAACCCATGAGCGTATCGAGTCGATCCGAGATCCCCACGCAAATTCCCGGCGGTGATTCGGGCAGCTTGTCATGCGCAAAACGAGGCAGGTAATGTTCAAAAATCGCAGTGCCCACTCCCTCGGGTTCACCCGCATGCTCTGCATAAATCCGCCCGATTTCTCCTTGCAGGGATGTCATTTCAGTGACCATCCCCGTCGCCAGATCGGCCTTGCATAAGTGCGCCGCACGCAGCGCCGTTTTTGCATCGTCCCCACCTAACCCCAGGGTCTCACTCACCTTGATCGTGAGCTGCTCGATCCGAGCGACTTTGTCGAGCACACTGCCGAGATCGGATTGGAATGTTATACCCGCCAATTTCGGGAGATAATTTTCAAGAGGTTCACCAAGATCCTTTTTAATAAAATAGTCTGCATCCGCAAACCGAGCTCCAATGACCTGTTCGTTCCCATGGACGACGCGATCAAGATGTTCGCGACCGCCATTCCTGACCGCGATGAAATTGGGCAGCAGCGCTCCACCCTTCTCGACCGGGAAATATCGCTGGTGTTTTTTCATAACCGAGATCAGGACTTCCCTGGGAAGATTTAAGAAGGATCTATCGAAGGAACCCACCAGTGCGGTGGGTTTTTCAACCAGGTTCGCGACCTCACGAAGCAGCCCGGGGTCATCCGGGATCTCAGCGCTGAGATCTGCAAGATACGCTTTGATTTGACTTGAAATTGCATCCTCGCGAGCCTCCGTTCCAAGGAGAATGCCTTCCGCCTCGATCATCGTAAAATACTCTGATGCATGTTGGATCTCAATATTTTCAGGCTCGGAAAATCTCAATAATCTTGTCCTTCGACCCGAACGGATACCAGCATATTCAACATCGATGACGTGCTCGCCGTGCAGAGCTAGGAGCCAGCGAATTGGGCGTGAAAAACTGACCTGGCTTGAATTCCATCGCATCGCCTTTCTGAACTGCAAACCGGCGATCAGCTCCGGGATGCGCGCCGCGAGGACCTCGGAAGCAGAGGAGCCCTTCTCCCGGACTTCGGCGACGATGTAGCGACCGCCGTTGATAGCCTCTGTTCGAAGATCCTCGATTTCGATACCCTTACTGCGCGCGAAACCAAGCGCGGCTTTGGTCGGGTTGCCATCCGCATCGTAGGCGCGTTCTTCCGGTGGTCCGCGCTCGATGATGACTTCTTCGCTCTGCTTGGCTTCAAGCTTGGGAACATACAGGACCAGGCGACGAGGCGTCCCCATCACCAGGATCTGATCGTACGAAAGCCTGCTCTCATCAAGGAGTTCTTGCAGTTTTCCTTTAAGTTGATCGATGGCGTTATCAAGGTCTTCAGAAGGAAGCTCTTCCGTTCCGATTTCGAGGAGAAATGGCGCCGGTTCATCCGGGGTCGGGATTTCGTCTGAGGCCGGCGCACTCAGCGGTGGACGCTCCCAACGACCTATCCAGGGAAATCCCAGTTCTTCTCGCCCCTCCAGGTAGGCATCCGTAATTCGTCGGGCCTGGTCGCGCATGCGCGTGAACATAGCCGCCCGCTCGGTCACACCGATCGCACCGCGTCCGTCCAGCAGATTGAATACATGCGAACATTTGAGCACGTAATCGTGCGCCGGAAAAACAAGACCGGCCTCGATGCAGTTGTTCGCTTCAGCCTGGTACTCGTCATACATCGTCTTGAGCCGCTCGACATCGGAGACCTCGAAGATATAGCGGCTGTGTTCTTTCTCCGACGTATGCAGCAGTTCGCCGTAAGTGACCTGATCGTTCCAGCGCAAGTCTACAAAGCTGTCGACCGATTGGAGCACAAGAAGAATTCGTTCCAATCCGTAAGTGATCTCAACAGACACCGGATCCAGGCTCTTTCCACCAGCCTGTTGGAAGTAGGTGAATTGGGTAATTTCCTGCCCATCCAGCCACACTTCCCAGCCGAGACCCCACGCGCCGAGTGCAGGCTGTTCCCAGTTATCCTCCACAAAGCGGATATCGTGCTGCAGGGGATCGATGCCCAGGGCCACGAGCGAATCCAGAAACCGCTCCTGCGGATCACCGGGATCGGGTTTGAGAATCACCTGGAATTGGTAATAATGTCCCCAGCGATTTGGGTTTTCACCGTAACGACTATCTGCAGGTCGAATGGAGGGCTCAACGTAGGCGACCCACCAATCCTCGGGACCAAGCACGCGTAAATATGTGCCCGGGTTCATCGTCCCGGCGCCGACTTCCGTATGATGAGGCTGCCATAAGACACACCCTTGATCGGCCCAAAATTGCTGCAGCTGCAGGATCATAGATTGAAACGTCAGTAAGTTTCGTTTTGTCAACATGCTCTCCGTCAATTGGTTACGAAACCGCGATATTCGAAGGAAGCTCGTCAGGACCTATCCGATCGATATCACGGATAAAAGCGGGTGAATTCAGATTTCTCTCCAGGAGGTAGGAAAAAAATCTTTCCATGATCCCATCGATTTCTTTATGAACTTCATTACGAATGACGGCATCCGAGGCAACTTTAAAAGTGTTGCGCTGAAAGTGGCGAAGCACTTTCAATGCCGGCAGCGAGATTCGCTCGTATCCACTCCGTCCATCGCCACAATGATGGCATATGACCCCCCCATTTTGATGCGAGAAGAACTGGTCTTCCGGTCGAATCTCAGCACCACAACGTACGCAATGGAATAATTCCGGCCGATAGCCCACAAGTTCCAACAGTCGAATCTCGAAATTCCGGACCACGGAACGGGGGGATGCATCCTCTTCATCCAGACGGCTGTAAGAGTCCGTAAGCAGTCGATACAGTTGCCTGTTCTCTTCATGATCGACCGAGAAGCGATCGACCAATTCGGCAATATACGCTGCTCGACTAAGGAAACCTAAATTTTCACGCAGGAGCATATAGAGATCGAGCGATTCTGCCTGACTGATGATGTCGAGATTTCTGCCCCGGGAGTTCAGCAAAGCCACTCGCGTGAAGGGTTCAACGTGACCCGCCTTTCGAGAGCGAGGTTTCCGGACTCCTTTTGCAATCAAGCGGAGTTTGCCACGTTCCAGCGAGAATACGGTGAGCAGTCTGTCTGCCTCACCAAAGTTATGTCGACGGAGCACAATCGCTTCGCATCGGTATGTGCGTGCTCTATCCCGCATGTTGCGATTATACCAGCGGACGATTTTCTTACTCCAGTGGAGGGCGAGCAGTTATTTCATCGAATTGTCCCAAGGTTTGGACGTCTTCGGTTACAATTCTCCTCTATACATTCATAAAACTCGGACCCGAGCAGAACACTATCTTCTTCATATGAAAATTCGAAATATTCTACTGCCCTTCCTTATCGCCTCATATCCGATCCTCACACTCCTTGCGGAAAATACCGACTGGGTCCCTCCCACCGACGCGTTACGATCGCTCCTGATCACCTTCATCGCTGCGATCCTGTTACTTCTTGTCGCACGGTTACTGATTAAGGATTGGGGGAAAGCCAGCCTCATCTCGGCACTCGCCATCCTGCTCTTTTTCTCCTACGGGCATATCTATGCCATCCTGCGATCCCTGCCCAACGGGATCTCAATCAGCCGACACAGATTCCTCATCCCGATCTGGATTGCTGTTTTTGCGTTGCTCTCTTTCTTGATCCTTCGATATCGAGGATCGCTCGACATGCTCATTGGATACCTGAGCATCGCGGCAGGCATCGCGCTCATCTTCCCGGTTTACACAATCGCGACGGACAAGCTCGCCCCCGCACCGATGCCGGCAACACAAAACAGGTCGCCCATATACCTGACGGTCAGGGATGAAGAACCGCCGGATATTTACTACATCATCCTGGATGCTTACGCCCGTGAGGATGTGCTCAATACCATCTTTGAATACGATAACGCACCGTTCTTGGACGCACTCGAGGAACGCGGTTTCTACATTGTCTCCGATGCCCATTCGAACCATGCGCAGACGAGTCTTTCATTGGCATCATCACTCAACATGGCTTACATCCAGACTCTCCTTCCAAACGCTGATCCTGAGATCTCGAACCGGGAACCATTATGGGAACTGATCCACCACAGCGAAGTGAGGAGGGCGCTGGAAGAGGCAGGATACGACACCGTCACATTCTCGACGGGGTTTCCCGGATCAGATATTCAGGACTCGGACTATTACTTCGCACCGTCGTCCACCACAATTGTTCCACAATTGAATTCGGCCAACGCTTTCGAGGCGTTGCTTCTCGATACCTCCGCCGTAAAAATAATCACGGATGCATCGACACTCCTGCCGCGTGTCTTCCCGGATTTAAAGTATCCCTATAAGCTGCACCAGGCGAGAATCTTGAACATCCTGGATACATTGCCCGAAATCCCTGACATCGAATCGCCCACCTTTACATTTGTCCATATCGTCGCGCCTCACGCACCCTTCGTCTTTGGCCCAGAAGGCCAGCTTCTCGAACCCGAGGGACCCTACAACTTGCGGTTTAAGTTGGAAGGGGATGATGTAGAAGAGTTGAAACAGTACATCGAGGGGTACAACGATCAAGTCACCTATCTTAACGCTCGCATCCTGCCCATCATCGACGAGATCATCGACGGTTCGGAAACGCCGCCGATCATCATCCTCCAGGGAGATCATGGGCCGGCAGCCGAGAGCGGAAAATTATCCTATGTCACCGAACGAATGCGCAACCTCAATGCCATCCTTGTAGCGCCGGAGGTCTCCAAACAGCTCTATCCTGACCTCACGCCGGTGAATACCTTTCGCCTGATTTTCAATGCCTATTTCAATGCAGGTCTTGACTTGCTCCCGGACAAATCCTATTATTCCGAGTATCAATCACCCTATC
The DNA here is from genome assembly GCA_964570595.1 of uncultured Anaerolineaceae bacterium. Classification (GTDB taxonomy): domain Bacteria; phylum Chloroflexota; class Anaerolineae; order Anaerolineales; family E44-bin32; genus E44-bin32. Next base: position 807 of record CAZMZL010000034.1, on the reverse strand, counting down.
ATTTCACCGATGTTACGGAGAAGGCAGACTCATGAAGTGGATCCCTCCAGGCAACTCCCGAGCGCCCTGTCAAACTCGACACAAGACGGCCGTCGTCACGCTCTTGGTCGCACTGGCCGCCGTGAGCGCAGGATGCCGGTCAGCCGCGACTGTTCCACCCGAAGAAACGGAGGCGCCCATGGAGATCACGCCAACACCCCAATCCGATCTGGAATCCACGCCTGAATCCCCGGATCGCGAGCCTGATCCCACACAAAAACCCCCGTCCTCCGAGCCGGATGAAACCATCCTGGATCTCCGTGAGGCCAACGTGATTGCCGTCACCTATGAAACGATCTCGCCCGGCGAATTACGCTTTGACGTCACGCTCATCCACGACGATGACGCCGAGGCTCCCTCCTTCGCCGATCGCTGGTTCGTTGAGGATCTTGACGGGAACTTGCTTGGAGAACGGATCCTCGCCCACAGTCATGGAACCCAGCCTTTCACCCGATCAGCCTCGATCATCATCCCAGACGAAATAGACGTCGTTATCGTGCGGGGACACGATCAACTGCATGGTCTCGGTGGTCAGTCAATGCGTGTGGATTTGGGCACGGGGGAGACGCTCGCCTTCGATGAAGAAGGCGTACTCAATCCGTAATTCGTCCCAAATGCGAGTTTTAGATTTCGCCAGACAATTTAATATTTAAACCGGCCAAGCACTCAAGACCCACCGGTCGAACGATCCAGAGTCTTTCTCAAACTTGTGTGAAAACCTACCTCCGCGCAATGCCACCCGTAGCTTTAAACCTCCCGCATCTAAGA
>CAZMZL010000033.1:0-18530 GCA_964570595.1 uncultured Anaerolineaceae bacterium | reverse complement strand
TGCTCGAGGTCCTCGATGTGGAAAATGTGGGGCCTAAAAAAACAGCTCGTTTCTGGAAGGAACTCGGGGTGGTGACCCTGGATGACCTTGATGCGGCGGCACGAGCTGGAAGGGTTCGCGAGATGGAAGGGTTCGGGGTGAAGTCTGAGGAGAAAATTCTGGAGGCGATCGAGGCGTACAGGAAACGCGATCGTGCCCGGGTCTTAATGTCCGAGGCCATGAGCGTCGCCGATGATATCGTCCGCAGTGTGAGCGCGCTGGAGGGGGTTGTCGAGGTGGAGACCGCCGGCAGCTTCAGGCGATCGAAGGAGACGATTGGTGATCTGGATATCGTCGTGGCGTCGACGAGGCCCCATGAGACGGCCGAATCTTTTCTTGCCTTGCCACAGATTCAAAAGATCCAGGCGCACGGAGACACGAAGGTGAGCGTCCTGCTCTCTGGAGGGCTGCGTCTGCAGCTATGGGTTCATTCCCCCGATCGTTTTGGAAGCGCGCTCCAGTATGCTACAGGCTCACAATTGCACAATGTGCGCTTGCGAGAACTGGCGCAAAAGCGTGGGTTGTCCCTCTCCGAACATGGCTACCTACGAGAGGATGGCACCGAAATATTGTGCGAGCAGGAACGGGGAGTATACGCGGAGCTCGGTTTACAATGGATTCCGCCGCAACTGCGAGAGGATCGCGGTGAGATCGCTGCGGCGGCGGCTGGCGAACTGCCCGATCTTGTCGATTCGGACGATATTCGCGGTGAACTCCATGTGCATTCTAATTGGAGCGATGGCAAGATCTCCATTGAAGAAATGTGCACTGCTGCTCTGGAGCGAGGGCTCAGGTACCTGGCGATCACGGACCACTCTCGCAGTTTGGGGATCGCGGGTGGTTTATCCATGGATGATCTAATAAAACAAAGGGAGGAGATCGATCGTGTTCAAAAGCGCCTGGGCGGTGATCTTATGATTCTCCAGGGGGCAGAAGTGGAGATTCTGACAGAAGGTGGTCTGGATTATCCGGATGAGGTTCTGGCAGAACTGGATTTCGTGATTGCTTCACTTCATATGGGGCTTCGTCAGCCGCGGGAAAAGGTGACATCACGCATGATAGGCGCTATCGAAAACCCACATGTGGACATGATTGGACACCTTACCGGACGGTTGATTGGCAGACGGGATCCAGCCGATCTTGACCTCGAGCCGATTTTTCATGCTGCTGCCGAACGAGGCGTGATCCTGGAAATTAATTCGAACCCAGAGCGATTGGATTTAAAGGATGTTCACGTTCGTCGTGCCGTCGAGTTGGGATGTCTTACGGCGATCAATACCGATGCACATCATCCTGACCATCTGGACTTCCGTCCCTTTGGGATCGGGACAGCTCGACGAGGGTGGGTCGAGGGGCGGTCGGTCGTAAACACGTGGACATTTGAAGAAGTTGGAAAGTGGCTTGGGCGCAGCAGGTGATTTCGAGATCAGCGCAACCCGGCGACGGGAAGGGTGTTGTAGCATTGATAGAAGTGTATCGCGTGACCGAAAGGAGAAAAAATAATGCCACGCATTGGAATCATTACGGATAGTTCCGCTTATATTCCAGGTGATCTTATCCAAAAATACGATATCAAGGTGGCTCCCCTTATCTCGATTTGGGGGGAGGAGGAATTCGAAGACGGCGTCGACATCATGCCCAATGAGTTTTATGCTCGGTTGGAGGAATCAGACATCCATCCGAAAACGTCACAGGCCACCATCCCGTATTTTGAGAAATTATTCAGGCCCTTTGTTGAGCAGGGGACACCGATCCTCACGATTGTCCTTTCCGATAAATTGTCGGGGACGCTCTCCTCGGCAGAACAAGCGAAGGCAATGTTCCCCGATGCGACGATTGAGCTGGTGAATTCAAAGACGACTGCGATGGCACTTGGATTTCAAGTCCTGGCAGCCGCTCGAGCAGTTGAAGCGGGGCAATCATTTGAAGACACTGTTGAGTTAGCGAAAGGCGCCAAAGATCATACGGGAGTCTACTTCGTGGTCGATACCCTGGAATACCTTCATCGCGGTGGGAGAATCGGCGGCGCCTCGAAATTATTTGGCTCCGCCTTAAACATTAAGCCGATTCTGTACGTACATGATGGACAGGTGGAACCGCTGGATAAGGTACGGACAAAGAGCAAGGCGATCAACAGTCTCCTGGAGATTCTAGATGATAAGTTGGTGGGCAAGCCTAATCTGCGAATTTCGACGCTGCATGCCGGCGTAGAACAGGAAGCCGCTGAATTGCTCGTTCAAGTACAGGCGAGGTGGTCGCCGATTGAAACCTTTATCACGCCCGTGAGCCCTGCTATAGGAACGCACGTGGGCCCGGGAACTGTAGGGATTTGCTATTCAACGGATCTCTAAACCTGGATGGAAGGTCAGGTTTTTTTAGCCCTCGTATTGAGTATGGGTAGACGAAACTGATCCAACATCTTTGATGTAATGAAGCAGCCACTCTATCGATGAATCGTAGAGTGGCTGTTATGTCAAGCGATGGCCAACTGGCGGACAGAGCCCGGATCAAAGTGAGAATTCTCCGTCTCGAAACCAGGTCTCACCCGCGGGATAGAGCCAGCTACCGCTTCGGGCGGGATGTGATACGCGCTTGTAAACATCATCGCTCGGATTTCCATTTCGCTGGCCAGCGTGGGGGAGCATACATCCGGGTAGAAGCTGAATTCGAAGTACAAGGGATCGATCTTTTCATGATAATCTTTCAAATGGAAGAGCATTTCTTAATTATCCAAAAACCGAATCGCATGAGGCGTATTCAGGTTTTGACAGGCCATACGTTGATCAAGTATGGTTCGCTTGTACGAGCGCTCAAAATACCAGGGTAGGGGAGATCGTAACCAGAGCATCTCGGAATTTCTATGATCCGCATGAGCGCAGGTTTGGGATTGATCCCATCCTGGGATGAATCTCTCATGCATCACGAATACAGAGGCAAGAGTATGGAATTGAAAAAGATGGAATACCGTCGGCTGGGTCGGTCGGGAATGAAGGTCTCAGCATTGTGCATGGGTACGATGCAATTCGGATGGACTGCGGATGAAAATGAATCATTCCGAGTCCTCGATATTGCGTTTGAGCGAGGGATCAATTTCATGGACACGGCGAATATTTATTCAAATTGGGTGGATGGAAATCCGGGAGGTGTCTCTGAAGCGATCATCGGGAAATGGTTGAGGAAGAGAAAGGGACGACGTGAAAAAATCATTCTTGCCACAAAGGTCAGGGGTTCGATGGGAGATGCGCCGAACGATGAAGGGTTATCACGCCGCCATATCCAGCAGGCGTTCAAGAAATCGCTCACGCGCCTGGGCACGGATTACATCGATCTATACCAACTTCACTGGCCGGATGAGAACACGCCCATTGAAGAGACGCTGCGATCTCTGGATGATCTGATTCGCCAGGGCTTCGTTCGGTACATCGGTTGCTCGAACTTCAAAGCGTGGCAACTGGTGCAAGCTCTCTGGGCATCCGATAAGTATAATCTTGCGTCGTTTGTCAGCATCCAACCCCGCTATAATCTCGTTCATCGGGATGAATATGAGCGGGATTTGGAGGGTGTCTGCGCTCAATATGGCATAGGCGTTATTCCATATAGCCCGCTCGCGGGAGGATACCTCACAGGAAAGTACAGGCAGGGCGAAGGACTGCCGCAAGGTTCAAGAGCCGAAACGAGCGGTCGAATTCAAACCTACATCGCGGATGACCGATCGAATGCAGTCCTGACGGGACTGGTGCAGCTGAGTAAAGAGAAGGAATCTACGCCTTCACGCGTCGCTCTCGGTTGGCTTCTCTCGAGACCCGGAGTGAGCAGTGCCATCATTGGACCAAAAACTGAGGGGCAACTCATGGATAATCTGGCTTGTCTTGATGTTCGTCTGGCCTCGGACGACCTGGCGCGGCTGGATGATGTCAGCGCAGGAAGTCACCATCATTGATCTCCACCAGGAATGAACTGCCTTACCTCTCGGGTTGAGTGTGGAGAATAATGTTCAGTTATGGTAAGTTATGTATTGCCGATGCTATAATAATGTCGAAAGCTCTTCGAAGAAAAGGGAGGTCGGATGGAGGAAGCCATCCGTCGCTTTCTCGCACATCTTGAGCAAGACCGAGGTGCCACGCAAAACACACTATTGGCATACGGTACCGATTTAAAGCAGTTTGAGCGTGTCCTTTCAGTATCTCAAGATGCAGATACATTTCCTGAGAAGATCTCAAAAGATAGTTTGATTCATTACGCAGGGTGGCTTGAGCAACAGGGGTATCGGCCTGCAACCATCTCTCGGAAGATGGCTGCGGTGCGGTCTTTCCTGGATTATCTTGAAGGGGAAGAGCAATTTGAGGGTGACTTTGTTCACGATGCTCTCCAATCCCCTCCGAATCCGCGGCACGAACCTGCAATCCTGAGTCCTGAGGAACTTCAACGCTTACTTGATGCACCCACCAACGTAGGGTCTGCAAGCGCTCTCCGCGATTCGGCTATCCTGACACTTATTTATGAAACAGGGTTTCGTGCAGCTGAAGTGGTCAGTCTGTGGACAACGGATATTGATTTGATCTTCAACACGGTGCGCCGACCACCTGGTCGGACCGGGACAAGACCACTGGGAGCCGCGTTATCGTCCATTGCTCGTTACCTCCAGCAGGGCCGCCCCCATTTGGTTCGGAATTCAATCGAGGATCATTTGTTCTTAAATCATCGTGGAAATGGATTAAGCAGGCAAGGATTGTGGCTGGTTGTAAAGCGCTGGGCCGCGGCTGTGGGGATCGATAAAGATATTTCTCCGAATACCCTGAGGCATACACGTGCAAAGACAATGCTTGATCGAGGCATGAGTCGAAGGGATGTGCAGAAATTCCTTGGATTATCGAGCCCGAACGCCATTCGGGTGCACAGAAGTAAGGCTTCTGAAGAATAGGATGGTCGTATGGAATACTTGACGGAAAATGACATTGACGAAGCAACGAAGGCGATAAGGGAACGAACGAAGGTAGAACCGAAAATTGGCATGATCCTGGGCTCTGGGCTCGGTGATCTGGCAGAATCAGTCGAGGATCAACAAGTGTTCTCCTCAACAGAAATCCCTGGCTGGCCTGCTTCTACAGTTGAAGGACATGAAGGCAGGCTGGTGTTTGGAGAACTGGAGACCAAACCCGTATTTGTGATGCAGGGGCGAGCTCATTATTACGAGGGACATCCAATTGCCCGGATTGGTCTCCCCGTTCGTGTGATGCAGAACATGGGTGTGGAAATCCTCATTGTCACGAATGCGGCTGGTGCGGTGGATCCGGATTTCTCTCCAGGAGAGTTGATGTTAATCGTGGATCATATCAATATCCTGGGCATGGCGGGGATCACGCCTCTCTACGGTCCTAATCTTGATCGATTCGGACCTCGCTTCCCTGACATGAGCCGGGCCTATGATCCGGATTTATTAAATCTTGCCCGGGAGGCCGCTCGCGAGGGGGAGATTGCTGTTCAAGAAGGTGTGTACGTTTGTCTTGCAGGCCCATCATTTGAAACTCCAGCGGATCTACGATTTCTACGTGGCATAGGTGTGGACGCAGTTGGAATGTCGACGGTACCCGAAGTGATCGTAGCCAGACATGGCGGCACGCGCGTGCTGGGAATATCTGGGATCAGCAATAAGGCTAACCTGGACGGCGAGACGGAGACGACACACGAGGAGGTTCTTGAGGCGGGGGAAATACTCGTTCCGCGACTCATCGAATTGCTCAAGAGGGTATTGCGTAAGCTTTAACTTCGTATTGGTATGGAAGAAGTCCTTCTAATCATTGAAAATAACCAGGCCTGGATTTTCCTTGTATTGGTGATTCTCGGGGCATACTATCTCCGTTCAACCATCAATGCCTTTCAGGAGATGCGCAGTGCCATATATCGGTTGGAACGAGAGAGTGCCGTTGCGCGGTTGACCCGCTCTGGGGCCTTACTCGCCCTCCTCGCTGCAGTGATCCTTGCGACGTTTATCATCGTTACCTTCGCCACGCCTGCTCTCCCAGCATCGGCGCGCCCTACTCCTATTCCCACAGTCTCATTATTGACAACACCAGCGCTGGAAGGAGGAGGGGGGGGCGTTGGACTCGCCACGTCTACCTCGATATCCTCAGATATTGGGGATCGTTCTGGATGTTTGGACCTTCTTGCAACCATCCAATCACCTGCTGATAACGATTCTGTGAGCGGGGTGGTCACTTTTACCGGGGCAGCGAATATCCCTGCATTTGCGTTTTACAAGATTGAGTATCACGATCTCTCATCCACAGGGAGATGGCTTGCAATCTCTGCGAATACGACTCGAGTTTGTAAAGATGAGTGCGAGGAAGAGGAAGTGCTCGGTACCTGGGATACGAGTCTGGTCACGCCGGGAGATTACGCCGTGCGGTTGGTGGTCATGGACACACAGGGAAACGCACCCATGCCTTGCCAGATCCTTTTACGGGTTATACCATGAGCTCGATATCAAACCAGGAGCATTTGAGTTGACCACAACCGGATTGAACATACGTCAGGCCGTCTCAAGTGATATCCCTATTCTCATGGGATTGGATCACGGCTTTGATACGGACCACGTTTGGCAGCTATCCTATAGGACCGAATCGGCTGAAATCGGTATCGTATTGAGAGAGGTCCGCCTTCCGAGACCCATGCGGGTACCTTACCCGCGTGACCCGGAGAAACTTGCGGATGACTGGACACATCGATCTGCCATGCTGCTGGCGGAGATCGGAGATACACCGATCGCATACATATCGCTCAACGATGGCCCCGCGCAGGCTTCCGGTTGGGTGACCGATCTTGTCGTTGATTTGCGCTATCGAAGGATGGGAATCGGAACAGAATTGCTAAAGTCGACAAAAGCGTGGTGCAAAACACGAGACAGGGATCAACTGTTCATAGAAATGCAGAGCAAGAATTATCCGGCCATTTGCCTCGCACGTAAAAATGGATTCACTTTCTCAGGGTACAGTGATCGTTATTATCCGGGTCAAGATATCGCCTTGTTTTTTACGAAAGCCATCCGCTGAAGAGATGACAAAGGATTCGTAGCGTCTTAATGCTGACTCCTCTCCAGGTGTTCAACCAGATCCTGACTGCTGGAAACGCCATCACGGCTTTTTCACTGCTGCTCTACGCTCTGACATTCAACCTCCGTGAACGGGTTGCCAGATCGTTGGCGTTGATGTTTGCGTGTGTGACCCTGGTGTATTTCTTTGATGTACTTGTCGGCACGTCGACAAGCCCCGAGGAGGTTGAACTCTGGCTGCGCTTGCAGTGGGTTGGAATCAGCTTTATTCCCGCGGCTTACCTGCATTTTTCCGATGCTTTACTCGCCTCAACCGGGCGGCCATCGCGCGGTCGGCGGCGCAAGGTAATCTGGGTGAGCTATATCCTCGGCGGCGTTACGCTGGTCCTCGTGGCTTTTACCGACCTCATTTGCGGAGAGATCATCTTCTCGGATTCGGTCGCCTATTTGAATCCAGGGATTTTATTTCCCGTATTTACCATCTTTCTCGTAAGCACGCTGCTCTTCACCGGGCTCAATTTTTGGCGCGCGTATCAACGATGTCTCACGCGTTCAACGAGAAGACGAATGCGCTATCTGATGGCTGGTTCCCTGGGTCCTCTGCTTGGCTCCTATCCCTTCATGATGGCGGGAACCGGCGCACTGGCTCAATACCCGCTTGTATTTTGGAGCGTATTGATCTTGATCAATATCCTGGTCGGTGCCCAGATGATATTAATGGCCTACTCGGTCGCTTACTTTGGCGTGGATATCCCTGATCGAGTTGTAAAAAGTCGGTTGTTCCAATGGATATTACGAGGGCCCATCGTCGCCTCGTCGGTGCTTGCTGTAATGGTGATCGTCGCCCGGGTGGGTGACCTTCTGGGTGTTCAAACCAACCGACTTGTACCGTTCATGACCGTCGCCATTCTCTTAATCCTCCAGTTTCTCATCACGCTCGCCCGACAACCGATCGAGCGTTGGTTGTTCTATGGCGAGGAGAGAGGCGATGTCATACGCCTTCAGTTGCTCGAAGAGAGGCTGCTCACTACCGGGGACCTCAGGCAGTTTCTGGAATCGATTCTCAACGCTGCATGCGACATCATCGGCGTGGGGTCGGCCTTCGTGGCTATTGTGGGTCCGAGTGGATTAGAACTTGAGGTGGCGGTTGGTCCTGAAGACCCCATGCGCGGTTCGAAGGAATTGCCTCCGCTGCTCATTACGGATGAGCTGCAGACGTTTGAGTTGCTGGGAGTGGTTTTCAAATGGGATGTTTATTGGCTGCTCCCATTGCGTCTGGCTGACCCTCCAGAGGTTATTGGGATTTTCGGTGTTCGAGCACGCACCACTGATCCAGATTTCTCGCGAGAGGAAGAGGAGCAATTACAGGCGCTGTTGGAGCGCGCCACGATTGCTTTAGCGGAGAAGAAGCTTCAGATTGAGGTGTTTTCTGTCGTCGACAGTTTGATGCCACGAGTAGCCACTGTTCAGCGAATGCGTGCAGAAGCTCGGTATGCATCGACCGATACACTGACCGCGCCGGTCGAAGGCATGGGTTCCGAAGGCGAGCTTGTCAACCTTGTGCGCGAGGCGCTGGGGCACTACTGGGGCGGCCCGCGATTGACGAGCAGCCCTCTGCTCAGCCTTCGGGTCGTGCGGCAGGCGACGGTGGAGCATGATGGGAATCCCGTCAACGCCCTGCGATCAATCCTGAAACGAGGAATCGAGCAGGTTCGCCCCGATGGCGACCGCAGATTTACTGCAGACTGGATGCTTTACAACATCCTGGAGATGAAGTTTTTACAAGGCCGGAAGGTGCGCGATATCGCCATGCGCCTCGCAATGTCTGAAGCAGATTTATACCGCAAACAGCGGGTTGCGATTGAAGCCGTGACGAATGCGATAACGGATATGGAACGCGAGGCAGTTGCCAACGAGGAGGTGAAAAACAACATCGACAAGGTCTAACTTGCACCGGAGGGGGATTAGGTATTTCGCGAAGTGGTAAGAAATCGTTGCTGGATTGCTTGATGGACTGGGGTCATAACAATGATGACTGAAGACGTTTCAGAGGTTGGTTGGGGAACCGAAGCTCCACCTGAAATGGATGAATCATGGTGGACGGCGCTCATGGACGAGGAGGAGAAGCAGACTTCGGGGAAACGAGTATCATCCACTCCAGAACAGGCTCAAAAATGCTCCCATCGAGGGAAACCTGAAGATTGGGAGTGGGCGAGAGAATTATACCTACAAGATAATACGATCGATTTACTCGTAATCGGGTACAACCGCGGCGGCGTGTTGGTTGAGGCGCAAAGTTTACGAGGTTTCGTACCGATTTCTCACCTCATCGGTTTCGGAGACGCTGAGGAGGGTGGCTCCCGTGACGAGGAGCTTTCGAAGTATATTGGCCAGCGGCTTTGTCTTAAGGTCATTGAGATCGATCCTGAACGCGGGCGCCTGGTACTATCTCAACGAGCCGGCCTGGCGGAACCTGGCAAACGTGTCGAGATCCTTTCAAGTTTAAATGAAGGTGACGAAATTGAAGGAGCGGTGACCAACATCACCAGCTTCGGTGTATTTGTGGACTTGGGTGGTGTGGAGGGGTTGATCCACGTATCCGAGCTGTCATGGGGACGTGTGGGTCATCCTGCGGATGTCGTATGTTGTGGCGAGAAACTCAGGGTTCATGTCATCTCGGTCGATCGCGCCAACGGTCGTGTGGCGCTCAGCCTGAAGGAACTGCTCCCTGATCCCTGGGAAGATGTTGGGGAAAGATACAGCGTTGGAGAAATCGTCGAAGGTTGTGTCACAAATGTCGTGAATTTTGGGGCATTTGTTGGAATCGATGAAGGACTTGAGGGATTGATCCACGTATCCGAACTTGGCGATGGCAATTTTCTGCATCCCCGGAGCGTTGTCCATGAGGGCGAGCAGGTTCGGGTACGCATTATCCATATCGATGCGGCCAATCGACGCTTAGGATTAAGTTTGCGACAGGTTTCAAATAACTCGGAGATGGATCCCCAAGAATCAATTGAGACCCCAGAATCTTTTACGGCTCTTTAATTCTACCGAGGAGACTCGCATGCCGAGTATGTGCTCCTTATACCCGGGGAATCGCGCAATCTAAAGGTAACCATGACCAAGAGGATGGCTTCAAAGTCGGAAGAGAATGACCTGAAATCAGGCGGTTCAAACGACAGCTTCCAAATGAAGATACTTGAGCGCGCCCTTGATTATGCCGATGACGTCGGCCTCATCTTGCTGCTCATGGTGGCGGTCTTAAGCTTGCTGGGATTGCTCCAGTTTACCAGTGGCGGCGTCATCGATCCAATCGTAAATGGCCTGCGACGTTGGTTCGGTTTGGGAGCATTTCTCTTCCCCCTGGTCGTCGCCTTGATTGCAACCCACCTCCTGCGTCGTCGTCTTGGCGATCATGTTGCCATCCCATGGACCCGAGTCATCTCGGTCGAGATCATGCTGTTTGCGCTGCTCGGTATTCTCTCAGCAATGGATGGCTTGGATCTTCCGAGAGCGGAAGCCGGGATGGGCGGGGGGATTGTTGGCTGGGGAATCTCCACGACCCTTGCGGAGGTACTTGGTAGAGCAGGGAGTATCATCTTGCTCCTGATTGTCTTTAGCGCGGCTGGGATATTTGGGTTGCGGGCGATTATGCTTTCCGTGATTGGGGCAAGAGGGACGCATTCCCGTGCACAGCATATGCCCAAAATCGCTCCAGCGGCGGAGACCCCGATCGTTGAGCGCAGGGGAAATACTGCCTCAGCAGCCCCTAGAAAAACTCGCCGGCTCCCACGAGAGTACCGGAAGGACTTCCAGGTTGTCGATCAGAAGGATGATCAACCCTCTCGACCCTTGCGAAGAGAATCGACGCTGCCTCCCATGGAATTGTTGGAGGATAGCCCGTCGAGGCAAGTTACTTCCAAGGAAATCAATCGTGCTGCGGGTTTGATCGAAAAAACGCTTGCAGATTTCGGACTCCCTGCCCGCGTGGTGGATTTCAAGACAGGTCCAGCGGTGACTCAATTCGCCGTCGAACCCGGGTATGTGGAGCACACCGGTGCGGATGGTGAGACAAAGCGTCACAAAGTGCGTGTGTCTCAAATATCTGCGCTTTCAAGTGATCTTGCCCTGACCCTTTCAGCCCCTCGTCTGCGAATTGAGGCGCCCGTTCCCGGACAGGCATACGTGGGTATTGAGGTCCCGAATCAAAAAGCGACGCTCGTCCGTCTCAAACCCATACTCCAAACCGAGACCTTCCATAAAATCTCTTCACCTCTGGCGATTGCGCTGGGGAGAGATGTCGCTGGCGCCGCGGTAGCGGCGGATCTCGCTTCCATGCCGCATCTACTGATCGCAGGGACAACCGGTTCGGGTAAATCGATTTGTATTACGTCCATCGCTACCTGCTTGAGCATTAACAATACGCCCGAAGTCTTACGTATGGTGATGATCGATCCGAAAATGGTTGAACTCATCCGATTCAATGGCCTTCCGCACCTGTTCGGAAAGGTTGAGACAGAGCTGGAACGCATTATCGGCGTGCTGCGATGGTGCACAGTCGAGATGGATAGACGCTACCGACTTCTGGAAGAGGCGAAAGCTCGGGATATCGATATGTTCAACCAGAAGATGAAGCGCAGGAGAGATTCTGAGCGGCTGCCTCGTGTGGTCATCTTGATCGATGAACTGGCGGATCTGATGATGATGGCGCCCGATCAAACCGAACATACCCTCGTTCGGTTGGCTCAAATGGCACGAGCAGTCGGCATACATCTGGTGGTTGCCACACAGCGACCAAGCACGGACATACTCACAGGCTTGATTAAAGCGAATTTTCCGGCGCGTATCTCATTCGCGGTGGCTTCGGGAGTTGACTCTCGTGTCATCCTTGATGGAGCAGGAGCAGAAACGCTCCTTGGGAAGGGCGACATGCTCTATCTTTCTCCGGAGGCCGGGGCTCCAGTCCGTTTGCAAGGTGTCTATGTTAGTGATAAAGAGGTTGAGGGTTTGATCCAGTATTGGCAAAGTGACCTCTCAGATGGAGATCGCGAGGCGGATGCTGCACCCTGGGAGGATCTTCTGCAGCGTCAAATCGCGCTTGGAGAGCGTGACGATATCCTTGATCAGGCCATCGATCTGGTCAGGCTGCGAGGGGAAGCGAGCGCCTCGTTGCTTCAGCGAGGCCTGCGCGTTGGATATCCCCGCGCGGCACGCCTCATGGACGAACTGGAAGAGCTTGGGGTCGTGGGGCGTGCACAATCCGGAGGTCGCACGAGGGAGGTGTTGATTTCGGAGGACGACTCTCAAGAGAATGCTGAGCAGGAAAAAGATGACGAGTCGTCTTGACGCTCAAATGGATAAGGTTTAGCATTCAAATAATGATTACTCTGAGAGGGAAGGTTTATGGTCAGCAAGACATCCAACCAGGAGCAGAAACCAACATTTACGGATCGTCTGCGGGTTCGATTTAAAAAAGACCTGGACAGGATAGGAAGATCTCTAATCCGCCTTGGAATCACACCGGATATGCTCACGCTTTTGGGCGTCTTCGGGAACCTGGCGGGTGCCGTTCTGATCGCCTTTGGGTATCTTACAGCAGGCGGGTTGTTAATTCTTCTCATGGGCGCTATGGATGCGCTTGATGGCACGATGGCCCGGCTTATGGGAACACCGAGTAATTGGGGAGGATTTGTCGATTCGGTCTCCGATCGGTATTCTGAATTACTGATCTTTTCAGGGTTGCTGGTCTACTATCTTGGGCATGGCGATAACCTGATGTCTCTTCTGATTTTTATCGCGGCGGCTGGATCGGTGATGGTGTCCTATTCACGTGCCCGAGCCTTAAGCCTGGGGTATGAAGTGAAACGAGGGCTGCTCACACGAGCTGAACGGTTCCTCATCCTCACACCCATGATTATCATCGGCTATCCACAGATCGGAATTGTGATCATCGCGATCTTTGCCAATTTCACTGCTTTTCAACGCATCTACTTCGTACACACTCAAGTTGTTCAGGAGTAAGAGGGAAAAACCATGACCTTCGATTCTTACGGGATACATATCGGATTCTTATATCTGCGCTATTACGGGATCATCATCATGTTCGGGGTCCTGGTCGCCACTTTCCTGGCAAGGTGGATGCTTAATAAAATGGGAAAAGATGGCGACATGATCTGGGACGCGCTCATCTGGTTGTTGATTTTCGGTGTGATCGGCGCTCGTCTGTACCACGTTCTCACCCCATCCAAATATTCAGGGATTACACTTGCATACTATCTGGCAAACCCAATTAAGATCCTCTCCACATGGGAAGGTGGTTTGGGTATTCCCGGCGCGGTCGCCGGTGGGGGGCTGGGGCTTTATATCTTCGCAAGAAGGCGGAATGTTTCCTTTGGCATGCTCGCGGACGTCGCGGCTCCTGGCCTGGCGCTCGCGCAGGCGATCGGACGCTGGGGAAATTATGTCAACCGAGAACTGTTCGGCGGTCTGACCGACCTCCCCTGGGGAATTCGTATTCCATTGGAGATCTTGCCGCCCCAGCAGGTGCAAGATATTCAGGCCTTAGCGGAGAAATTGGGTTTTCAGGCGCCGTTTACTTTTCATCCATTATTCTTGTACGAATCCATTTACAATCTCCTCAATGCCGGCATCCTGCTGTTCATCTGGAGTCGCTACCGTGACAGGATGAAATCTGGGGACCTGTTCTTAATTTACCTCATTATTTATCCAATTGGCAGATTTTTCCTTGAATATCTGCGACTCGATTATGTCGACTACTTTGGTGTGAACTTCAACCAGATGTTTATGCTGGTCATTGCACTGGTTAGCGCTGTTGCTTTATTCCTTCGTCATCGGCCGATCCAACGAAGTTCAACAACGTAGTCGAAGCTATTCTCACAATCGGAGATCACCTGCGAGGCCGGAGTTTCTCCGGCCTTTCTTCGTATTAGGAGGGATGGTCGGTTGTAGATGGAGTGGCTCTGTGGTTATAATCCACCTGAGATTCAAACATGATCGAAGCCTTGAAACTGACGAAGAAATTTGACTCGTTCACAGCCGTTAACGAGTTGAGCCTGCGCGTGAATGCCGGGGAAATACTGGCATTACTGGGTCCCAATGGGGCCGGGAAGACCACAACCATCCGCATGTTGGCTTCGATCTTGAAGCCCACTTCGGGCAGCGCCAGGATCGCCGGGCTGGATGTGCGCAGACATGCATCTGAGATCAGAGGGATGGTAGGACTTCTCACGGAGCATCATGGTCTTTATACACGTATGCGCTCGCTTGAATACCTCGAATTTTTTGGGAGAGTGTACGGATTGTCGGATGAAGTTATCCGTGAAAGAGCTGGATATTTACTCTCTTATTATGACCTGGATGATGCGCTGGACTTGCGTCTGGGTTATTACTCGAAGGGAATGCGGCAGAAACTTGCTCTGGTCCGAGCGTTGCTGCACGAACCAAAAGTTCTCCTTTTAGACGAGCCCACGTCTGCCATGGACCCCTCCAGTGCTCATATGGTCCGGGAGAGCATCGAATCTCTCCGATCCGAAGATCGATCGATCATCGTCTGCACGCACAACTTGCATGAAGCTGAGGCTCTTGCCGATACCATCGCAATTATCCGTCGCGGAACGATCATCGCCTTGGATCGAACTGCAGTCTTAAAGAGATCTCTTCTTGGAGATCCAGTGATGGAACTGCGCCTGGGAAAACCGCTTGACGGAGTGATCAACCTCCTTCCCGACGAAGCTGTACGGGTGTCAGAAGGACCCGATTGGATCCGGTACCAGACTTCGGATCCTGAAAAAGTGAACCCACGGGTTCTAAAAGCACTGATGAACGCGGATATTCCTGTAGTAACGCTGGCAGAAGTTAAACGCAGCCTTGAGGATGTGTATCTTGAAGTCGTGGGAGTGCAAGAACCAGGAGGCGAGGGATATTGAACGAGAGATTGTCGATTCCTCGAGATTCATGGGGCGGCGTCTGGGTAGTCGCCCAACGAGAGATCCGTGATCAATTCCGTGATTGGCGCATCACTGCGCCGATCATCATCTTGACATTGTTTTTTCCTTTGCTGATGAATGTCACAGCTCGTATCGCTGTGGATTTTGTATCACGCTACGGTGCCCCGGTCATCGGTGAGCGCCTCATACCTTTCCTTTTGTTGGTGGTGGGTTTCTTCCCCATTTCTGTATCTCTTGTGATTGCACTGGAGAGTTTCGCCGGCGAGCGTGAGAGACTCTCCCTGGAACCTCTCCTGGCTACTCCCTTGAGCGACGGTCAACTTTATCTCGGCAAAATGATTGCATCGGTTGCCACGCCTTTGGCTGCGGCGTACTTTGGCATTACGGTTTACCTCGTCGGCTTGATGATTACAATTGATTGGACTCCACAGCTTCAACTCCTGCTGCAGATCCTCGCGCTGACGACCGTGCAGGCGATTGTGATGGTCTGTGGCGCGGTTGTTATTTCGTCTCAGACGACTTCTGTGCGCGCGGCAAATCTTCTCGCGTCTTTCATCATCATCCCAGTGGCCCAGCTCATCATCCTCGAGAGCATGATCATGTTTTGGGGGAGATACGCTGTCATGTGGTGGATCGTGCTTGGGTTAAGCATCGTTGCCGTCATGCTCACAAGGATGGGTTTGAGGTTATTTAATCGCGAGGAGCTATTGGGTCGTGAACTTGACGCACTGGATTTAAAATGGGTCCGCACGCAGTTCAAGGATCACTTCATTTCAGGATCCACATCGTTGTTGGACTGGTATCGCGGCCTCTTTCGTCAATCGATCAAGGGAAGCTGGAAACCCATCGTTTTCACGGTTCTGGTCCTCTCGTCGGGTCTTTTCATCGGAGCCGTTCTCGCCACGAAATTCACCCTGCCTTCCGAACTCTTCTCGATATCCGCTCCTCAAGCAGATCTTGAAGGCGCCCTGCGGCAATTTGGGATGTTCACCAGCGAGGGTGTCTGGAAATTATTTTTAACCAACGTACGCGCCCTCGCGCTGGCGACTTTGCTCGGCGCTTTCACGCTGGGGGTACTATCGTTGGTGGTCCTTATGGCGCCCTTCATCATCATCGGGTATATCTTTGGCAACCTTTTACTTGTTGGGGCTGACGCGATCACCTATATGTTGGCGCTGGTGATACCTCATGCCATCCTTGAGGTTCCTGCTGCCATCCTCGCAGGCGCAGCCATCCTCCAGCTCGGGATGGCTGTCATCAGCCAGCCGAAAGGGGCGTCACTTGGCGAGGGATGGATGCGAGCGCTCGCTGAATGGACCCGCATCATCATCGGGATCGTCGTGCCACTCTTAATCGCCGCAGCGATTATTGAAGTATTTGTAACGCCGAATCTTGCCCTCCGACTACTTTACGGATCATAAACCATGACGAAGCTCATTTTCCTCGGTTCTTCCGCAGCAGTACCCAGCCTATCCCATGCGAATACGCATATGGCCTTCAAGGGGAATGAGGGCGTTGTGCTTGTGGATTGCAGCGGCACACAAATTCTCAGATTGGAACAAGCGGATATTAAGATCGAGGAAATTTCCGATATCATCCTTACACATTTTCACCCTGATCATGTTGGTGGTGTACCGCTTCTGCTCATGAACATGTGGCTCCTCGGGCGTCAGGAAGCACTCCGTATTTATGGTCTACACCACTGCCTGGAACGCGTTGAAGACATGATGGGCTTGTTCCACTGGGATAATTGGCCAGACTTCTTCCCCGTGGCTTTTCACCGCCTACCCGAGCGGGAACGAGTATTCGTGCTCGAGCAAGGGGAGCTGCAATTCTTCTCTTCACCCGTCTCTCACGTCGTCCCGACGATAGGGTTGCGAGTTGAACTCAATGACGGGGAACGAACCGTGGCTTACTCGTCCGATACAGCACCCTGCGAATCTACTATTCGGCTGGCAAATGGAGTCGATGTGCTCATTCATGAAGCCGGTGGTGAGATGGTCGGCCATTCATCCGCCCGGCAAGCAGCATCCATCGCACAGCAAGCCGAGGTCGGGCAATTGATCCTCATTCATTATCCAACGCGGGCCAGTCATCCGGAAGAGCTGCTTGCTGAAGCGCAAGATGTCTACGATGGTGAAGTGGTGTTGGCAGAGGATTTCATGGAGATCGAATTGGGGTAGCGTAGAGCGCAGGGAGAGTGCCTGAGGTTCTCCCCAAATTGTATAGGCGCATCGCCGCCGCCTCGCTCCCCCGGGAGCTGAAGATTCAGTCGAAGGCATCCTCCCGCAGGTCCCAAACCCGAGGGAGGTTTTCTATGGGCGGGCGATTGGAGTTCTGACAGCGAGGCGCGGGCTGCGTCCTCCGAACGGGAGGGAGCCTTCTGGCCGACTTAAAAATAATGAGCGTACAGGATCGTCCCCGGATCTTTGAATCGGAATCGGAGGATCATCAGCCGTTAACCGGATCGTGGACAATGTGGATGCATCAATCGGAGCTCTCAGGGCCGGCTTGGGTCGCTCTTGCCCAGTTTTAGAGGAAGACCGCTCCTATATCACGATTCTTCCGGTCGCAATGTTGCGTGTAAATAGTGAAAATCCCCTCTCGCCGGCACAAGATCGATCACTTCCACGACTGTAAATTCAGCATTTCCAAGCTGAATGATCTCCCCTTTCTCAGGCGGGGTTTCAGTATTCATGATGGCCCCGGGATGATCCTCACCAGATACTACGTAGCTGACTTTATAAATCGATGACATCAGGCTCCCTCATCTTCCAGTGAGATTCTGATGACGAAGTTTGAAGGAAAGATCTGCAGCGATATTCCGCATGACTATAAAACCAAAGTGGAGGTTCTCTTCGCATAGTCTTTCAAAGTCATCTCTGTGTATCACGAGAACATCCGTCACCTCGGATGCGGCCTGAATGGTGGCCGATCTCGGACCATGATCGACAAGCGCCATCTCTCCAAATATCTGACCTTCTCCGAGGTGAACGACTGTTCGCGGTTTATCATTGTCTGAAGGATGACTGCGAATGACCTCGACAAAACCCTGACGCACCACATAAAGCTCATCGCCTTGTGCACCTTGCCTCGTGATCACGTCACCGTTGCTGAAGGATTGTTCTTTGCACACTTTGGCGAGCAATATCAGCTCATCGTGGGTAGCGCCCTCGAAAAGTTCTACTGAATCGAGAATATCTGAAAAGCTCATGTCGGCCTCCTGGTCCACGATCACAATGGACGTTGGCAAATCGACTGTATAAATTGTACAGCAGGATTTCTTCTCCTCCAATATATCACGACCGAAAGGACCTGCCGCTAGGAAATAAGAGAAAAATATGGGAGGATAGGGTTAAATTCTAAACTACAGATATTGGACTTTCTCTATAGCCTGTGGACGAGTGCGCGGGGTCGCTGTGGTAGAATGAATCAAGTATTTGCCATTCCAATTGGGATCAATCAAGATGAGT
>CAZMZL010000032.1:0-18899 GCA_964570595.1 uncultured Anaerolineaceae bacterium | reverse complement strand
GATTCACTGAAAAGATGAGTAGAGGGATCGCAGTCGCAATCCAGCTCACCAGAAACATCGTCAGTGACCCTTCGAGTGTCCGGGTACTCCCGAATAGAGAGTACTCCCTGCGTCCATAACGCTGACCCATAACGGCTGCAAAAGCGTCTCCCCAAGTCATCGGCATCAAACAAGCCACGAGAATCATGGGATTGTCCCAGAATATCCAGATCGCTGCCGAGAACGCGATCGGGAAGTAAATGGTCCCCAGTTGTCCGCGCTCTCCCGTTTCCATGGCTTTAAAGGTTTCACGCCGGTAGGAGATGTAATTAATGAGCACAAACGACAACGGTGGGATGATGGCAAAGACCTTGTTTTCGAAGAGCAGGACGGTGCCAAATGCCCACATGCCAACGCCGATGTGGACGAATTTGCGTGTGAAATCGACGGAGTAACCACGCCATTTCCGTAATCCTTCGCTGATCCCGATAATCGAGAACACATAGACATAGGAAACGAATAAGGCCATCCAATCCTGATTCATGGTCTTCTCCTGAGGTCATTCGTCGTGCAGGTCTTTGACAGCGGGGGCCGATCGATGGGCTAACACCCGGACGGCTCAATTGTACTCACCGCATAGAAAAACACGACCCAAAGGATGCATCGCTCCCCCTCGAGTTCAAATGATGTATGATTGAATAACATTGCGCAAGGCAGCCCTCAGCTTCGAAATCGTACGCAACTCTCAAAAGGTTTCTCACGGCATGGCAAATTTACTTCAGTTATTCCCGGCCTCAAAAGAAGGCATCCCGCTGAAGGGGTTGTATCTTCAGGATGAGCATCTTCTTGAAGAGGGAAGCACGATCATCTATAGCAATTTCATCATCAGCCTCGACGGTCGCATCGCCGTGCAGAATGATGGACGAATGGGTGTACCGAATGAGATTACAAACCCCCGGGATTGGCGCCTCTTCCAGGAACTCGCTGCCCAGGCTGAGATCGTGCTCACCAGCGGACGCTACCTGCGAGACTACGCCGACGGACATGTACAAGAGATCCTGAAAGTTCATGAGGATCCGGCCTTCGCCGACCTTGTAGACTGGAGAGTGGAAAACGGATTGGGCCCCTTCCCCGATCTCGCGGTGATCAGCAGCAGTCTGGATTTTGTCATCCCCGGGACGCTGATGGAGGATGGGCGCCGGGTCATCATCATCACGACGGAAGACGCCGATCCCAGCCGAGTGCGATCGCTCAAATCCCAGCTTGGATCTGTCATCATAAGCGGCGAACATCACGTGGATGGCAGCAATTTGAAAGACGCATTGGCTGAGGAAGGCTATCGTTCTGTGTACTCGGCCGCCGGTCCCCGTATCCTCCATCTCTTGCTTGAGGGACGTGTGCTCGATCGCCTCTATCTCACGATCGCAACCCGAGTGCTGGGCGGTGAACACTTTGCCAGCCTGGTGGAAGGCCCCTTGCTCCTACCTCCGGCCGACTTCGAACTGAAGAAACTTTATTATGATCCCTCCGGGCTGGACGGCGTGGGACAGTTGTTCGTCCAATATCATAAAACGAACTGAACGGGAGCTTCTTGGTGAACGCGGATCTCGTTCATGAAGGTCTTGGGCAAGGAAGTCTAAATTCTGGATCGCAGGTGGGAGAGAACATATAACAGGAAGATGAATCGGTCTAATGGGAAGAAGCCAGAGAACCATACATCTTGGTGCGAGGGTGAATGACAAGCGGCGGCATGGGGGAGGCAAGGTTCATTGAGCCTTCTTCCTTGGAAGATGCCCCGCAGCGTGTTTTGGGGTTTTTCACTTTCGAAGTTCGAGCACATCCTCATCATGAAGCACGTAGTCCCGGCTGACCAACTGCCCGTCAAATTCCCCGCTTCCCCATACCCTCGCCGATTTTAATTTGCGGTAAAAATCCTGATGCACTTTGGCGGCGAATTCTTCTACCGTCGATCCCTTTTTCATGACGTAGGGGGAGCTTAGATCAGCATCTTTCCCTGGCGCTTTGGAGTAGATTCGAATCACGCCCAGTTTTTCAAAAACGGTGTTTTTGAAATCTTCGACGTGCCTGCCGGTCCGAGTTGAGATGGGGATAAGGGGGCAATCCTTCTCTTCAAGTAAATCGCGAAGGACCTCGAAATCTTCGTCCGATTTCGCGTCATCAACTTTGTTTACAAGGACATAGAATGGGAGAAATGTTTTCCGCCGGTGCTCATCGAACGTATCCTTCATCTCCAGGGGATAGATACGCTGGCTCGCCAGGTAGGCGATCGTGTCTTCGAGTTGGCCAATCGGATCCGCTTGCAGATCAACCACCACCATAACGATGTCTGCACGCCGGATCATGTCCAGCAATCCTGGTTCGATGAAATCGCGATCGAGCGCAGGCGTGTCGATGAGCTGTACCTGGATGTTATCGATAGGCATCATCCCGGGTGTCGCCATTCGAGTTGTAAAAGGGTACTCTGCGATCTCGGGCTCCGCGTTGGTGAGGGAGGCGACGAGGGATGATTTTCCCGTGTTTGCTGCTCCAACGAGCGCGATCTGACCCGCGCCTTCCTTGTCCACATTAAAACTTGAATCCCGGTGTCCCCCCTTTTTGCTCGCCTCGGATTGAATTTTGAACTTTGAGAGCTTCTTCCTTAACCCGGCTCTGAGCTTATCCGTACCTTTATGCTTGGGCACGATACTGTACATCTCCTCGAGGTATTCAATCTTCTCCTCGGGGGTGGATGCCTGGCGATATAGCTTCTCAACTTTTTTGTATTCGGGCGGCAAATTCGTAGGCATGGGAGCTCACACTTCCACTGGCGGCACGCTTCGATCGTTAACCCTGATTATAACGCCCAAGGTCAAGCAATTCAGGATCATAATCCTCGCATGACAAAGATGGGATTGCACGGTAAGATCAAGGCTGCATGATCCCTTGTCTTTTCTTGGACAATGCAGGTCATTTGCTGCGACGTGGTCAACCGCAAAACCATAGCATAAGAGTTGTGGCCTGCCCATCTTCCCTCCACCATCCTGAGGCCCGTCCTAAATGATCCACTCTCCTGTATCAAAAAAACCATGATCGAGGCGGATCCAGGTCCCTCCCCCCGCCGCGTCCTGCTCCCACTCGGATTGGGGACCGCTATTTCACTTCTGGGCGACAGTACGCTATATACGGTATTGCCGCAAACTTCCATCGCAGGCTCTGCAGGTGTGACGCTCGTGATGGTAGGCGTTCTGCTCGGAATCAACCGACTCGTGCGGCTGCTCTCCAATCCAATTGCCGGATCACTTTATGATCGACTACCCACCCGAAAATTGATGCTCGCGTCCCTCTTGATCGGGATTATTTCGACCACGCTTTACGCTGTCGGGCGTGGATTTGAAATATTCCTCCTCGGCCGAATCCTCTGGGGAATCGCCTGGTCGGGGATATGGATTGGTGGGAACACCATCGTCCTCGATATTGCGACCGATGAAAACCGTGGTCGATTGAGCGGTCGTTATCAGATGTGGTTCTTTGCTGGCATCGGCGCTTCTGCCCTGCTCGGGGGGTTGTTTACCGATGTTTTTGGGTTCCACAGGGGTTTGTTCATAAGCGCCGGGCTGACGGGGATCGCCCTGCTGATGTGGATCTTCTTTCTCCCCGAGACGAAACCATACCATGAAAAATCACAGCGAAATTCGCAACCTGGATCTGGTCATCGCTTCCCATGGAAAACCGCTATTCTGACCTCTATCCCCGTATTTGTCGTTCGTTTCGGCCTGGCGGGCGTCCTCGCTTCCACGACGATCCTGTGGCTAGAATCTTTCTTAGCCGATGGGGTCACACTTGAAGGCAGTTACATTCCCATCGCCACCTTCACGGGAGTCTTCGTCGCCGTTCGGACATTGACGGGGTTGATCAGCGCGCCCACCGCAGGCGCACTGTCCGACAGGCTTAATCGACGATGGCTCATCATTGCGATTCTGCTTGCGATCGGATCCTTCGGGTTTTGGCTGATGAGCAGCGTTGCGATGATCACCGCATTTTCCGGCGCCTTACTCGCCGCCCTTCCCGGTGGTGGCGTCCAAACGCTCGCACCCGCGACGGCTGGAGACACCGTTCGTCCCGACGTGGAAGGACGAGTCATCAGCGTCATCTATACGATCGGTGATATTGGGAGCGCCCTGGGGCCTCCGCTTGCGCTCTGGGTTGTCGCAGCAGCAGGTCTCATAAACCTATACAGAGGTTGTGCTGTTTTCTTCGCAATTGCAGCCCTGTTCACGCTCGGGCTTGAAATTCAAGATGCGGCTTCACGCAGGATGGTGGAGGCATGATCTCTTCGCCACCAAAGGCTTAAGAGGAAGGGAATGATTGCGAGGACGGCGCCAATCAACCCGACGGCACGATAACCGACCGCTGCGAATACGAAGCCGCTCCCCAGGCTCCCAACGGCGGATACCATTCCCAAGAGAAGATCATTAAAGCCCTGCATACGTGATTGCTCAACGTTAAGTAGATTGTCGGTTAACATCGTCGACCCTCCAACATAACAGAAGTTCCAACCAAGCCCGAGGAGAAACAGGGAGATCATCAAAGGCAATATTCCCGGGAAGAGCCCGGCCGTCAATCCGGCCAACACCAGCATAATCGAACCAAGCATGAGAACAGGGGTCCGGCCGATACGATCGGTCAGGCGGCCTGAGAAGATTGAAAAGGCGAACATACCGAATGTATGTGCGGCGATGACAAGTGAAATATCCCTGAGCAGAAAACCCGAGCTCCTCATATGTAAACTTGTGATAACCATCAACATGACCATGACCAGTTGACCGAAAATCATGGACCCGCTTGCCACATAGACACCGCGGCGCCGAAAGATCTTTCTCATGGGTTGGATTTCCATGTTGGCGTCGCTCGAAAGCTCGTGTGGAGGGGCCAACTCGCGGGCGATCTCCATCGGTTCGGGTCGCAGCAGCCCGGCGATGACGACCGTGGCGATCGCGAACAAGATCAATCCGACGATGTAAACCCCGGCCAACTCATTAAACCCGACCCGCGTGGCCCACCCCGCAGCGGGACCCACAAGCAGCGGCCCGAGGATGGAACCGACCGTGCCTCCCACGACGACGTTGGCGATGGCGCGGCCACGCGCCTCCAAAGGACTCACATCTGCAGCGGCATAGCGACCCAATTGCATGGCTGATTGAGCCAGCCCAAGACTGGCCATACCCGCCAGGAAGACCAAGAACGTTACGTTGAGAACCGCCCATCCGGCTAAGAAGGATCCCAGTATCCCAATTCCCAGCCCAATCGCCAGGCCGATGCGACGACCCCTGCGTTCCATCAGAAAACCCCAGAAAAGCGCCCCGATGGCAGATGCTCCAAGCTGAACCGCAGTCGGGACTCCTGCCCAGGCAACCACGCCGCTCAATTCGGCGCCCGCAATGGCATTGACCGTCGCCATTGCGATCATCGCGGCGGACACGAGGCTCTGCGCGCTGAATAGTGTCCTGGTAATCGTTCGCTCGATCGCGGGATAATCCCTCATGCTTCCATCCTGAAGAAATGACGGGGGGTTGGCTGTGTCATAAACAGAGAAGCTTGCGAAAGCTTCCTGAGACAATCGTCAGATTATGGTCGTATTGTACCCGCGATGGTGTATTCAATCGTCGCTGCGCGTTCATGTACAGACGATTCCACGGAGGCGCTCTCATTCTATGGGTTCATTTCATGAGGGGGCCAGGAGAAGCTTGAATGGAAGGTCGATATCATTCAAGTGGCCATCATACAAACTGCACCTCGTCGAGGACGACAAGGTGCAGTTTTCATCGAGGGGTTACCCTGAAAAGTTTCGCGGATCTGAGACGCTCTCCCCTAGGCTCCTTGGACAATGGCTTTTTCCACATCTTCGCCCGTGGCCCGTTTCCAGAAGGAGGGAACGGCGAAGATCACCAGAAGTATCAGGCTAAGAATGGGCCCTAGCGAGAACATCGAAAATCGTCCCAAACTTATCGTCGTGAGGACTGCAAGCGGAATGCCCACAAAGAGTTCGAGCGAAGCAGCAGACATGCCCAAAACCCGCACCCACTCTCTGGGGCGCAGCAGCACACCCATGGTGACAACGCCCATCCCAACAAAAGCCACCCAATTCAATCGCTGCACGGCGATGAAAATGTGTGTCCCGGTCGTCAGGATGCGGCTCCAGCTGGCCACGCCGTTCATGAAGCAGAAAATGAAAGCCATGCCCGTCACCAGCCCAAGGATGATGCGGTTCCAGGGCAGCTTACCCACGGGCCTCATGAAAAGAAAGAAAAGGGCGATGTTCGGGAAGAATATCGTGAAGTATATGGGTGGCAGTCCCGCCGCCATGAACGGGACGTTGAGAAACCAGCTTCCCTGGAGCGCCAGGATGTTTGCAATGACGACAATGGGGAATGCCCATCCAGCAGCGGTGAAGAAACCATAGGCACTGACGGCATACAGTACACCTGCAAGGATGCCAAAATCTAACAGGGCCGGCATTAAGTATTTCAGCAGCAGTTCACATCCCGGCTCCGCTGCCTCAGCCGTGAGCGCAGGCGTGTACCAGTTTATGAATATGAGGTAGGAGCCGAGAACGCCCAATGTCGCGCCAAAGACTGCCAGCCATCCACCAAGTCGGTAATTCTTTGCCATGATTTCCATCTCCTTTTCACGGATAGCATCGTGCTGCTTCGCTGTCCCGTCTCTCGCCAGCGTCATATTTGTACACTCCCACCGAAAGATACCCGGTATCGTCTTGTGTATTTATCCCCAGCACCTATACACTGGACCGGGCAAATCACGGATTTAATATGGCGCCGGCATTTAAAATCATTTTGGGCTATATTGTGAATAATATTACGAACAGAGCACGCTTTCCTTAACTTTAGTCAAATTAGCCTGCCAAGACGCTCGATCGACCGGATAGGCAAGTTTTTACTGCATCGATCTTCAATCCAAGGAGGTGATCAACATGATTGCCCTCATCGACTCTCTGCGCTTGACGCCCCCATTTTCTTGTCTGAATGATGCCAGTCTCGGCACGCTTGAGACCACCGCACAATTTCAGGCCCTTGAGCATGGGGAAACCTATGTACATCAAGGAGATGTATGTTCGGATGTATTGCTCATTCGATCTGGCACACTGCTCACAAAAAAGATATCGCTGAAGGGTCGCGCTCTGACCCCCTTTTCCCTGGGAACGGGAGATGTATTCTGGGGGCTGGGCTTCTTTCTCGAGGACCTCCCGATGCCCGCTTCCCTGGAGGCACGGGGGAAAGTGTGCTTAGCTGCCTGGTATAAGGAGGATATCTTACCGATTCTGCTCGAACACCCTCAAGGCCTATGGTCTTTGTGCCAGACGATGGTTAACCGGCTGGTAAGAGCAAGCGAGATCCTGGAGGATTTCGCATTTCACCCCGTAAGCAGTCGATTGGCGGGTTTTCTGCTGGACGAATATGGCGAGTCAGAAGGAAATATGATTGCACGGGATCTCACGCTTAACGAGATCGCCGATCACATCGGAAGTTCCCCGGAAGTGGTCTCACGACTGCTTTATCGATTTTCCGACCAGGACTTCATCCACATCACACGGACTGAATTCTCTATTGAAGATAAAGAAGGTTTATCCCGCTTTGCAGGGCTCCGTCGATCTTAAGAAAAGGCAGCTTCAAGCTGGATATTCCCTGCAAGACTTTCAGACGGTCACAAGAACGACTTCCCCCTGACAATCGAGAAAGCACAGCGATGTATCGGCTTCCACCCGCAACAATTGCCTCACGGAGTTCTGATAGCGGACCACCTGGGTTCTATGTCTTTCAACGGCCTTTTCTAAATCACGTTCATTGCGCAGTTCATCGATCTTAAAATCGAGTATCTTCCATCCACCATCAATCTTATACAATACATCGATGCGGCCGGATTCTGATCCCGCTTTCCCCTGCGGGCGTGTATATTGCACCTCATGATGCCGTTCCGTTGCGCTTTTTAACTCAACGAAGATCGGATGCCTCTCAAAGCGATCCAGCAAGCTCTCCGCTTCATCCATCGCCCGCTCTCGCTGTCGGGGTTCGATCAAACCGAGTTCCAGTGCAATCGCCTCAAGCAGTTCCTGACGAACGGCGCTCTTTGGGAACATCCAGCGGCGGATGATTTCGTGGACCATGGCGCCGACCACCACCCCGGGTGCATGCTGTCGAATTCCTGTCGCCCTCCAATCTCGCTCCAGCTCGGGAACATCGTCAAAACCGCCCAGGTCTTCCACCGAAATGGGTGCATAGATCATCTTCATTTTAGAGGATGGCCAGGCGTCGACCGCAGTGTCACGCGCCATCTTAAGATCTTCATCAGAAGCAACCGACACCAGCACTTCAGAGCCATCGGGTAACCACGCCGTCCGTTTCTTCCCCGGGTTTGCGGCCAGCTCTACTAGGTTCATGTCGAGCAGTTCAAGGAATGATTTCATCCAACCGTCTACTGCGTATGCGCCGCGCCGTTGGGAAAGATGACCGCTCAGGATCAACCGCTCGCGAGCCCTTGTCGCGGCGACATAGAGGATGCGCATCTCCTCCGCCATCGATTGCTGTCTGTCCAATCTCTTCGCCAGTTTATAAATGAGCGGATCGCCCGTGCTCCGCTCAAGCCGGAATGCGGGTCCTGTCTCCTCGAGCAAGTAGCTCTGTTCCCTCCTCGTGACGGGTCCTCGAGAGGCGTCGGCAATGACAACTGTGGAGAATTCAAGTCCTTTGGCCTTATGAATGGTCATCAATTGGACCGCTCCCAGAGCCTCTGTGGGTGCTTCACCCTCACGAGCTCCGACCGCGCGCATCGAGTGCAGGTACTCAAAAAATGCACGGATATGAACCAAACCGCTCCGCTCGGCATCATGAAGGAGCTTATCGAGATTTCTCCACTGACGTGCATGCGAAATTGCCAGGATGGCGCGGTAATCAAGATGATCCACAACCCGTTTGAGGAGCTCCGCCACTGTCATCCGATTGATCATGGGGCGAAACTGCTGGAGGAAATCCCGGGCCAGAAGTGCGGCAGCCCGGTCATCCTCGGTGAGATGAGGCATCTCTCCGGCTAAAGCATCCTGAATCGGAATGGGCGCATCCTCAGGAATGCGAAGCGCGTACAGTCCCGGGTCGCTGATCCGAAACGCCGGCGACCGCAGTAATCCTGCCAGGGCTGCGTCGTTCCATGGCTCGCTGATCGCGCGAAGGATATTGAGGAGATCACGAATCTCAGGACGATCGTAGAAACCCGATCCGGCCACCGTGACAAAGGGGATGCCGACAAGTTCCAGCGCATCTTCATAAATTCCAAATGCCGTCGATGCCCGGAATAGCAAGGCGATCTCATCCCAGCTTTCCACACACCCCTTCGCTTTGTAGACCAACAATCTGCGCACAAGAGCTTCAGCCGAACGGGAGCGCGCCGCATTTGCGCTCGCCCCCAGGCCCAGAATGAGTTCGGTGTAGGGAGGGTCCAGATTGTGTTTCGCTGCGCCCCGATGTGCATCAAGATTGCTGTAGGGTACGGCGTACAAGCGATCTGGATCATCTTCAGTTCCCATAATCGGAGCGAGCAGGCCGTCGATTTCGGTAAGAAGCCCTTCATGTGCCCGGAAGGTCTTCTTGAGTTCAACGTGCACGCCGCGCCTTGATTTTATCTCCCGTTCAACTCGACGAAAAACACTGACATCTGCACCCCGAAACCGGTAAATGCTCTGCCGAGCATCTCCCACGATAAACAACTTGCCGGCCTCATCCCCACATAATGAGTCAATGATGGTTCGCTGTCGCTCATTCGTGTCCTGAAATTCATCCACAAGGATCGCCACAATCTCGGACTGCCAGCGTTGCGCAATCGTCTTGTTGGTGAGCAGCTGCATGGCGCCAATTTCCAAATCATCGAAATCCTGGGCGGTTTGGCGATCGAGTGCCTGGGCATACTCGCTGCATGCCCGAGCAAACAACCGCCTCACCCGCGGATACGCATCTGCCCATTGTTCTTCCAATGACTCATCCGGTGGAGGATCGGAGCTGGCCGCTCCACCCAACCAGGGGTTCAGAATATCGTCGTAGCAAGTTTGCAGGACAGCCTGCAATTCCTTTGCAGAGGATTCCTTTCGCCCTGCACCCCGCTTCAAACCTTTCCGTCTCAGCAGGAAAAGCGCCCTCCCGGCTCCAAGAAGATCGTCTCTTTCCAGATGGGTATTGGCCTCCTCCCAGAATTCGAGCAGCGTCACAATTCTCAGGGCAAGATTTTCGCCAGCATCGGCGACGAGTTGATCAGCGTCTCGCAGAGCCTTGAGATCCTCAATACTCTCCAGGACAAGTCCATCTTCAAAGAACTCATTAAGGGCTCCCCGGATAGCGGCATCTGATTGATTCAACTCCTCCGAGCCGAATAAAGCAGATGCATCCAGGCGATGCTCAAGCAGGGATCGGATCAGTCGACGGAGCCCTTCGGTGGAGTATGATTTGTATAATGGTGCAGCACTTTCATCTTCCATCGCCCAGATGAGAGCAGACTCTACCGCCTCGGCCCTCATCGCCAGACCGGCACTCTCCTCCAGCACTTCAAATTCTGGATCCACGCGAGCTTCAACCGGGTGAGATCGCATGATCTCCGAACAAAGACTATGGATGGTTCCAATCCGGGCAGCGTCCATGCCGACCTCAAGCTCTTCCCAGAATGTTCGTTTGGTATCAGCCTCCACGGTGCGTGCTCGATGAGCGACAGCTTTGCGAATCCGATTTCGCATCTCGCGTGCGGCCTTCTCCGTAAATGTGATTGCGGCGATCTGGCGGGGGGTGATGCGATGCTCGAGCAGCCAGAGATAGCGACCCACGAGCGTACTCGTCTTCCCGGTCCCCGCACCTGCGGTGACGATAATATCGCAACCCTCAGTCTCGACCGCACGGCGCTGGTCCGGTGTGAGCTCCTGAAGGAAGGGGCCTTCATCTCTCCTCGGCATCATCGCCTCGAATTGTCCTTCGAAAAGCAGAAGCACTCATCTTGTAAATGTTTCCCCAACGCGCGACCTCCCGACAACTGAACTGGGTCACTCTCATCCCGGATCGGTGTGATACCCTCTCTACGCCAACGGAACCTCTCAATCACCGCCACCCCGCTTGATACCTCCAACACCAATCCACGGCCGGACAGTAAGATGGACAGCCGCCATCAGGCGCCGCTGGCATAAACTGACCGGCACGAACCCTCTGAACAACCTTCTGAATATGCATCCGGGCCACATCCAGCGCACCCTCTGGTCCCAACCATGTATCACCGTTCCTCGTATGCTTGAACGTGGACAATTTTAAGGACCCGGCTTTTGCAGCCCGGATCATCCAATAAAAACCTTCGACAGGTTCGCCAAGGTTCAGGGCGTCCCGAGCTCCCAACGCATAGATCACCAATTGAAGTCGCCTTCCCCGAATGAGATCGCCCCTTCCGAGGTGACTCGACCCGGTCTTATAGTCGATGATGCGCAGCTCCCCGTCCCTGTTGCGATCTACGCGATCGATAATGCCTCGGGCAAGGACGGTCTCGCCTTCTAGTTCGATTTCTACCGGTGACGAGCCGCCGATGCCAAATTTTTGTTCATAAGCGTACGGAATCCAGCCCTGGGAAACCTCCCCTAACGCCGTGATCGTCTTCTCCAGCGTTTCGAGGAGTTCTTCACATTCCCAGGACCATAGGGCGGTTGGCTGGAAACCATATTCCTCCGGTGCGTGTGAAAATGATTCCTCGGCGATGTCCGCTAGAACTCTTAAAACCGAATCGGTGCTCGTTGGGTCTGAGGCAGCCGGGTAGACCTTCTCGAGAATGGCATGCAGGATCAAACCCAACTGGGCGGGATCGTACCCTGGTTCAGGTGGATCGCGTGGGTCGAGCATCATCACCGAAGAAGTCAGGAAGAACATGGGACATTGCGCATAGGATTCGATTCTGCTCGCGCTCCATACATGACCCTTTCCATAAATCTGAGAAAAACGTTCCTGGATCGAGTGCAGATCCCCCTCGAAGGATCCTCCCGAGATTCGAGCCTGACGGGCGCGGAGGACATCGCTCGCTGATTGGAGCATTTTCCACCGTGGCGTAAGCTCCTCTGCCCACGCCGGGAATTTGCGTTTCCTCACCGCCCAGAAGAGAAGTTCTTCCGCTGAGGCCGCGTCTTCAAGGGCGCGTGGTTCATCCGGTCGAACCGTTTTTACGACGTCCACAAATAAGCCATCCACGGCCGTCCAGAATGGGGATGGTTCCCATGAACTCCCGTCCTCGGCCAGATAAGGACGGGTGAGCAGCAGATATGAATCGGCGCGCGTGATCGCTTGATAGAAAAGACCACCCTGGTCTCTACCGAGGCGGGGATCGAGACCCATGGATTCCCTGATGGCGTCATTTAGAAATGGATCCTCCCGCTCGACTACGGGAAATATTCCCTCCGACAAACCCAACACAGCAACCGCCTGGAAACGCATCCCACGAGCTTCCAGCACTCGTAGCACAAGAACGGCAGGTTGCCGCCAATTTATTCGGGCGGTGAAAAAAACGTTTTCAACCAATCTCCGCAGTTCGGAAAAAAATTCCTCATAACCCAATATCTCCTCCCCCGCGATCTCTTCTCCCAGGATCAATGCCCGAAAGGTCTCACGCAGCTCCAGTGCAGCGGCACGATCATGGGGGGTATTACAGCGGGAAAAATAGTCGAGTTCATCCAGTAAATCCTCCAGCCAGTCGATCCACAAACGCATCGTCCTGCCTTCAGGAGGCCTCATTCTTTCATTCATGTCCAGCAACGACTCGAGAAGAATCCCGGCCCGGTCACCGCTGGGAAGATTGGGCCAACGTAAACCTTCGTCCCGTAATCTCCGACGGATCCCATTCACGTCTTTCAGACGGGTCAATCCATCGACCCATAGATCCAACCCCCGAGTGACCTGCGCAAACAGGCTCACTTCATCGAGGGCAAAGCTATCCTCAGGCTTCAAGCCAAACGAAGTAAGATCGAAATATGGAGAGTTCAAGATATCCAGCACGGTCCGACGCGGCCAATCAGAGATGGTCAATTCAAGCAGACCCAACAATGCCGCAATACTGGGTGCTCGGGACAGGGGATCGCCATGAGTAAATCTGAGCGGGATTCCGAATTCCCGAGCCGCCTCCTTCAAGAGGGGACGATATCGCTCCGGGTCCGGGGTCACAAGAGCGCATCGATGAAGAGGGACCCCGTCACGGATCGTTCGCGATTTCAACCAGCGAAGAGCCTCGCGCGCTTCCTCAGAGGGAGAACGCGCTTCAAGCATGGTCATGCCTTCATTTACGGCAAGCGCTTGGACCTCGAGTTCGAAAACCTGCGACTCCAGATGAGCTATGGATGGTGCGAGATGTGGAGGCGACTCCAGCGATTCTATGACAGCACCCGGGATGATCTCCAGAATTCTTTCCTTCGATCGGATGAACCTGCGGTGTGCCGGGCGGACCCGTTCAACTTCGCCTGGTAATGTGATCATGACCTCTGGCATCCGTTCGCCAAGAAGCTGCACAGGTTTAAGTTGAGAGCGATGGAAAGAATCGAAGCCATCGATGATCAAGATTTTCCATGTTGATGCAAGTGCAGGATCTTCTTCGAGCGCCCGACTAGTCCGCCAGTTCAACTCCTCACGATCCAACCAACCCAGTGATCTGAGTTTCTCCTGGTAAGCCCGGTAGATAAACCCGATCTCGCGGAGCGCGTCGTCTTGTTCTTTTGCCGCTGCAATAACCTCATCCGGTGTGATTTGTGCACGTTTAAATTCTGCGATCCGGTCTTCGATCGCATTCACGAACCCGGGCTTCGCTGCAATTGGAGAAAAATAACTCGAGCCGCCTTGCCCCACCAAATCTTCGATTGCCACGCACACGAGACGATGGATAACGGCGGGGGAAGCTATAGGCAGGATCTCACCGGAGAGAGCGAGAATCGCCCGAAAGAGATCGCCAAATGTACCGATATTCGTTCCCAGAGAACCGCCCTGCGCAGCGATGATGCGTCGGACCGAGCTTACCTGGTTGCGATCGGGAAGAATGATCCAACCGGGTTCTAAAAGACTTTCATCGCCAAGCGCCTCCAGGCAACGCGTTGTTTTACCACTAGCAGCCGCTCCGATGAGTAGCTTGACACCCATTCCACACTCACTCCCAGAACTCGGATCGATATGGCGTCTGAACTCTTTGAGGAGGTCATTATATTCGGGTTGAAATTCCAGGATACCCAGCCATCGGCCCTGCGTTGTGTATGCGATGACACCGGTGTCATGAGCGAAGAACTCCGCAGCAAACTTCGGGGCATCTGCCAAGGGCAAAAATCTGAATGGTAGTGGGCGTCCCCAAGCCTCCGCGTCTCCCTCATCCCTGGGGCAAACTCGAGGGCCTGCTGGCTTGTTCCCACAATTGAACCGGGCCATAGAATTTCAGCGGGAACACCGATTTGCTCCCGAGTTTTATTGAATATAAGATGGATATCCGGCATCGGTCACTTTCCGACGCCGATGTTCTCAGCCTGATGAGAAGAATCCATGCGTTATAAAATTATCCTTAATCCCCAATCCGGCTCCGGCAGCGGCGAGAAATCCATGGCGAGGATCAGACGGCTGCTCGATGATCACGAACTGGATTATGAGCTGGTGTGTACCGAATCGCCCGGTCATGGGGTGGCACTCGCTGAACAGGCCGTAGATCAGGGGTTCGATATCGTCGTAGCCGCCGGGGGTGATGGCACTTCAAACGAGGTGATCAATGGCCTCATGGCTGCACAAACCAGGGGAGAACCAAGCACCGCGATGGGGGTCATATGCACAGGTCGCGGCAACGACTTCGCATATGGCGCAGGAATTCCAATCAACATTGAGGAAGCCGTCGATCTGCTCGTTTCCAATCCACGAAAGCGAATCGATATTGGGCGCGTTTTCGGCGGCGATTTTCCCCAAGGTCGCTATTTCGGGAATTGTGTAGGAGTCGGATTCGACGCAGTAACCACAATAGAGGTCTCCAAACTGCCTCGCTTTGGTGGCTTCTTGAGCTTCCTCATCGCTGTGCTGAAGACAATTTTTCTCTTTTACAAAG
Organism: uncultured Anaerolineaceae bacterium; assembly: GCA_964570595.1. Lineage (GTDB taxonomy): Bacteria > Chloroflexota > Anaerolineae > Anaerolineales > E44-bin32 > E44-bin32. The sequence goes on along the minus strand of CAZMZL010000032.1, from coordinate 3,788 downwards.
GACCCGTGGTACGCATCTCATACGACAACGAAGAACTCTCGCTCCCTACCCTGCTCGTGTCCGTCATGAACGGTCAGCGCCTTGGAGACGGGTTTTGGATGGCGCCGGAAGCATCCATGACCGATGGGATCTTCGACTTGTGTATTGCGGAGCAGGTCAGCCGCAGGCGGATTCTGACCCTGCTTCCCCACTTCATGCGCGGCACGCAGGGGACCCAACCAGAAATCACCACACTGCGAGGCAAGCACATCACAATCGAAGCCATCGAGGGAGTCCTGCCTGCGCAGACGGACGGTGAAATTCTGTGCGTAGACGGGACCCAATTACGCATCGAACTTTTGCCACAGCGCCTGGAAATCATCAGCTCTTCCACTCCAGAGAATACATGAGCATCAGCCAGGCTATCGTAGTGGGATTTTTCCGGTCACTCACAAGTGCGATCTGCCAGATTGACGACGACGCGCTTGAATGTGTCCCCAGTAAAGGCCCGCTCATCCTTGTGACCAATCACGTAAATGTGCTCGAAATCCCCCTGTTTATCACTCGTCTCCACCCCCGGCCGTTATCCGGCTTTTTCGCTGCGTACCGCTTGGACAGCTTCTGGATACGATGGTTCCTCACCACATTTGGCGGGATCCCGGTGCGCAGAGGCGCCCCGGATCGAGAGGCGATCCATCAGGCGGTTGAGCGGATTGTGGCTGGCGACATTTTTGGGATCACACCTGAAGGAACCCGCAGTGGGGATGGCTGTCTGCAAAAAGGAAAACCGGGCGTCGTTCACCTTGCGCTAAAATCAAATGCCCCCATTTTGCCGGTGGTGCATTGGGGCAGCGAGAACTGGCAGCGAAATTTAGCAAAATTACGACGCACCCCCTTTCACATCGCAGTTGGAAAACCATTTCACGTTACTACGACTACGGCCATGAACCGATCTCTCCGCGACGAAATTCTATTGGAGATCATGATGGAGATGGCCGCCCTCCTCCCATATCAATACCGAGGCGTCTACGCAAACTCTCCGGACAGGGACCCGGTTCATCTTCGATTCGTGGATGAATACCCATAAACTTTATCTTTGACTCTCGATGATTGAAACTTATCCACCGAATTCCAGATCGGCAGGTGCCTTACTTAAGGGCAGTGCTGTTCGCGGTCCGGAATTTAGCCATTTTTGGAGCGATGACCGCCTGACAATAGCCTTGATCTGGATTCTTTATGAAGTACCCCTGGTGGTATTCTTCCGCTCGATAAAAGACATCATAGGGGACAACTTCCGTGACGATCGGCGACGCCCAGATTTGTTCCGCCTCGAGCGTTTGGATTACACCGTCCGCAGCCTCGCGCTGGGCCTCATCGTGCGTGAGGATGATGGATCGGTATTGCGTCCCCACATCCGCGCCCTGCCGATTCGGTGTCGTGGGATCATGGATGGAGAAAAATACCCTCAAAATTTCTTCAAAAGTCACCGCGCCCGGGTCGAAAATGATCTGGATCACCTCAGCATGCCCCGTTGAGCCCGTAGAAACGGCTTCGTAGGATGGATTTTCAACCGCTCCCCCAGCATATCCCACCGCCAGGTTCTCGACGCCGATCATTTCACGAAATATCGGATCCAGACACCAGAAACAACCCCCTCCAAGCGTCGCTTTCTCTGCAGTACTTGCTTCCATCGTGCATCACCTTCCCGATAAATCCCAGCGTTTGAGAAATCTCAATTCTTGAACTTCATCTTTCCCTGAATAATATCAGGTCCCATCCTGAGACGATTAAGACAGTATCCTGAATACCGGTGGTATCCAGGATACTTATGTGAGCCTGCCCGTGAACGAATGTCGAATTCAATTCGAACGGGGAATGGATAACTAGATTATGGGAGGTCCCATCAGAACTGTGCGCGATGGAACGGAATCTTCAGTGGGTTCCCCCAAATCGACGTTGACGAGCCTGATAGCTTTTCACAGCATCGATAAACTCATCCCTCCCAAAATCAGGCCAAAACACGTCCGTTGAATAGAATTCTGTGTACGCCGCTTGCCAGAGCATGAAGTTCGAAAGTCGCATCTCTCCACCGGTCCGAATAATGAGATCAGGATCTGGCTGACCGGCGGTGAAGAGGTATTCCCCCAACTTATCTTCGGTAACATCGGCGGCGGCAACCCCATCACGCATCAACTTTTGCACCGCCTGGGTGATCTCCGCCCGACTGCCATAATTGAAAGCGAGGTTGAGCGTCAACCGGCTGTTATCTCGGGTTCGCAGGATGGCATGATGTACTCTCTCACATGTGGCGGCAGGGAGATTCTCCAGGGATCCAATGTGTCGAAGTTGGACACCTGAACGATCAAGCTCATCCAGCTCTCGGATGATGGTGCTGTCAATCAACCCAAGAATTCCTTCGACTTCCCACCGAGGTCTTTTCCAGTTTTCCGTGGAGAACGCATACAATGTCAGGAGATGAATACCAACTTCCACACATGTCTGAATGATCCCACGAACATTCTCGACACCAGCTCGGTGTCCCCATAATCGGGGTCTTCCCCGCCTTTTCGCCCAGCGCCCATTGCCATCCATGATAATGCCCACGTGGTCGGGGACGCTTTTCATCGTTGGACTTTCCCTCAACTTTATTTGCGAATTGCTGAGCATCTCTGCCTCCTCGCTTCTTCTTTGCCGGCGAATTCGTTGAAGTCGATCAGAGATATATTTCATTCGCCATGGTCCCTCTCAAAACAAACTGGATGCCCTTGCGTTGGATCACGAGCTTGATCAAATCGTAATTTGAGCACAACCTCGAAAATCGGGATTGCCAGCAAGAAAACTGCCGGGCTGAACAGCAACCAGTTGAAATCGACTGGCAGGGTCGAGCGAACCGCATCCATGCCGGAGGGAACCGCCTGGATCGCTCCCCACATGAATGCGATCAGCGCCATAGTACAACCGGCAAAGATCGCGGACCAGGATCCCCAACCCAGTCTGAAGAAGCGAACCTTGACCGTGCTTAATAATGATCCGAACACGATCATGATCAACGAGATGAGCACCGGCGCGAGTACCGGCCCCCACCAGGGAAGGGGCAGCAAGAAGAGAATATCCCAATCCAATAAGGTTTTCGGCCAACCCGTCATCACTCTCAGAAATACGTAGTAAAAGATGTCCCAGAGACCAAAGGCCACGAGGAAATACCCCAGACGAGAAAACTTCTCTCGCCCGGCCAACCAAGCTACACAACCCAGCATGAACAGGGTTGCAACTTCTCTCACCAGCTCGATTTCACCGAGCTCTGCCACGAGCGGAAGCGGATCCGCCTGGTAGGGATCGATTCGATCGATGAAGAAACGCAAGTACATCACCACGGCAGCTTCAAACCACGCCATGGCAATGGCAAAGAGGGCCACCACAATCCATCGACCTCTGTTCTGAATCCGACACCCTCCAGAGAAATTCTGCGAGATATCCGTGTGTCCTGGTTTCGAACTCCTGATCTGTGTGGACATGGTCCCTATCATCGAGGAACGAGGCTCTCAAAACCTATCTTCGAACTATCCATTTGGAAATTCCCCCAGCATATCACCATGGGATCAAAGAGCCAGCACATCCCCCCTCAGCAAGCCGCTGGATTCCGGCCCCCTTCTGCGTCGATCCACAGGAAAAAGCAGGCTCCTCCGTCGATGGAGGAGCCTTGTTTAATCGTTCATATGCCCTTGAGCTTTTACGTTCTTTTCCATCCACGGGGTGATTCCTGAAATCCCTTGCCGTGGCTTATCGATCGCCACTCATACGGTTGTTGT
>CAZMZL010000031.1:0-18970 GCA_964570595.1 uncultured Anaerolineaceae bacterium | reverse complement strand
ATATTGCCTTCACACGCGCCATAGGCCCAGGGGTCACATTCACCAAGGCTGGCGAGCGTCGTGCAGAAGCGCTCGATCTTCGAAAGCAGGTCCGATCCCTCCAAGGGCAGAACCCCTCGCCTCTCGAAAGCGAAGCCATGACGGCTGCGGCGATCACAAAAGATGGCATTCCGATCGCCGCGGATCTATCCATTTTCTTCATGCTCGATCCCGGATCCGCAATTTCTCAACGCGAGGGCGGGGAATCCCTGAGTCAACCTTACAGATTCAACCGGGAATCGGTCGAGAAAGCCGTCTACGGCCACATGTATGGCGAGGTCGATGATCTCGCCTGGACAGATTTGCCGCTTCTTCTTGCCGCCGACATATGGCGGGAACGGGTTAAAGAGCACGACCTGGAAGACTTGATCCAGTACAAACCTGATCGCACGCCGCCGCTTGAGACCCTGCAGTTGACCATCATGTCGCGACTGGCTGGGACAGAAAGCCTCTCAAATGGTGAACCTTCCACGAAATCCCGGGAGGGAGCGATGCTCCAATCGCGCGGGATCCGCGTGCTCGATCTCCGCATAAGCAACCTGCGTCTTCCTGAAGATGTCCAAAGAGAACGTATGTTGCGATGGCGGGAAGACTGGGCAGGCGCTGTGCAGGAGAAGCTGTCCGACGCGCTCGAAGGAGTACATCGCGAGGAGAGACGCGGCGAAGCGATCGCAAATGATGTCCTGCTGCGTGGGATCACGCGCAGCATCATCGGCGCACTTAAGAGCGGCCGGGGGCCTTCCCGGCGCGACACACTGGCCCTCATCGTCAAGGATGCAGTCGAACTCTGCTCCCGGGAAGACCGAAGCGTGTATACAGAGGAGATTGTGAATCACCTGAACCAAATGGCCGAAAATATTCAGGGGTTGGATCCCAATTGTCATGAAACGAGATCGGGCGATACATGATGGCGACCAGGCAGGGTGACCAGACCATGGCTCAAACCGCGCTCGGTTTGGTGGAGGGCATTTTCTTAGGTCGAGACCTTACCGCCGCCTATGTCCGACTGGGCGTATTGGTCGTGGCGTTTTCGACCTACTGGATACTGGTCGTAGCATTCCTTGGTTTCCCGGGAGAGATCTCCCAATTATTGATTCAGTCCACACCGGGTTTCCTGATCCCGTTTGTGAATATCGCTGCGACGTTCTTCCATCCGCGAGTCATCATGCACCTGCTGCCCGTGCTCGGCGCGTTATTCTTTGCCTTTTTCTTCGCGGCCTTGTTTGTGGCCGATCTATTCGAACTCGAATCGTTCTGGACTGCCTACCACTATTTGCTGGGTTCAATATTTGGACTAGGTTTTCCGCGACTGCGGATTGACCAGAGCAATATCAATTCGATCGATCCCTACAGCCCCGTAAAACGAATTGGTGGCCCTGGATATGTGCGTATTCACCTCGGTTATGCCGCGATTTTCGAAGATCCGAACGGCATCCCTCACGTATATGGTCGCTCGAACGCCGCAGAATCCTTAGGAACGCACCCCAAGGAGGGGCATGCCGGCGTCACGGGACGATCGACCTTCTTCGTTCAGGGTTTTGAAAGTCTCAAGGACGTCGTAGATCTACGGGACCGCATCGGGAAGGTGGACGAGATCCGGGCGATGACGCGTGATGGCATCGAAGTCTACGCTCGAGATGCACAAATGGTATTTCGTGTATTTGGTGGCGAGCAGGAAAGAAGCCTCGAATATCCCTATCCCTTTACTCCCGAGAGCATTCGCCAACTCGTTTACGGACAGCCCGTGAGTGAGAGGGGGAAGCAAGATTGGGCCCATGCACTGTCGGAGATCGTACAGAACGAGATTCGTGCGTTTGTCGCACGCCACACGCTTGAAGAATTTCTTGCATTGCAGCCGTATCGACATGTGGACCACCCCCACTCGCGCTTAGATCGGGAGGATCCCTCGAGTCGATCGAATCGCACTTTCCAGATCCCCAGACGGCAGCTCACGGAGCACTTTCACACCCCCGTCTTGAAGCGCGGATTACGAGAAAAAGGGCTTGAGCTCGCCTGGGTTGGTGTGGGAACGTGGGAACTGCGCGATCCAGAAAAAACGCCGGGGGGGGGTGAGGTCAGTCCTGGTGACACGCTCCTTGCGACCTGGCGTGATTCTCAACGTGCGCAGCTGTATCGCTCTCCAGGTTATTCCGAACGGAGACGAGTTGCTCGTGAAAGAGAACATATCCGCGAATCATTCGAAAGCTGGGTACGCACATGGAGGAGAACGGATCGAGCAGCCACACAGCGATGCTTCGAACTCTTGACCCAAATCCGCAAACAAATCCTCGCTATGGAAGAACGCCTGAGAGAAGAACATGATCTATCTCCTCCGGACGACCTGCCCAAGGTAATTCATCACCTCGACCAATTCACCCGATCAAAGACGCTGGGAAGGGACTGAGCATGAACGACCTGTTGAATGATGAGGGCTACATCCTCGTGGTTGGCTCTTCTGGTCTGGACATGGTGTGCCGCTCGCGCGATGAACTGCGTTATGGCACCTCGAACCCCGGAGAACTGCGAATATCCCCCGGCGGCGTCGCCCGCAACGTCGCTGAAAATATCGCCCGTCTTGGGATGCAAGTTTCTCTCATCACCGCCGTAGGCGATGACCCGCAAGGGGAGCAGCTTCTCAAGCAAACTGCGGATGCGGGTGTGGATATCGAGGGATCGATCGTCGTACCTGATTGCCCGACCGGCACGTATCTGGCCGTTCTCGGACCCGATGGCGTTCTCCACCTTGGGATGGATGCCATGCAGGTGACTTCGGCGATTGAGCCCAAGCACCTGCGTGAGCGGAAGCAGTTGTTCAAGGAGGCCGCCTTGCTCTTCGTGGATGCGAATCTTCCCCCAGGCACCCTGAACACCGCCTTCTCTCTGGCGTGGCGCGCGGGTGTCCCCATCGCAGCGGATCCCACCTCCGTCAGTCTCGCCCCGGCGCTCCGAAATCATCTCGAGCGACTCTGGCTCATCACACTCAACGAAGCCGAAGCCGAGACCCTCTGTGACCACCCGGTCGGGCATGCCAATCGCGAATCGGCGATAGAAGCCGCGCGACACTTTGTCGGCGAAGGCGTGGATGTCGTCATCATCACCATGGCAGAGTTTGGACTGAGCTATGCAACGGCAAACAGCAGTGGTCATGTCCCCGCTTTGAAAACCGAGATCGTGGATCCCACCGGGGCAGGAGACGCGCTCAGCGCCGCTGTGATCTTCGCACTTTTAAATGATATTCCAATGGATGAGGCGGTGCGATTAGGCGCCTCCGCGGCCGCGAGAACGCTGCGTACAACCGGCACGGTGATCCCCGACCTGTCGCTCGAGATGCTCTACGAGGAGCTGCGTTGAGGCTTCTCCGCTATCGATTTCACCGAGCGAGGTGGCTGAGACTTCTGACGTTAAGGTGGTCCATAATCGATGGGAGCATGTGCCGTGACTAAGGGCATCCCCCAGTGGCTGACATTGCATCCCGAGGTCGCTCAGGCTCTTCTGGATGGTGAACCCATCGTTGCGCTCGAGTCAACGGTGATCACCCACGGACTTCCCCGACCCATCAATTTGGATCTCGCCCGGGGGATGGAAGCTGAAATTCGCGCAGCCGGCGCAGTCCCGGTTACGGTTGCGCTCTATCGGGGAGAGATTCGGATGGGCCTCTCTCCAGAAGAGCTCGAGCACCTGTCCCTGGCGGAAGACAGCATCAAGGTAAGCCGGCGCGATCTTGGGGCAGCCGTCTCGAAAGGGCTTTCCGGAGGGACCACCGTCGCCGCGACGATGTACATCGCCCACGCGGCCGGCGTGTCTGTCTTCGCAACAGGGGGCATTGGGGGGGTACATCGAGGCACATCGGGCGACATCTCCGCCGATCTCCCCGAATTGGCGCGCACCCCCGTCGCCGTCGTATGCGCTGGCGCAAAATCCATCCTCGATTTACCCCGTACGGTCGAATGGTTGGAGACTGCCGGGATCCCCGTGTTGGGTCTTGGCACCGACACCTTCCCTGCATTCTTCAGCCGAGAGAGCGACCTTCCGGTGAGTGTTCGAGTCGACACGGTGGGTGAAGCCGCGAATCTCATCCGGACACATTGGAGAATTGGACTTGATTCCGGTTTGCTGCTTTGCGTACCATGTCCGGAAGGAGCTGCTCTGACCACCCGGGAGGTCGAGCGATCATTGAAGGAAGCCGAGGAGAAGGCGCATGAGCAAGGCGTGACCGGCAAGGAGCTGACACCCTTCCTGCTCACGCGTTTGTCTGAGCTCACCAAGGGAGGGACGCTCCAGGCGAATCTGGCGTTGTTGAAGAACAATGCAAGGGTGGCTGCAGGGGTCGCCAGGGCGCTCGCCTAGGTCACGATCCCCATCGCACAATATCGTTTGTCTGCATCACCTTCCATTTCCTCCCGGTTCGGACCGGACCATCGATCGACCCTGCACGTCCAAGAGTATCCTGGATACCCATAGTATCCAGGATACCGCCATTGACCTAACATAATAAGGGACGGCACGAAGGGCGGCCCCTACAACTGCAATCTCAATTGCGCCCGACCCGGGTTAAATCCCGATCACACGATGGAATCAATGAACAAGATGGCGATTGCGTTTATGAATTCACTCGAATTCGGATGTCCAGAGCCGAGGCTCCCTGCCCCTCCCCAAACACTCGCAGGGGATTGATCTCCAGCTCCGCAACCTCAGGGAGATCCTCTCCCAGTTGGCTTAAGCGAAGAATCACGTCGACGACCGTAGTACGATCCGACGCCGGAGCGCCTCGGAGGCCTCCCAGGCGCACTCCCGCCCAGGTCCGTTCGAGCATCGCTTCAGCCTCTCGTCGATTCACCGGCGCCAGCTCGAAGGCGACGTCCTTCATCGCCTCGACCTCGATCCCGCCGGAACCAAACATGATCAGCGGACCAAATTGAGGGTCACGCACCATACCGACGATGACCTCGATCCCCTCGTCGACCATACGTTGTACGATGATCCCATCCAGATCGTCCCGGGAAGCGATTCTATCGAAATGGGAGGACATGGCATCGAAGGTCTCGCGAAGCGATGCTTCATCTTCGATATGGGTTACAACGCCTCCCAGATCGCTTTTATGTGGATAATCGGGCGACTCGATCTTGAGCGCGATCGGGTACCCGATTTTCTCCGCCAGGGAGACCGCCTCCTCTCTCGATCGCGCCAGCCTCTGTTCGGGGCAGTCGATGCCGTAAGCCGCGACCACCCTGGCGGCAAATCTTGATCCGATGAAGCCTTCCCTCCCAACCCGCGCCGCTTCCAATGTCCGGCGGACAGGTTCAAGATCTGGCGTGAAGCGCTCGATGGGTTGATCTTCCGGACTCATGTTCATTTGAGCGCGAACCCACAGCACTCGTAACGCCGATGCGGCGCGCTCGGGGAAACGATAGTCCGGGATATGAGCGCCCCGAAACAGGGTCGCTGCGTGAGCGATCAACTCTTCACCCATCAGCGCCACGACGACGGGCTTTGGCGTCGATCGGATGACGGGAATGATCGCGCCAGCAACGTCTGCTGCCGTGGTGACAGGGGGCGGCGGCAGGATGACCATGACGCCATCGACGCCGTCATCCCGAAGCAACGCACGCAGGCAATCTGCATATTCCCGAGGCCCAGCACCCGCGAGCATGTCCACCGGGTTTTTTAGACTGGCCGCATCGGGCAATAAGGTCCCAAGTTTTGAGGTCGTACCCTCGGCAAGCAGTGCCAACTGAAGACCGTTGGCGACGAGCGAATCGGTCGCGATCGCGCCAGGCCCTCCTGCGTTGGTCAACACAGCCATACGTGGACCGGGAGGAAGCGGGGACCAGGCGAGTGCTCGGGCCCAATCAAACATCTCCTCGCTGTGTCGAGCGCGGATCACCCCGGCTTTTCTAAAGGCCGCATCGAAAGCCGCGTCCTCACCTGCGAGCGCGCCGGTGTGCGAGGCGACCGCAGCACGCCCCGCCTGGGATTTTCCAACCTTGATCGCCACCACTGGCTTTTCTCGGGTCACTCGGCGAGCCTGTTCGATAAACTTCGATCCATCGCCGACGCCTTCCATGTACATGGCGACGACGCGCGTATTGGGATCGGCGGCGGTAGGTGGAAGCAAATCCGCCTCATTTAAGTCCATTTGGTTCCCCAGGCTAACGAGCCGCGAAAGCCCAAAACCCTGCCCCCGAGCCCAATCGATCACAGCCTCACAGATCGCACCTGAATGGGAGAGGAAAGCGATATCGCCCTGGATCGGCCCCGGCAGCGGCAGGAAACTTGTATCAATGGGAAGATGTGTGTCCAGAAATCCAATACAGTTCGGGCCGAGCACTCGCATTCCATACGCGTGCGCGATGGCCAAACTCTTCTCTTCAAGAGCGACACCATCCGGCCCGGTTTCTCGAAATCCACCCGCGCCCACGATCACATATTTCACCCCCCGCTGGCCGCATTCCTCCAGAACCCCCGCAACCAAAGGCGCCGGGATCATCACCACCGCGAGATCCAGGGGGTCCGGCACGCTGCCGATGTTCGCGTACATCGGTTCATCAAAGAGTTCCCCACCACCGGGGTTGATAAAATAGAGTTTCCCCGTGTAACCGGATATGATCAGGTTTCTCGCAACGCTGTAACCGAGCTTCGCGGGGTTTCGTGAAGCGCCGATGACGGCTACGCCACGCGGGGTAAAAAGACGTTCCAGGTTCGAGTCGATTTTCTTCATTAATGAGTTTCCCTCGGGGGTGCAAGACCATCATAGCAGAACTTCATGATTCAAAAACATGATGACATGCCGCATTAATCAGCCATGATATAATGCCACCACCGTACCAACAAGGTACTTTTGGAGCCTCGTACATGGTCGAAGTGGTAATCGATAGCATTCGCGTCAGTCTGATGTCCCAACAGCGGATCGTCATCCTCAAGGAGACAGGATCCAATCGCTTCCTGCCGATCTGGATCGGGCCCTACGAAGCGGAAGCCATCACGCTCGTCCTCCAGGAAGTCGAGGTTGCCAGGCCTCTGACCCACGATCTCCTGCGTAACGTCCTCAAGGAGCTTGGCGCCGAAGTCCAGCAGGTGAATATCACCGAGCTCAGGGATGATGTCTTCTATGCCCGCATCGTCATTCGTGTTAACGGCACGGAGATGGAAATCGATTCGCGCCCTTCCGACGCCCTCGCGCTGGCCGTCCGTGTGCATGTACCCGTCTTCGTCGATGAAGCCGTGATGGAAGAGGCCTCGACGGAGCCGGAAGATGAGCTGGAAGGCGATCAAATTCCGGATGGTCCCCCTGATGAAAGGCTGGAAGTGTTTAAGGACTTCGTTGATTCTCTGGATCTCGACGACCTCGATGAGGACGAGAAAGATTCTGAAAGCTGAAGCCACCGCATGAATCATCGCGCCTCTCTTGAAAGTCATTGACCAAAAGGACCCGTGGTCGATTTTTTTTACAACGAGGTGTTCTCGAATAGGACAGTAGATGAGTGACCCATCGTATAATCCTTCCCCTCCTTCGGTAGACAGTCGTACGGAACAGGAGCTCCCTCACGATCGACAGGCTGAGGAAGCAGTCCTCGGCGCCGTACTCGTTAATTCAGAAGTCTATTACGACATCGCTCATTTTCTCTCAGGCGACGATTTCTTCCTCCATCGTAATCGGTGGGTCTGGGATGCTTTCTCGTCTCTACATGAGCAGCGGCTTCCGGTGGACATCCTCACGGTGTCCGAGGAACTCGAGCGGCAGTCAAGGCTGGACGAAGTGGGTGGCCCCGCCTACCTGACCACGTTAATCAACAATGTACCTTCATCCCTGCACGCGGCTGCCTACGCGCATGTTGTGGAAGAGACCGCGACGCGCCGACGGCTTCTCATGGCGGCCAATCAAATTGCACGGCTTGCATATCAAAGCGGGACACCCATCGAAGATGTCATCAACGACGCCGAAAAATCTGTTTTTGGGGTCAGCGAACGCAGGCTGACGCATCAACTGCAGCCCATCCAGAAGGTTTTGAGCGAATATTATGACCGCATCGACTACCTCGCCCGACACCAGGACGAGACCATCGGGGTCCCCACAGGCTTTATCGATCTCGATCGGCTGCTGGGCGGATTGCAATCCAGCGACCTGCTCATCATCGCCGGTCGACCCGGTCAGGGAAAATCAGGGTTCTGCTTGTCGGTAGCAAAGAATGCCAGCCAGCTCCACAAGAAACATGTGGCGCTGTTCTCATTGGAGATGTCGAACGAGCAGTTGGTGCAGCGTCTCGTCGCGCAAGAGACCGGGATCGATTCTCAGCGCCTGCGTCTGGCGAATCTCGAGGATGACGAGTGGCCCTTGTTCACACAATCGGTAAGCTCGCTCGGCGACACCCAGATCTACCTGGACGACACACCCGCCATCACCCCGCTTCAGCTTCGCACAAAATGCCGTCGGCTTCATATGGAAATCGGTCTTGATTTGATCATCGTCGACTACCTGCAGCTCATGACCGGGGACCGTCGCATTGACAACCGTGTCCAGGAGGTCTCCTACATCTCTCGAAATTTGAAGGCGCTGGCGCGCGAGATCAACGTGCCGGTCCTTGCCGCCGCTCAGCTTTCTCGCGCGGTCGAATCGCGTCGGCCCCCGCGCCCGATACTCTCCGACCTGCGTGAATCGGGAAGCCTCGAACAAGACGCGGATGTGGTCATGTTTATCTATCGCCCTGATCAATACGAGGACGACATGAGCAAACAGAACATCGCCGAGATCATCGTCTCGAAACACCGCAATGGACCGGTGGGCAGCATCGAGCTCGTCTTCCGCCAGAAGCTGGCTAAATTCGAGAACGCGGCCCCACCTCATGTCGAATTTACACCTGCCGAATGAACCACATCAACCGGGTGAGGTGAGCCTGCCATGAGAAAAGGGTTTTCGGGTTTTAACGACGAGGGTATAAACTTCACGCCGCTCCCGAACGATTTTTTCACCGAGCTTCTCCCGATGATCGATCACCTCGGTGAACTTCAGATCACGCTGTATGCATTCTGGGCGCTAAATCAAAAGGAGGGAAACTTCCGCTGCATCAGTTATCATGAAATCGCGGGGGATGATCGTCTCCTCAAGTGCCTGCATGCTCCGGGACTTTCACCCGAAGACGCACTTCAAGAGGCTCTCGAGCGTGCCGTCTCTCGTGGAACGCTGCTCAGCGTATCGTTATCAGAGGGGGATGAAGAGGAGGCCTATTACTTCTTCAACGCCCCCAGTGGACGCTCGGCGGTTGCGAGTATTGAGGCGGGTCGTTGGTCCCCCAGCGGAAAATTAGATTCACCCATAAGGCTCTCGCACGAAAGGCCAAACATATTCAATCTATACGAGCAAAACATCGGTCCGCTGACGCCATTGATCGCCGACAGTTTGCGTGATGCCGAGGGGGAATATCCCCCAGACTGGATCGAGGAAGCCTTCCGCATCGCGGTTGAGAACAACGTCCGAAAATGGCGCTATGTTGAGGCGATTCTAGAGGATTGGAATAGGCGCGGAAAAGATTCACAGGATGTGCGGAGCGACTCGGAAAAATCCCGCCGGCGTTATATCCAGGGAGAATTTTCGGAGCATCTCGACACATAAAAGCGCGTACCAGGTTATGATGGAAAAATCGACTCAACCCACTTTTGGAGATCCAAACTGCCCGCACTGTGGTGGGATCGGCTATCTGAGGCAGGATCTCCCCATCGATCATCCCGATTTCGGTCGACTGCAGACGTGCGTCTGCCGGCAGGGGAACATTCGCGCACAGGCACGGGATCGGCTCTTCAGTCTCAGCCATCTCGAGGAACTTGAGCGTCTCACCTTCGAGAACTTCAACGCAGACGGGCGCGTGGGTCTTGGTCAGCAGCAGATGAATTCACTGCAGCGTGCTTTTAACCAAGCCCGGGCCTTTTCAGAAACACTCGAGGGCTGGCTCCTGATCCAGGGAAAATACGGCTGTGGAAAAACGCACCTGGCGGCTGCGGTTGCCAACGATTGTGTCGCTCGAGGGGTTCCAACCCTGTTCCTCACCGTGCCCGATTTGCTCGATTCGCTCCGTTTCGCGTACAGCGATGACGAGGTGACTTTCGAGGAACGGTTCGATCAGATACGGGATGCTCAACTGCTTGTTCTGGATGATTTCGGGACACAAAATGCGACCGACTGGGCCCGGGAGAAGCTGTTTCAATTGCTCAACTACCGCTACATCAACAAGCTGCCTCTTGTGGTCACCACCAACCTATCCATGGATCAGATTGAAGGGAGGATGCGCTCGCGTCTCTCTGACCCCGACCAGGTAGCCCACGTTCAAATCACTGCCCCGGATTACCGACGACCTGTGGATGATACGGGGCCCTACGAACGCTCGACCTTGCATCTGCACCACCAGCAAACCTTCGGGAATTTCAATCTGCGTAAAGGCGAGAAACTTCCTGCGAGCGATGTAAAGACTCTGGAAGAGGCATTTCAAGCTGCAAAGAGTTATGCGGAAAAACCGGAGGGTTGGCTGACCTTCCTCGGGCCTTACGGATGCGGAAAGACGCATCTCGCTGCGGCAATTGCGAACTACCAGAACAGTCAAGGCTACCCGGTGATGTTCGTCGTCGTGCCGGACATGCTCGATCACCTGCGGGCCACTTTCAATCCCGACAGCCCAATCTCCTACGATCGACGTTTCGAGGAGATCCGTTCAGCCCCGCTCCTCATTCTCGATGATCTCGGCTCCCAGGCGATGAAACCCTGGGTCCGCGAGAAGCTTTACCAGCTTTTCAATCACCGCTATCAAGCGAACCTGCCCACCGTGATCACATCGGCGGAGACATTCGATGAGATCGATCCGCGCCTGCGATCGCGCATGCTCGATCGCCGTCTGAGCCTGATCAAGCCCATCACAGTGCCCTCCTATCGCGGTAAAGGGGGCAAGAGTCGATCCAAGCGTTGACCCTTCAAGACGGCGCGTGTTAGAATGGCGCCGATGCCCCCATCGTCTAGGGGACCAGGACGTAGCCCTTTCAAGGCTAAGACCGGGGTTCGAATCCCCGTGGGGGCACAGCGTGCCAGCCGCCTTCAAGGCGGCTGATGTGCTTTAAGCGGTCCTGATATAATGGACTTTATGGACGCCGAACTAAAAGCCTACCGTACTCGCTGGCATGCTGTTGCCGAGGTTGAACGCCAGGAACTGCAAACCGCTACATTGGAGTTGCGCTGGCAGCAGTTGAACGCCGTCATTGGCATGGCGGTTGGGCTGGGCATATTTAGACCCGCTGAGGATGAAATCGAGGTTTTCCAGCGATGGGCAAAATTAAAGGGGAAGACCGCCAGTCAGCTCCCGACAGCATAACGCCATTATTACAACCGCTGGTCGCCCTCCAAAACCTGCTTGAGCATTTTGATCATCAGGGCGTCATTATTGGTGGAATTGCCGCCAGCTTGCTCGGAAAACCACGGTTCACGGCTGATATCGATGCAGTCATATTGCTGCACGTTGAGGACTTACCCAAACTCGTTGATGCAGCTCGTGAACAAGGTATCACGCCGCGTATTGCCGATGCAGAGGCGTTTGCCCGAGAAAACCGGATTTTGCTATTACGGCACCAGGCTAGCGGTATTAATATTGACATTGCGCTGGGCGTTTTGCCATTTGAGACCGAGATGGTCGCGCGCAGCCACGTCCTGGACGTTGGGGGGATACATCTTCGTCTGCCCACCCCTGAAGACTTGATCATCCTGAAAGCAGTCGCGCACCGACCCCAGGATCTGACAGATATTCAGGCGGTTGCTACCAGCAATCCTGATCTGGATAAAGAACGTGTCCGATTCTGGGTTGAGGAGTTTGGCGCCGCCTTGGAAAACCCCGATCTTTGGGAAGATATTTCTCCCCTGCTGTAACGAACCTTCCTCAAGGTGATCCATTGGGGGGGAGTGTCGATCATAAAATATTGTAGTTGAATCGTCTCCAGACATCCCTCGTCGCCGGGTTCGAACCTCCGTAAGGGCGCAGCTAAGAATTGAGCCGGTCCAGACTTGCTTGGATTGGGTTTTCCCATCGATGTTGAAGTTATCGGGGATTGAGTAATGTGGACCCCTCACCCCAATCCCTCTCCCTCGTTCAGGGAGAGGGATGTTTGAACGCCAAATAAGATGGGAGGCTGCCGTCTGGCAAACCCGACCGGAGGGGGAACTTCCTGAATCCGTGGGTTTGAGAACCCTTCATCTCGTTCTGCACGAGATCCTTCGAGTGTCAGCCGGATGATGGATGACTTGGCCGGAACGATGATGAGCTTCAAGGATCGAATGAACTGCGACTATGTCATTTTTACACAGGTTTTCGAAGATAATCCCTTTTTTTTATCCAGCCTGATAAACTAGATAAAGAAGGTAATTTAGCGTGTTTATTTATGGTATAGTACGGAGCATTTGGCGCACATCAACAGAATATTGGCTTACTTACGAAGGAAGAAAAAATGACTTCAGAAAAAGTTTCACGGCTCGATTTTCTACGCATGCTCGGAATCGGAAGTACAGCATTATTTTTAAATTCTTGCTTACCTAAAGGGACACCCATCCCGGCGAATGTGTCGGTATCAGCAACAACTGGACAACCCGATATAGAAATTGCGCTGAAGGCTGTCCTGGATGAGGTGCCGATCCTGCCGGGCAAAGCCACGCAGGTATGGAGATATCAGGGCGAAGTTCTATCGGGTCCCGCCGAATCCCTGCAAATCATTCCAAACACATATCTTGGTCCTATTTTTAACGTCCAGAAAGGCCAAACCATCCGAGTCAATTTCACCAACGAACTGTCTGAATCGTCCATCGTACATTGGCATGGCTTGCATGTCCCCGTCGAAGCGGATGGGCATCCGCGCCTCGTAATTGATCCCGGCGAAACTTATGTGTACGACTTCACCATTGCCGACCGAGCCGGGACATATTGGTATCATCCCCATCCGCATAGGCGTACCGGGCCGCAGGCTTATGCAGGTCTGGCGGGTCTCTTTATCATCCACGACGAGGAAGAGATGGGCCTCGGCTTGCCGTCGGGAGATTACGATCTTCCCATCGTGATTCAGGATCGCAGCTTTGATAAAGATAACCAGCTAATCTACGGCGGCAACGGCATGATGGATCAAATGATGGGTTTTCTCGGCGATCAAATTCTGATCAACGGACTGGCCGATTTCAACCTTTCGGTCGAAACGCGCCCGTATCGTTTGCGTCTGTTGAACGGCTCGAATTCGCGCATCTACAAACTAGCCTGGGATGACGGTACACCACTGACAGTATTGGGTACGGATGGTGGTCTCTTGGAGAAACCTGTGCAGCGGGAATACATCACCCTGGCGCCCGCAAAGCGCGTTGAATTGTGGGTAGATTTCAGCAAGGATCAGGTCGGTAGCAGCAAGAATCTGGTCAGTTTACCCTTTGATGCTTTTGGTGGTGAGGCTGCCTATTCGTTATTCACAGCGTCGGTTGAACGGGCCGTGAGTGTGTCGACGTCCTTGCCGGAACATTTGTCCACCATCTCGTGGCATGACGAGGCTGAGGCCGTGAATCGCCGTTCTCCACGCTCTTTCACACTGGCGATGGGTCAGGGGATGGGAATGGGTTGGACGCTGAACGGGCGCACTTTTGAAATGGAAGCCGTTGCCAAAGATGAGATCGTAAAACTCGGCGATCTGGAAGTTTGGGAATTTGAGAATCAGATCGGCCGGGGAATGGGCATGAGGGGAGGAATGTCGTTGCCCCATCCCATGCACGTGCATGCCCTGCAGTATCAGGTCATTGAACGAGAAATATCCTCATCCGGTCGTGGAGCTTGGGCGACACTGAGCGATGGCCATGTCGATGAAGGCTGGCACGATACCGTTCTCGTCATGCCTGGGGAACGGGTCAAGGTATTAATGAAATTTGAGGATTTTACCGGATTGTATCTGTACCATTGCCACAACCTGGAACACGAAGATATGGGCATGATGCGCAACTATCGCGTAGATGCATGAAGACTCTCAACAAAAGTGCGGAAGGATATTTTGCAAGGTGTTTCTGTTAAAACGCACAGCACGATCTTCGTATAAGCTGCCCGGTTATTGGTCCTGACGAAGATAACAATCATTCATCCATTTTCGAAGATTATCATTGGCGTGGTTTGACGCATTGACCTTCTCGCCGCACACAAACCCGCAGCGGAAGTGTCCCAACCGATTTTGGCGATCGTATGCTGGATGCTACAAGCGCCCTGCCTCTCCTGACCGAGGCAGATATTTCCAATCCTCGCGATCGCCGGAAAGCACGCCAGGACACCTTGCGAGCCCGGGCTCTGGTGGGGGCGGTGCGCCCCATCTCTTGGACACTTTTAGGGCATTGGATTTGTGATGCTACGACCGCAGCCACTGAGTCTCGATATACACCATAGGTGCCTGGTATCCAATCGTCGAGTGTCTTCGTACTCCGTTATGATAGGCCATCCTTTCTCTCACTACGAGCTGCAGCTCTTCCAGCGTTTGTGCATCTAACAGAAGTGACCGGTTCTCCGTCTTGAACCGGCTGTTGAAACTTTCCATCTCAGGGTTGTCTCTGGCTCCATGAAGCGCATAGGAGACACGGATCTGATCTTTCAAAAGCAGCTGCGCCGTCCACCGACAACCGGTGAAGACCGGGTCCTGATCGTGATGCAGGATGAAGTCCAACATGCCCTCTTCCATTTTTTCCGTCATCAGGCGGAGATCGAAGCTCGAGTCCGGCAGAAAATGTCCGCAAATAGAGCACCGTACGACCACTTCGCAATCGCGAATACTAACCTGGCCGTGAATATCCTAGCCGCATTTGAGATTGGGCGACATCGCCTTCATCGGTCGAGAAGTCGATTGGATCAGAGGATTTCTCGAAAATCGCGGGGTTCCCGAAGAGATCATGACCAACTATTGGATCGCATACGCGGGTGCCACTACTGATGTGGTCGGTGTTGAAGGAAAATTCATCACGGATTACATATCGGTGGTGATCGCCTGAGAGCGTGAGGTATCATCATAAATACACGATCGAATTACTGATAAACCGCGGCTGCGGGGAACCTGCGCGGTTCGACGGTCGCCGAAGGAGAAAAAAATGAAGGTCATGATTACGGGAGGCACCGGACTCATCGGACGGTCCCTCGCCAGAAATTTCAGCAAAGATGGGCACGAGGTGATCGTCCTGAGTCGAGATCCCGAACAGCGAAAGGTCTCCGCCGGGATAAAGATTGAATACTGGGATGGCCGATCTGTTGAACAATGGGGATCACTCCTGGATGGTGCAGATGCCATCGTGAACCTCGCCGGAGAACGTCTCGCAGGCGCCAGCCCGGCGCTGCACTGGACAGAGAATCGACGCCAACGCATTTGCCAAAGCCGCTGGAATGCCGGCGCGGCCATTACGGATGCCGTGAGAATGGCTGCGAACAAACCCGCCGTGGTCGTGCAGGCTTCCGGCATCGATTACTATATCGCCGGTGATCAGATCGCTACGGAGAGTTCTCCACCTGGAGACGATTTTCTAACCCATGTATGTAAAGATTGCTGGGAACCTTCAACTGCCGGCGTAGAAGCCGAGGGCGTCCGACGAGTCGTCCTGCGAATAGGTCCCGTCATCGGTCCCGAAAGTCACGTGTTAAAACCTCTCGCGCTACAGCACAAGCTCTTCCTCGGTGGCCCGATGGGGCGCGGGAAGCAATGGTTCTCATGGGTTCACATGGTTGATGTAATTGGGACGATTCGATTCCTCATCGATGAATCAAGCGCCTCCGGCGTGTACAATCTGTGCGCCCCCAAACCGCTCACGAACGCGGAGTTTTCGAAGACGCTGGGAAACGTCCTCCGGCGACCATCCTTCCTGCCCACGCCCGCCTTTATCCTCAGGCTCCTCTTCGGCGAAATGTCCACCACAATCTTGAATGGGGTCCGTGGGGAGCCGCGCCGCCTTCTTGAGGCCGGGTATTCCTTCCAGTTCCCGGAGGCGGAATCGGCTCTGAAGGACTCCCTGTTGTGAGATATCAGGATCGTTTCATGGCGGACGCGCCGATCGATGCCGTGGCTGCATTCACCGGCGAACCGGCGCTCCCGCGCGCATGACCCCTCTCATCTGACATGAGCCAAAGCCGAAACCGCAAAATGAGGGCGGTAGGATAAGTGGCGACATCTGGGCAGGTCACTGCCCCATCATTTGTGATTCATGGATGGAAGACATCTCCACCGAAAGGACCAGGACACGTGATCAGAGAGAACAGACCGCCTCGGCAAATGAATTGGGGTCACGTTTTCAAAATATAAGATGGAATTGGATCGATTTTTTCCTTTTCAACGTTTAGGTTTTGTGTGCAACCCTTTCCGCTCGTTAACCCGAGAGGAAGTCCCTTGGCTGGCCGTCATCCCCGAGTACGTCAAGGAGGTTTGCAGAAATTCCGAAGATCACCTTCAGATTCTTGGAGCGGCCGGCCGCGGCAAAACGACGCTGCTTCTCGGAATCTGTGGGGGAGATTTCTTGGGTGATCAAGTTCCCGGTTATGAATATTTAGGGGAGGACGCTTATTCTTACCAGACCGACATCCGGGGGATTGATGTGTTCCTTCTCGACGAAGCTCAACGTCTCGACACGCCATCCCTTCATCGTCTCATCACGGAGGGGAACGAGGGAATACGGCTGATCTTCTCGAGCCACCGAGATCTCTCGAATGAGTTCCGGAGAGGGGACCGCAATCTGGGAAGTGTGGTCATCGAAAACCCATCGAGGGTTCAGATAAGAGATATCATCGTAAAGCGCCTGGAGTTTTTTTCCCTTGGAGATTCCCCAAAAGTGGACTTAACCGGGGATGGGGTTGATTTCCTCCACCATCATTTCGGCTCGGATATGCGTGCGATGATGGACATGCTGTATGAAGTATTTCAAGATCTAAAGACACCGGGATCACTCACCGCCATGGATCTGAAGATCGCGCTCGATCGATATACGCCTAATACGCCATGATGATGCGCTCGGCAATCTTCGGATCGCGCGCCAGGGCAAGATCGATCGAAGCTTCCACCTCCCAGATGATATTCACATAGCGACCGGCGTAACTCCACGGCTCCTGGGGGAGCTTGAGATGATAGCTGTAGTATGCAGGCACACCGGTGCGTAACTTACCTTGAAAAAGATCTTGTTCAGCGCCGATGCCTTCGTCTTTATCGCCTCGACCTTCGGTATGCCAGCGGGCCCGGATATATATGTGCTTACACTTCAAATCTGAATCCGGTGTAATTTGAATGGAACCCCGGATCACATCGCCGGGCTTAAATTTACGAACTCCACCCACTTCGTTTCCATCCCTGATCGTGATTTCAATTTTCGGGGTCATGATGGTTAGAACATCCTTTCGGGCAGCACCTGGATCTCAAACTCCTCCCTCATATCCGGCCAACCCTGCACATCGACGTCGACCCGCACGAACCACTGTAATTTATTCTTGGGCTGATTAAATGTGTGCATGGCGTCCCTGGGGATCTTGAAGGTGCCGCTCACATGAGATTTTTCCCCTCCTTCAAATCTCTTGACGGGTGACTCGAAGAAATCGATGACCTCCTCATGCCTATCCGTTCGAGTGTCCGTCCCTTGCTGATATGTCGCCGACTCACGAAAGACCAGTTCCACCTTGCTGTCAAGCACCTCGCTCGGCATCCTGAACGACTGCTCATACGTCACTGTAAAGTTCTCGCCTATCCGCACGCGCTCCTTCGAAACATGGATTGAGGGCGGGGCGATCTTCACACGGGCGATCGTTCGCCAGAACGCCCCGACGATCATCGCGATCCCGATGATGATGAATGGAAGACCGAATAACGCACCCGTTCCAGCGCCAGATTTCCACGCCAGCACCGTCCACAGAACAGAAAATCCAAGCCAGAAGAGAGCAAAACCCAGAATGCATCCCCTTCCTATATGAGTGGATGGTGAGGATCGTAATCTCTGCATTGAATGTTCTCCCGCAACCAGGATCCGCTCTCGATCTGTCTCTTCTCAAGTATGAGACCGAATTGTAACGATCGCAAGGTCAAATCGACGGGAATGAGTGTCCCCCGTGCTCGAAGGACGAAGATGGGGGATCGAACTCAAGAGTGATCAGAAATAGGTTCGTGTCTTCGAGATCAGGTATGGATATTGCATCATCGTGATCGGCAAGTGAGCGCAAGACATATCCATTGGGGACATCAGTGTACATTGTTCGCATGGGAAGAAGGTCGGGTTAGACAAAACCTGCTTCAAAGCTCAGAATAATGCTTGAAGGGGAGCAGACCGATCTCGTCGCTCCGACTTGTATGGAAGATTGTCACTATGACTGAATCTAAATTGCTCGCAAAATACGCATCATCTGCATCGAACAACCGCACCATCCTCGTGATCGACGATGAGGAGGCGTTTTGTGATGTGGTCTGTGAGATCCTCGACTCGATCGGGTATAAAACGGAACAAGCCTATAATGCCCGGCAAGCGATTGCCCTGCTCCAGGAAATCACACCGGATCTCATTCTCACGGATGTAATGATGCCTGAACTTGATGGCCTGACCTTCATTCGCCGACTGAGGTCAGAACCGAAGTGGTCAGAAATCCCCATCATCATTGTAAGCGCCAAAGCGACGAAAGATGATCGTAAGGAAGCGGATCATGCCGGTGCGGATGGGTATCTCATCAAACCATTCTCCTCTCACGAGCTCGAAGAGATGATCACGACCACCCTCTCTTCCCTCGCATAAGCAACCCTCCCTTCCATCTTCTGCTTCTGATTTTACTTCCTCAGAAAATCAAACACGATCTCTGGGGCATCGTGAAGAACCCCGCAGCAAGCTGCGGGGTAGTCTGGCTTTGTCCCATAAACCGCGGTCATCAGGAGCAGACCTGATCCAATCGGCGAT
>CAZMZL010000030.1:0-18997 GCA_964570595.1 uncultured Anaerolineaceae bacterium | reverse complement strand
GTCTGCATCGCCTATGTCCCCCAGCGAAGTCAAGTCGATTGGGAGTTCCCGGCCACCGTGAAAGACGTCGTCATGATGGGGCGAGTGCGCAAGATTGGTTTATTCCGCTGGCCCACGAAGAAAGACTGGAGTTTTGTACGAAAAGCACTATTGCGGATGGGCGTACAGGATCTCGAGGATCGACAGATCAACGAGCTCTCCGGGGGACAGCAACAACGGGTTTTCCTCGCCCAGGCGCTCGCTCAGGAAGCCGAAGTTCTGTTGCTGGACGAACCATTTTCAGGGCTCGATCTCCCGAGCCAGGAGAGTATTTTTTCAATTCTCAACGAACTTAAAAAGGAGGGCGTTACCACCCTTGTGTCCACCCACGATTTGAACCTCGCAGCCGAGCGCTTCGACCGGGTGATGCTGCTCAACCGACGCATAATCGCCTTTGGCGCCCCCGCCGAAGTGCTTACATCACCGGCGCTCATGAAGGCTTACGGCGGGCATGTCCACGCCATCGAAGAAGAAGGTGGCCTGGTTGTCATCACGGATTCGTGCTGCGACGGTGACGAGGATCACACTGGATGAACGAAGCCATCAGCTTGTTCATCGGTCCATTCAGCTACCCGTTCATGACCCGGGCCCTCCTCGCCGCCGTCATCGTCGGAGTCGTCTGCCCCATCCTGGGAACCTACGTCGTCTTACGCGGGATGGCTTTCTTTGGGGACGCACTCGCACACATCATTCTCCCCGGCGTAGTCATTGCCTTCCTCCTGGGTTGGCCCCTGGTGGTAGGCGCTCTCATCATGGGTGTGTTCGCCGCTCTTCTCATCGGCTATATCAGCAAGCGATCGGATATCAAGGAGGACGCCGCCATTGGAGTCGTTTTTGCCGGCGCCTTCGCACTGGGGGTGGCCTTAATCTCCTTGCAGCGCAGCTATGCGGTGGATTTAACCCACATCCTATTTGGGGATCTACTGGGCGTGACCAGTTCTGATCTCTGGACCATGACCGCGCTGGCGGCCGTCGTTCTCCTGGCCATTTTCGCATTCTACAAAGAATTTCTTGTGCTGTCCTTTGACCCCTTGCTCGCTTCTACGCTCCGCCTTCCTGTGACCTTTCTGCATTATCTTCTGTTGGTATTGTTGTCCCTGGTCATCGTGCTTTCCATCCGTGCCGTAGGAGTTGCGCTCGTCCTCGCCATGCTCGTCACGCCCGCCTCGGCTGCCTACCTCCTCACCCGACGTCTCCCGACAATGATGGCGCTGGGAGCCATCATCGGCGTCTCATCAGCAGTGACGGGGTTGTGGTCATCGTTCTACCTGGACATCGCTTCGGGACCGGCCATCGTTCTCATCGAAACCGCTATCTTTGCACTGATATTCATATTCGCTCCACGGCGAGGCGTGCTGGGAACACGCATCCGCGAGCACAACAAGGGCGCCTCTTCCTAAAAGGTGCGGAAAAGTTACTCCTCCAAATATTGTCGAACCGTGATATGAACACGTTTACATTCACTCGTGGACCCTTATGTTTACGAGTGCAAATTCATCCATACACTGGCCCATACCTCAAGACTCTTCTGTAGAAAGTGTCTCAAACCTTTGGGGTTAAGGAAGCTCCTCTTCCAGTTTCAGGTTCAGCCCGTACTCCCCGGTCTGAGCCCATTCCTCCCGAAGGCAAGAAAACTTGGGGCTGTCCCATAAGGGTTCGTGGTATCGCTCTTGGCGAGTTTGCATCCTGCTTGTTACCCATAAATACAGGAATTTTGGGCCGGCACTTACAGCGCATATCAAATCCCAACAGTTTCATCCCACGATTAATCCAATAACTTGCTTTTGAGCCAGCCCCAGTTTAAGGGTTGCGAGTGTCTCCACAGCGCTTTGGGCGCTGCCCAAACAGGAGGAAACTTCAACCCATATCATCCCGAAGCAGCTTTACCGCTGAAACAATCCCCCGCATCTACGTGGGAGATCGCTTCGCAAAGGAGGCGCTCGCGATGACATGAACGTTCGTTCTTGCTCGGGGAGAAGAAGGGGCTCGTCGGACACATACGTTATCTCGATGTTTCAATTCGTCGGGTTGCACGCTCCACATAAGCGATTATCATAGAGTCGATGAGAGTTCAAATCAGCGACCGTTCTGCTTCCATACGGGCCTGGATACTGCTGGCGCTCCGAACCCTTTTTCTCGCAGCCTTGCTGCTTGTGGCGGGTAACAGTGGGGCGCTCTCCGATACCTACATATTTCTATATGCCGGCTGGGTCCTTCTGACTATCTTGATCAGCATAAGTCAAATGATGGGGTTCCATCCTGGCTGGCTGGATTGGCTCTCCGCGCTTCTCGATCTTGGCTTTGCGCTTGGCACAATCGCTCTAACAGGATATTTCCAAAGTCCGCTCTGGTGGAGTCTGTTGGTGGGCCCCGTTACGCTTAATTTGTCACGTGGCATTCGTTGGTCCGTCGGCTACACATTGATTGGCCTCATGGTCGCGACGGTGTTATCTGTCGTGCAAACCGATCAGCTAATCCCGCCGCTGCAGCCAGCCCTTCTGCGATCCGCTGCGCTTCTGTTTGCAGCATGGCTGCTCAGTTGGACCACCGATTACATCATCGCCCGCATGATCGCACTCGAAGAAGAGAACCAGCTAAAATCAACTCGAGTTAAAGAGCGTGAGCGCAGTCGGGCGCGTACGTTTTATCGCATCACGGCCGAGCTCAGCAAATCTTCCGAACCGGACGAAATACTGGAACGAGCGCTGAATCTTGGAGCGGAAGCGCTCGAGATCGACGCGGGTGTAGCTGGAGGCATGACCAGCGCGTTCCTTCGCGTGGAAGATGATGCACTGCGCGTCGCCTCTACTCGCAATATGACGCCGGACGATCTGGACACAACCCTGCATCCCCTCTCCGGCATATTAGAAAGCGTCTTCGATTCGGAGGATCCACGGATTTGCCGCCATCCCCGGGAAGACCCCGGCATCTCGCAAATTCCAGGTCTTGAAACCAGCAACGTCGTTCTCGTGGTGCCGCTCCTGGCCCAGGATAAACCCTATGGCGCTTTTCTTCATGGCCATATCGATCCAGGCTTCTTCCGCCCAGACCAACTCGATCTTGTCCGTGCATTCACACAGCAGACGATGATTGCCCTCAGAAGCGCTTGGATGTATGCCGACCTGCTCCACGAAAAGGAACGCATCACGGATGTCCAGGAAGAGGTACGCAAAAAACTCGCCCGGGATCTTCATGATGGACCCACGCAGACGATCGCCGCCATCACCATGCGAATAAATTTTGCCCAACGCTTGATCGACCGAGATCCGGCCAGCGCCACCGAGGAACTTATCAAACTTGAGGACATGGCCCGGCAGACCACAAAGGAAATTCGTCATATGCTCTTCACCTTACGCCCTCTCATCCTTGAGACACGAGGGTTGATCGCCGGGCTTTATCAATTGGCCGATAAAATGGGTGACATTCATCATCAGGATGTCATCGTTGACGCCGATCCAATGGATGCAGAAGATCTCGACAAGGTAACCCAGAGTGTCGTTTTCTACATCGCCGAAGAGGCGGTGAACAACGCCCGAAAACATGCAGAGGCTGAACATACCTGGATTCGCCTCAAGCGCACAAATGGCCGCTTTTTGCTCGTGGTGGAAGATGATGGGGTGGGTTTCAACGTAGGCGCCGTCGATGTTGACTATGCCCAGCGGGGCAGCCTCGGGATTGTGACCATGCGCGAGCGTTCCGATCTTGTCAACGGATATCTCCACATAGAATCGGCAGAGGGTGAGGGCACGCGAGTGATCCTGGAAGTGCCTTTCTCTAAAAATGAGTTGGGGGAGTGAAGAACCCCGCAAGCTGCGGGGAATCTCCCTGGGAATAAACCTTTGTGGGGAGTGCGCCCCGCATAACCCGCTTGCGATTCGTCCCTGCGGCACATTCCAAGGTATTCTGGATTTTTCCTATAGAACCATCCTTGCCTCGACCGGTTCCACCCGCAAGCCGGGACCCTGCATCCCCCACGCCCAATCCTATCCTGGGGACAAGGAGTTCCCGGCATGATCTGGGCGGCATTATTCTGGTGCATTCTATCCATTGGCGCGCCAGTCGCTGCACGCCTTCTCGAACCTCGCCTCGCCCACCGTTTCGGCAAGTGGAGCGAGCCTCTTGTTGAGATCGCGCCCTGGGTGCACGGTCTCATCTGGCCCTATCTCGCGCTGATTGGTGGTGTAATCCTGGGCTTTGACGCCGGTCTGTACGGGCACAGCACGAGCGCATGGATTGCGGGCTTGATCGCCTGTGGAACTGGGCTGGCTGCAGCCGCTCTGGTCCTGAGGAAAAAGCCTCTTACCGACGATATTATTCTCGCACCGATCGATGCGGTTCACGAAGAACCCCGGTGGGCGCTCTACCGTTCCGCCGCATATCTATGGATCACCGATCCAATCCTCGCGATCGCCATTGGGGTTCTCATGGCCTATATGGAGTGGGCCCTCTTCTACGCGCCCCGGGAAGCAAAGCCTTCAACCCGCTCGAGTGCACAGCTCCTTCGCATTCTCTTCTCTGGGATTCTGTTTCTTGTCACCAGGAATTTCTGGATCACAGCCGGTACCCAAATTGGATTCCTCGTTCTTGCAGGCGCCTTGGGCAAGGAGGGAGATCGTGAAGCTTCGAACTCTACGGCTGCTTAGCTTGCCCTCATGTATGACTCCAGCGGCTGGCGTCGTCTAAAGGGACGGTGGACAACTTGGAACGCTCGAGATTATCGGATCGGATGCTATGGGCGGTTCGCGCTGCCTGGATAATCTCAGGATTGATCTGGTTTCTGTGGCTGGGTTACGAAGACCGGTCTCTAACGTCCGTTATGCTCGCCGCCATCGCGATCATAATCGCCGCGAGTCTAACCTTTTTTTATCGGTCCATCTGGAGCAGAGACGTAAGCGGATCCCGTGGTGTCTTCTGGACGACTTTGTTGGGTCTGGGCGCCGGATTGTGTGTAGGACCTATCGCCGTGCTTCTTGTCACGGTAAAAATATCCCTGCACGATCACCCCGTCCCCAGCTTCATCATGCTGGATGTGGTATCAATTTTGAACCGAACAATCATCTGGAGCATCGTCGGGCTTCTCGCAGGAGTGGCCCTGGGATGGGTGTATGCCTCGAAGGAAAGGTAAAGAAATGCAGATAAAACCATTGCAACCAGGAGACCATGTGGCTTACAATGAACAAACAAAAAGGTGGTCACGATGAGTCTTCACTTGGATGATGAAATCTACCTCTGCCCCAACTGTTTTACGCCGGGTGGCGAACCAGGTGCCTGCCCCAAATGCGGGACCGCTCGTGTGCGGTGCCGGCCCGGCGACCCCGACGACCCATGCAGAAAGCCCATCATCGATAAGGATGGGCGTGTGCTTACACGCGCGCCGTTGTGGTGGCTGCGTTACACGGTCTCACAATTAACCGATCAAATCCAAAAACAATAAGATGCAATAATAATAGCGAGAGGATCCCATGCAAAAGGAAAAAGTCGTCGTTATCGGTTCAGGCCCCGCGGGGCTTACCGCCGCCCTCTATGCCGCACGCGGCAATCTAGATCCCCTGGTGATATCCGGAAACCAGCTTGGCGGTCAGATCTCGATCACCAATGAGGTTGAGAATTATCCGGGTTTTCCGGAGGGCACAACTGGACCCGAGTTGGTCGAACTGATGCAAAAACAAGCCGAGCGATTCGGCGCCAGAATCATGATCGATGAGGTCACAGAAGTAGATTTCAGCAAGGGAGCTCCCTTCCATTTGAAAA
Source organism: uncultured Anaerolineaceae bacterium (assembly GCA_964570595.1). GTDB lineage: Bacteria > Chloroflexota > Anaerolineae > Anaerolineales > E44-bin32 > E44-bin32. The sequence goes on along the minus strand of CAZMZL010000030.1, from coordinate 13,207 downwards.
CCCATGGGGACGAGTTCGAAGCCGAATCCGTCATCGTGACCGTGGGTGCTTCACCCAAGCGCCTTGGAATACCTGGTGAGGACGATTTCATCGGACGGGGAGTCTCGTTTTGTGCTACCTGCGATGGATTCTTCTTTCGGGACAAAGACGTCCTTGTGATCGGTGGCGGGGACAGCGCCATGGAAGAGGCGCTTTTTCTCACCAAATTCGCATCCAGGGTGAGCGTGATTCACAGGAGGGATGAACTTCGCGCCGGAGAGGCGCTGAAGCGCCGAGCCGTTCAGAATGAAAAGATTGAGTTCATCTGGGACACCGTCCTCGAGGAGATCAAGGGGGACGGGAAGGTCGAGAGGGTTGTGGCGAAACATGTCAAAACCGAAAAGACCTCCACCATCGAAACCAATGGCGTATTTGTTTTCATCGGACATTATCCAAACTCCAGCCTCTTTGAAGATCAGCTTGAAATGGACGATCCAGGCTATCTGATCACCGATGAAAAGATGATGACAAGCGTGCCGGGGATTTTTGCGGCTGGAGAAATCCAGGACCCTGTGTACCGACAGATTGCAACCTCGGTCGGTCAGGGCTGCGCTGCGGGGATCATGGCCGAGCGCTGGCTGGATGCGCAAGAATAGAGATGTTATCTGCCGCTGGAATTGCGTACAGCGAACACCGCGGTGGATCATCTCAAGATCCACCGCTTGTTTTAATCCATGGAGCGGGCGGCGACCGCCTGCATTGGCCGCATCAGCTTCGTCGTCTAGATGGAAGTAAAGCATATGGGCTTGATCTTCCCGGTCATGGGGAATCTCCCGGGGAAGGAGAACGCACGGTACAGGCCTATGCCGACCGACTCGTCGCCTGGATGGATGCCATGGGGATCGACCGCATAGTCCAGTGTGGTCACTCCATGGGCGGCGCGATAGCGATGACGACGGCGCTTGAGTATCCCGACCGCGTCGCCGCCCTCGTCCTCGTGGGTACTGGCGCCCGATTGCGCGTAAGCCCGGATATCCTCGAAATCACGTCCAAAGAGGATCACATCCAAGCCGCAGCCGATCTCGTTTCCAGTTGGGCTTTCAGCCCCTGCGCCTCGCCCCGACTCATCGAACTCGGGCGGGAGCGATATGGCAGCGCCCGACTGGATACCATGCATCATGATTTCGTCGCTTGCGACAAATTCGACATCATGGATCGCCTCGGAGATATGGCATGCGCTGCACTCGTCATCTGCGGGGAGGATGACCGGCTCACGCCGCCAAAATTCAGCCGATTCCTTGTCGATCATATGCCTCAGGCGACACTGGAGATTGTTCCAGGAGCGGGTCATATGGTGATGCTGGAGAAGCCGGAGGAGGTCTCGAAGTTGGTCGGAGGGTTTATGGAAAAGATCAAGAGCAAACAACGTCATGGCTAAGGTAATCCCACGAGCACGCGAGCGAAAGATCAAGATTGGCCGATATCCCCCCCTCCAAGCAGGCCCTCCATGCTCGCCACAAATTCAAATGGCGTAAGTACCGACGCCCCGCGTTTTTCAAGATATTGAAAATGGGACAGATTTCCCGTAACGACAGCATTAACGCGAGCCGCAATAGCAACTTCATCGAAAGGCAGGTCGCCGGGGTCGGGATTTTTTTGTAATCTCAATGGCTGGGCTGCCATATGAGTTCCGGTGAGCTTGATGTGTCCAATCAAGTCTCGTACATTCTTCTCTGAAAACCCAAAAGCGGTACGCCTAAGCACGTCTATGTATTCAGCAATACTGCGATCATCATAAGCCACCTGAACCACGCTCAATGTGACTTGATCCACGACTCGTGCAGGTGGCCCATATGGATTTAGAAGACCCGATACCAGGACGTTCGTATCAAGGACAATCAACACCGGCGGGGTCCTTCGAGATTAATCAACGCTTGGATCTAACGGCATCCATCTCGGCCTGGACCTCTTCGTGCGTAAGCCGATCCAGACCACCCTCACGCGCAGCAGTTCTCATCTCGGCCACGGCCATTTGTGCGCGGACTTGATTAACCAAACGCACCAGTGATTCAAGCGATTCGTTCCCCGCATCAAGAACAATTGCGAAGGGCTCCCCATTTTTATTGAGAATGATTGCTCTCGCACGCCTCAGATTTTCCTCGAATTTACCCGGTTCGTTCCGAATCATTCTGTAAGATACGGCTTCCATCGACCCTCCTGCAGCACTACAGGAGCTTGTTCAGCTACGAAATCAAGGGGCAATTATTCCACAAAGGGCGACGGATGATACCAACAGGGTGACTTCTGCTAGCCGCTCAATCTTGGCGCTCATAGATAAGCTTGGGGAATAGGGATCAGGCCCCTGAAAATTAACAAAACTGATCCCAAATCCCCGATTCCTGATCCCTTATACAGCCAACCTCTTCTGCAGGACCGGCGCGAGCGATCGAAGTGCCCTCGCCCTGTGGCTGAGCCTGTTTTTCTCATCCATGGCAAGCTCGGCCATCGTCTTGTTTTCACCTTCAACCAGGAAGATCGAATCATAACCGAATCCCAGCTCGCCCTGCTCGTGAGGGATGATCTCCCCGCGGCACCTGCCCTCGGCCACATCGACCCCGCCATCCGGGGAGACGAGGGCTACCACGGACACAAAAGTCGCATACCAGGGCCTTTCATACCTGTCAAGGAGGGCGAGCAGCGCTGACCGCCGATCGGCGTCCGTTGCCTCTGGTCCGGCGAGACGAGCGGATCGCAGCCCGGGGGCACCGTCGAGTGCATCAACCTCCAGTCCAGTGTCATCCCCGAGCGCCCACATTTCATATTGCATCGCCGTCGCTCTCGCCTTCAGGATCGCGTTTTCGGCGTAATCCTTGCCACATTCTTCAACCTCGGGGGACGAATCCGGTTCCACGATCTCCAGCTTATAATCCCGCAACAGCTCGCGCATCTCTCGCCGTTTCCCGGGGTTATTTGTAGCGATGATGATCGGCACCATTGACATAACGCTCCTTATGGCTACTCGAACAGTACTCCAACCCCAATTGTCCCGTCCATATCATTATACTCCCCCATATATTGGGGGTAATCCGCGATGGCCTAATATTTATGTTATGCACAATAACCCCATCTTGATTTCAGATTCCTTCTATGCTATAATGCGGTCGCTTTTCTGGAAACTTTTGGGCCAGGCGGTGCGAACCTGAATAATCGTCAACCGTTGCGGTTGAACGTTGGCTTTTTGCTTAATGAAAGCATCGGCTACAGCCGCGACATCGAGTTCGACTTTCCATCGCTCATCATTGATACCGACCTGGAAGTCCATGACTTCAAAGGGTCCATTCGCCTGACTCGCACGGGCCAGGGTATTTTCACTCAGGGCGACCTCAGCGCTAAAACATCCTTTGAATGTGTTCGATGTCTATCCGCATTCGACCAGGACCTTCATGCGCAGTTAGACGAGTTGTTCGTTTATCCTCCCGATAAATCCGGTGATGAAATTCTCTGTGTCCACGAAGATGGTAATCTTGATCTGAGCCCGCTCGTCCGCGAGGTCCTGTTGCTGGATGTCCCCATCCAGCCTCTCTGTCAAAGTGACTGTCGCGGTTTTTGTCCGCTATGCGGTGCAAATGCAAACGAAACCGTTTGCCACCATCCAGACACCCACATCGACCCACGGCTTGAGGTACTGAAAACACTGAAGATCAAATCTTGATTTGTGTGACATTCGCGCCCAATTCGACCTATAGCGTGGATACATCGACGCTAAGGGGACCACCAGGAGTAGGTGGATGAGCATATCCAAGGACAGATGGGAAAAAAGAGAAGCCTTCGCCGCCTTGATTGAAAAGGGTGATTTTCAAGGCTTTATTACAAATGAAGATATCATCTCGGTCTGGCCTGAGGCCGAGGATGCCGAAGAGCGCCTGGAGCGCCTCCAGACATTTTTTAGAAGCGCAGGTATTGAAGTTTATGACGACATGGCTCATGTACCTGCCCATCTCCTCCACGAGAGCCCTCAGGGGGAGATCCACTTTGATCTCAGTGTAATCTCCAGTGACGATACGGTGGGTCTCTATCTCAAAGAGATGGCTCGCGTCCCATTGCTCACAATTGAGCAAGAAGTTGATCTGGCGAAGCGTATCGAGCGCGGGAAAGAGTCCGAGGCGATACTCGGCCAGAACAATGGAAAAATTGCGGCGAAAACACGCGCCAAACACCGGGGTTACATCCAGGATGCAAAGGCAGCCAGAGATCACCTTATCAAAGCCAACACCCGCCTGGTAGTCAGCATCGCCAAAAAATATATGGGAAGAGGGGTGCCGTTTCTCGATCTAATCCAAGAAGGCAACCTCGGGCTCATGAAAGCCGTGGAAAAATTCGACTACCATCGCGGCTTTCGCTTCAGCACCTATGCGACCTGGTGGATACGCCAGACGATCACCCGGGCGATCGCCGATCAGGGCCGGACGATACGCGTGCCCGTACATATGTCCGACCGCATCCGTCGTCTTTACAAGATCGCCCGCCAGATGGAGCAGGACATCGGGCGCAAACCTACTCCCGAGGAGATCGCCGATGAAATGGAAATCGACGCCCGGAAAGTCCAATGGATGATGCGGGTTTCATGGCGGCCGCTATCGCTCGAGACGCCCGTAGGGGAAGATGAGGATACCGAGCTCGGGTCTTTCGTCAAGGACGACACCACCCCAACACCAACACAAACGGCTTATCAAAACCTGCTCAGGGACAAGATTGAAGAGGTGCTCTCTACTTTGAGCCCGCGAGAAGCCCGCATCCTGCGCCTGCGCTTTGGATTGCATAATGGAAGGCCTTATACGCTGGAGGAAGTCGGACAAAAATTCGGCCTTACTCGCGAGCGGATACGTCAGATTGAAGGAAAGGCGCTTCGACGCCTGCGACATCCTCGCAGGGCGCGCCAACTGCGGGATTATCTCAACTGATCCCGGTTGGCCTCGCAATATCGAAGCGAGAAGAAGCCGTCCAGCCCAACCGCAACACAACCTACTTTAACGAACGATGAACAAGGGGCTCGCAGCCCTTTTTCAATTACGGGCACGTTTTTGTGTCCTGCGAGATTCATTTCCTGCACGATCAGGGACTTTCCGCTTGGAGAGCGCAGGGATCACCGACTCTCTTTGGGGAGCGACGCGCCCTCCAGATCCCCTTTATACAAATGTCGACCTACCTCCAAAATCTTGTGGAGTCCTGAGGATATACCACCTCATCTCCTCGGATTGATACACAAGTTCATACACTTCTTCCGCAGACGCCATAACCATGAAGTGCCAATTCCCATCCTGGACCCACTGACGTCCCAAAGAAAGAATGGTGTGCTTAACCCCTCTCCACTCGAACGATTTCGGGATGATTTTTCCTGATTTATCAAACCGCGCCACAACATCGACCGTCTTGTTCATTCTTTTTCCAGGGCCGTGATCAGCAACTCAAGAGCCGCCTTGACGGACGCATCTTTATTCTCGTCTCTGTCACCGCCCCAGACGTGTTCCGCGGTCCACTCTCCAGACCGGGTGCATACCGCCACCCAGGTAAGGCCAACCGGCTTGTCCGGTAGACCCCCAGATGGTCCAGAGATCCCCGTGATACTCACGCCGATGTCGGCCCGGAGAGCCTGGCGTGCGCCGCGCGCCATCTCGAGTGCGGTCTCTTCACTTACAGCCCCATACTCGTACAACGTGAGATGGTCCACCCCGAGGAGCCTTTCTTTAGCATCATAGGCATATGCGATCACACCACCTAGAAAGTATGTTGAAGATCCAGCCACATTCGTGATGCGGTGTCCCAGCAGTCCCCCCGTGCACGATTCTCCTACCGCCAGGGTCAGTCCTTTCTCTGTCAGCAATTTGTGTATGCGGTGCTCCAATGGCTCTTTCATTGATGATTTCCCTCATCGTTGAGAGTCTCTCTCGGGCATCATTCCCCGAACTTGTTTTACGATTCCCTTTATTATAACCTTCCGGTTGACAGCCTCGCAGCCGTAACGTAAGCTAATCTCCGTGATCGACCTCTTCTCCTTAACCGCAGAACCACAGACCTGGTCTGTGACCGACATCACTCGCTACATACGGGAGACGCTCGAGAGTGATTACCGACTTCGGGACCTCCTGATCGCGGGCGAGGTCTCGAACCTTTCCCGACCGGCTTCGGGTCATCTTTATTTCACCTTGAAGGACGATGAAGCTTCCCTGCGGTGTGTGATGTGGCGACCCGTTGTGTCCAAGCAAACCGGCCTGCCGAAGAACGGGGAAGCCGTGGAAGTTCGCGGACATATCAGTGTGTATGACGCTGGTGGACAATATCAGCTTTACGCTGATCGGATCCATCCCGCCGGGGAGGGAAGCCATTTCCAGGAATTCCTGCGGTTAAAAGAGCAGCTTGAAAACGATGGCGTGTTCGATCAGGACAAGAAACGAGCTCTCCCGGTGTGGCCGCAGCGCATCGGCGTAGTGACCTCACCGACCGGTGCGGCGCTGCGGGATGTACTCCACGTGCTCAAGCGCAGGTACCCCATCGCGGAGGTCATCATCTCCCCGACGCCCGTCCAAGGTGAGCATGCACCAAGAAGCATCGTGGCTGCGCTCGACACCATGAATTCCCACGGAAGACCGGATGTGATCCTCCTCGTGCGCGGAGGGGGCTCGGTCGAAGACTTGCGGGCTTTCAACGACGAAGATGTTGTCCGGGCCGTCGGTGCATCTGAGGCGCCCCTTGTGACCGGTATCGGCCACGAGACCGATCTCATTTTGTCCGACTTCGCTGCGGACGTACGCGCACCCACGCCGTCCTCCGCAGCCGAGATGGCCACGCCCGATCGGACCGAACTCGACGCCGATGTCTACGAATCCAGATACCGCATTTGGGGGAGTTTTCGAGACGACCTCATCAAACGTAGGCACACCCTTGACCTGATCGGAGCCGCGCTCCGACGGAACTCCCCCAGAGCCCGGGTCGCCAATGCGAGGCAACATGTCGATGACCTCCAGATAAGGGCTCAAGCGACGTTGAATCATGATCTCGCCCTGGCGCGCACGCTACTTGCGGGCATGTCCCAAACCTTACAAGCGGTGAGCCCCTTCGAGATACTTGCGCGCGGATATGCGCTCGTCACCCGTGCGGAGAACGGTCAGATCGTACGATCGGTGGGACAAACCTTTCCGGGAGACCGACTTACCATCCAGGTTCAGGATGGGGTTTTCCCCGCACAGACAAGCCCACCTGAGCAACAAGGATCGGAGTGAAGATGCCAAAACCAAAACCCGTGGTGAAGCTGACTTACGAAGAAGCCTTTGAGGAATTAGCCCTGCTCGTGAAGAAGCTCGAAGAGGGGGATCTCCCGTTGGAGGAGGCGCTGGCGCTTTTTGAGCGCGGACAGGAACTTAGCGTAAGGTGCAACCAGCTTTTGGAACAGGCAGAACTTCGACTCCGCGAGCTGACGCCAGACGGAGAAGGCGGTTTCAATGAGGTCGATTTCACCCCGAAGAATTCCGACGACTAGCTCACTGTTTCATGGCTCCGTCGGCCGGACTGTCCTTAGGATAAATGCGAGTATGTTAAAACGATGAAAGATTTGCACCCATCCGCCATAACGGGCTTCACCACGCGGATACATTATTACGCGTCCGCACCGCCCCGCCTGAAGATGGCCCCAGGAACTTCCTTTGCGTCGGGAACCCCCAGAAGCAGAGCCGCAAGCCAGTAAACCGCGCCTCCCAGAACGATACCGACGCCCCCGCTGATCCAAATAGACTGATCGCTCGTAAGCGCCAACCAGAGCAGGATCGTCACCGCCATAGCCGAAGAAGCGAGAATGATGGCCGTAATCACTCGCCGATGCGCTCTCAAGTCCATGCTCCCCAGTTTCCGATGAATGAGCCATAAAAGCACCGATGCTTCAATCATCGTCGCTAACGAATTCGCCAGTGCAAGCCCGCCAATGGGGGCTCTTCCGAGGCGCAGAAACGCAAGCGAAAACAAGATGCTCAGCAGCACATTCAAGCTCATCGCACCCACACCCACGAGCACCGGCGTCCTCGTGTCGTGCAGGGCATAAAAAGCCCGGGCTACAACCTCCAACAAAGAATGTCCCAGAAGTCCAGCCGCAAACCACAGCAGCGCCCATGCCACCAACTCTGTTGATTGACTGTTAAAAAGGCCGCGCTCAAAGAGCGCACCCACGATCTCCCGCCGCAAAAGGATCAACCCCACCATGGCGGGAAAGGCAAGGAATACGACGCTGCGGAGGGTGACCGCGAGGGAGTCCCGCATACCCTTCAATTGGCCAAGCGCAACTTGCGCCGAAAACGTTGGCAGCGCCGCAATCGCAATCGCCTGAGCAATGATCGCCTGGGGCATGATCATTAACATAAATGCGTAGGAGAGCGCAGAGACGCTTCCTTCCGCCATCCGGGAGGCAAGATTGGTGTTCACGAGGAAATTAATCTGGACGACGGCGACTCCGAGCAGCCTGGGCAGCATGAGCCTGCCCACCTCCCCCACGGCGGGATCGTCCAGGCCGAGGGTCCGGGAGTATGTCCCCCCTTTGCCACGGAGCCCGGGAATTTGAATGATCAAATGCAAACAGGTGCCCAGAACCACGCCCCAGGCGAGGCCATAGATGCCCCACCTGGGAACGAGTATGAAAATCCCCAGGATCATACCGAGCCGGTAGGCTGCGGGGGCCAATGCGGGTAGGATAAAGTGCTGATGTGCCTGCAATGTAGCCATCAGCAAGCCGCTCATCCCGAAAAGGATGGGCGTGATGAGCATGATGCGCAGGAGTGATACGGTGAGATCGGTCTGGCCTGTCCCTGAAAAACCGGGCGCCAGGATGTGATCGACGATCCAGGGGGAGAATATCCACGCGATGCCACAGATTAAAATCAGAATGAGCAGCACCAGGTTGACGACAGCCGAGGCAAGCTTCCATGCGCCGCGCCGATCCCCTCGAGTTAGAAAACCTGAGAATGTAGGAAGATAAGCCGAAGCCAGAGCCCCTCCGGAAACGAGGGTGAATAGGATTTCAGTGAGTCGATTGGCGGCGAAGTACGCGTTGATGTCCGACTGTGTACCGAATGTTCTCGTGATAAGGATGGTCGTGATCAAGCCAATGACACTCGAAAGTGTCATTCCAAACATCACGACGCCTGCAGCCCGGAAGATTTGCCGATTGGGAGATGAAAGAGATGCGCTCACGATGTGGGATTATACAGTAAGGCGTTAGGAGTCATGAGAGCCGGGGACGCCGACCCCGGCTCTCTCTTAAGGAGGAGAAGAAGAGATTTCGCCCTTCTGTCTATACTATATACGATGCGAAGGACTATGCGCACGTCTATAACGCAACGGAAACCCTACGCAATTCATACGCTCTATGGGACCAGAGGGCTACTTCATCCCCACTCACCGTCCCGATAGGTTTCTCACATCATGAGTTGGATCGGAAACAAACCCTTCATTCCACCGTAAAACCGTTCGATGTGGGCATGCTATAATCCACTATCTTGCTGACCTGACGCCCCCCATGCTTCTTGACTGGATCTTCGCCGCCACCCCCATTTTCGTCATCCTTGTCTTAATGCTCGGATTCCACTGGGGAGCCAGCAAAGCAGGACCGGCCGGATGGTTCACGGCGATCATTGTGGCTGCCTTTCATTTCGGGACCGGCATCGAGGTCCTCGCCCTCGCTCAAACCAAGGCGCTGTTTCTCACCCTCGACGTTCTCCTTATAACCTGGACTGCATTCCTGTTATACCGGGTGACGTCGGAAGCCGGGGCAATCTCCACGATCAGCATCGCGGTGACACAATTAACCCCCGACCGCGTCGTACAGGCGCTTCTGATCGGGTGGGCGTTCGCCTCCTTCTTGCAAGGCGTGGGGGGCTTCGGCGTCCCGACGGCCGTGACGGCTCCATTGTTGATCGGGATCGGCTTCACGCCTCTGAGCGCAATCGTAATTCCTTCCATCGGCCATGCATGGTCCGTGAGCTTCGGAAGCCTTGCAACATCTATTCAGGCTTTGATTGCCACCACGGGCATCCCCGGAGAAGTTCTTGTCCCAACGGCAGCGGCGATGCTTGGCATGATTGGCCTTGTCTGCGGTTTCATGGTCGCTCACATTGCCGGCGGGTGGCGGGCTATCAGGGTTCACATCCTGCCCATCCTTCTCATCGGCCTGGTGATGAGCAGCACGCAGTACATCCTCGCTACAAACGGTCTCTGGAATCTTGCCGGACTGGGCGCGGGGCTCATGGGTCTTATTGCAGGCTATTTCATCGCTCGACGAAGCGGGAATCAAGCGGATAGAGGCAAGGGAGAGTTTTCTGTGAGCAGGCGGCAGGTATTGCTTGCTTTCTCAGGGTATATCGCTCTTGTGTTTTTCACGCTCATCATTTACTTCTTTGATCCGCTTCGTTCGTTCCTGGATCAGTTCGTCATCCGGCTTTCATTTCCAGAGATGAGCACTTCCCGTGGCTTCAGTATTCCTGCCGGTACCAGCCGCGAAATCCCGATATTTCGACACGCCGGTGCGATTCTTTTCTACACATCATTCTTCACCTACCTGGTCTACCGGCGGACGGGCTTGCTGGGTAAGGGATCTGCCTCAAACATCCTTGGGGAAACAGTCCAGCGCGTCCTGCCTTCGAGCCTGGGGATCACCGCCATGATCGCCATGGCCATGGTCATGCTCCACGCCGGGATGACGGAGACTCTGGCGCTTGGATTGGCGCGTGGCGCGGGGGATTACTATCCGCTTATCGCTACATGGATTGGCGCACTGGGGGCATTTATGACAGGATCGAACACCAACTCAAATGTCTTGTTCGGGACGCTGCAAATGAGGACGGCCGAACTGCTCGGCTATGCAGTCACCGTCATTCTCGCGGCTCAAACGGGTGGGGGCGCCGTCGGTTCCGTACTGGCGCCGACGAAGATCGTTGTGGGAGCAAGCACGACCGAGTTGATGGGTCAAGAGGGTCATATCATGAAGAAGCTCATCGGCTATGTCGTGATCCTGCTCCTCGTGATGAGCGCTATGACCTGGCTTTTAACCTAGGATGTTTGGATGAGTTCTCTACCTACAATAAGGGAGAAGCACAAATTGCATCTCCAGATCATCGCTTTAATCCTCATCGCAATCCCTTCCATCGGTATCTACTTCAGCGTTCTGGGAGGCTCGCTGCTTGTAACCTGGCTCTTGATGGCCCTAATAGGCATCGGGATGCTCCTCGCGATGTGGGTCTCATAGATTAATTTTTTTTCAATATTCCCTGATGTTCACCCAGCCTGCGCATCGCACCAATGTGTTCGATATTCGTCTTGAATCCACTGCGCATGGTGTTGAAAGAGAGATGCGTAGCCCCGGCAATACGCCAGCTCTCGAGCGAGGCGGCCAGCGATACCAGATCTCCCTCGCCATACGTAAGCCGCACTTCAAGCCCCAGGGCTTCGCTCGGACGGCCTGCTTCCTCAAGATAAGCGCTGAGTTTGTCCAACGACGGTTGCGCCTCTTCGATGGACTTATGATTTGTTATCCAGCCATCGCCCAGTTTCGCAATTCTTTTAAGCACCCGATCGGCATGCCCTCCAAACCAGATGGGGATCGGTCGCTGCACTGGCAACGGGTTCAGCCCAGCGTCGTTAATGGTGTGCCACTTACCATGAAAGGTGACCAGGGGATCGACCCATAATTGTCTCAGGAGCTGTACTTGCTCCTCGCTTCTCGCCCCTCGGTTCTCAAAAACCGTATTCAGCGCCTCGTACTCAACTTCATTCCACCCAATCCCTATGCCGAGTCTCAACCGCCCTCCACAGAGCACATCCAGGCAGGCCGCCTGTTTTGCCACCAGGGCCGTTTGTCTTTGTGGCAGGATCAGGATGCCCGTTGTGAATTCGATCGTATTCGTCACTGCGGCCATGAAACCGAACAAGACAAATGGGTCCATAAATGGATCGTGATATGTATACGGTCCTTGCCAGCCTCCCGGCCGTTTGGGGTTGGCGCCCAGGACGTGTTCATAGGCAAGGATGTGATCAAAACCCAGGCTTTCTGCGGTTTGTGCAAAATCACGAATGGCAAGCGGGTCGAAACCGAACTCGGTTTGTGGATATACGATGCCGATTTTCATGCAAGCCCTCCTTCACTATGGTGGTTCAATATATTGCTTTCAACCTGACCTCATCCTGCAATACGGCCTCATCGAGGGATTAATTATACAGGCCTGCAGCGTGAATATTCTGCCATACTTCCAACTCTGATGTAAAATGATCTTCATGGACAACAAAGAAATTCACCTACTCAACACGGTCGCTTTTCCGGATGCCCTTGAGGACAAAGTGACACCCGTTTCTCCTAGGCTGGTTGTGCATGCACATCCCACCCGAAATGTTGAGCTGATTCCTGAAGATGTCCTGGAAAAAGCCGAGATACTCTATACCATCGATACGCTCCCAGATCCCGATCTGGTTCCCAATCTTCGATGGATTCAACTTCATTACGCCGGCGTCGACCACGTCCTTGAACATCCCTTACTCAATACCGATATTGCGGTCACCACAATGAGCGGCGCCTCGGCGCCACAAATGGCGGAGTTTGCTCTCACTCAGATGCTGGCTCTGGGGCACCATCTCTTAAGCTATTCGTCCGATCCACCCGAGATCCGCTGGGCTGAAGATCGATACCGTCGATACCAGCCTGTCGAGCTGCGATGCAGCACAGTAGGCATCGTGGGTTATGGCAGCATTGGGCGCGAAGTCGCTCGTATCTGCCATACGTTCGGGGCACATATTCTGGCGATCAAGCGTGACCTGAAACAACTCGACGATGAGGAATACATCGTCGATGGCCTGGGAGACCCTGCGGCCGAGATACCCGATCGCATCTACCCTCCCGAAGCGATTCGCTCGATGGTTTCGCTATGCGATTTCGTCGTGGTCGCCCTGCCCCTTACCTCAACCACCCGCGGTATGATCGATAAACGTGTGCTCGAGGCGATGAAGCCCGATGCCTATCTCATTGACGTATCCCGAGGGGGCATCCTGGACCACGGCGCCCTTGTGGAGGCATTGAACGATGGGGGGATTGCCGGCGCCGCCCTGGATGTCTATCCGATCGAGCCTCTTCCCGAGAGCAGCCCGCTGTGGGGAATGCCGCACGTCATCCTCTCGCCGCATATCGCAGGAGCTTCCAGCCACT
>CAZMZL010000029.1:0-19256 GCA_964570595.1 uncultured Anaerolineaceae bacterium | reverse complement strand
CGTCTGATCTCATCCCCGAAGCGATCCCCCTGGATATCATTTATGAAGACCGCAATGTCATCATCGTGGACAAACCGGCCGGGATGGTTGTACACCCTTCCGTTGGTCACGACTCGGGCACACTCGTGCATGCTCTTCTTGCACACGCACCAGACATCAAGGGAATTGGCGAAGTGCTCCGTCCGGGGGTCGTGCACCGTCTGGACAAGAACACGTCCGGCCTTATCGTTCTCGCAAAAAATGACTCAGCCCATCAGATGCTGCAAGCGCAATTTAAGGGGAGAGAGGTCAAAAAGGTCTATCAAGCTCTGGTCGATGGGGCGCCCCCATCGCCATCGGGGAAGATCGAAGCTCATATCGGGAGAGACCCTCAGCATCGACAAAGAATGGCGGTCGTTTCAAAAAAACAAGGACGGGAGGCATCCACGATTTACCATACAGAGGAACACTTCTCCAGGCACACGTTCCTTGAGGTCCATCCCCACACCGGCCGGACACATCAAATCCGGGTGCATCTCGCATTTATTGGTTGTCCTGTGGTTGGCGATACCTACTATGGAGCGCGTACGCCAACACTGCCTGTGAATAGGCAGCTCCTGCATGCTTCCCGGTTGGAAATCACCCTTCCAGAACATGATGAACCCTCGATCCATGAGGCGCCGCTTCCCCGTGATTTTTCCGCTGCTCTCGCCTCTCTGCGTGAGGATTCGAGTTTGATTTAACCGGCAGTCGTTCATATGCCGTTTGAGCTTAGTGCCGCGATCCCGAAAAAATTCGCTCACCCATGTCCCTTGTCGGATTTAACCTCGGAAGATAGACTAGCAGGATATTCTCGAGTAAAAGGAGCTTCTCCGGTCCCGGGAGGATGGTGTCCAATGGAATGGATTGATTTACGGTCAGATACTGTGACCAAACCAACGAGAGAGATGAGAAAGGCCATGGAAATCGCTGAGGTCGGCGACGATGTCTATGGCGAAGATCCGACGATAAACCGGCTGCAGGAAATGTCGGCAGAGATTTTGGGTAAGGAAGCCGGTTTGTTCGTCCCGAGCGGTACGATGGGAAATCTAGCGGCCGTCCTTGCACACTGTGCGCGCGGGGACGAGGTCATCCTTGGTCATCTCTCTCATACCTATTTATATGAAGCCGGCGGAACTGCCGTGCTGGGCGGGGTCCATTCATACATCCTCCAGAATCAGAGCGACGGGACGATCTTGCCGGACGATTTAGTCGGCGCAATCCATTCGGATGATGTCCACCAGCCCATAACCCGCCTCGTTTGCATCGAGAACACGCACAACCGTTGCGGGGGCAGCCCGCTTACTGTGGAATACACCCATACGATCTGTGATCGCGTACACGAGCGCGGTCTGCTGGTCCATATCGATGGTGCAAGAATATTCAACGCTGCAGCAGCATTGAATGTCGCTCCGTCCGAACTAACCGCGCCGGCGGATACCGTCACCTTTTGTCTTTCAAAGGGCCTGGGCGCTCCGGTAGGATCGGTCATCTGTGGTTCGAGCGCATTTATCCGAAAAGCACATAGGATCAGGAAACAGCTTGGAGGGGGAATGCGTCAAGCCGGCATCCTTGCGGCAGCCGGGATCGTGGCGTTGGAGAACATGGCGGATCGTCTCGGGGAGGATCATCAGCGTGCGAAGATATTTTCAGAAACGATTGGCACGTACCCGGGCGTACACCTCGAATATGAATCGCCGCCCTCGAACATGGTCTTTTTTCGAGTTGGAGATATCGAGCCGCATGATTTGGTGAGTTCGATGGCTGCGAAGAAGATACGCCTTGGGACGCCTCGAGGAAATTCTTTTCGGGTCGTGTTTCATTATCAAATCGATGATCCCGCGCTCGATCATGTCCTGGAGTCGTTCGCACAAGTTCTCAAGCCTGCCTGACCGGTCGTCGGCGTTTTCTGAAGTGCCCCAACTGCAGGATCATGCTCGAAAGAAACTGCAAGTCATGGAGACTTCTCTTGTTGGAAATCTGATTCCGATCGGCACGGCTTTTGGTTGCGGTTTTAACTTGGAATGATCGTTTCCCCGAACACGTGCGTTGGGATGGTGGCATTCGCTGCAAGAGAATGATTCCCGTCACGCGTGAAAGGACTTGTCCTGGTTAGAAAGCCCGATTATCTCAGCGATGACATTCAAACAGTGGACGAGGGGGTTTATCAACCGCACTCCATGTCACGCCGCAGTGAAATTTACGCATATGGATTTATGCTGAGCGTCGGCCTCGCGACGTGGTTTCTGAGGACTCAAACCGGAAAGTTGTCGCTCACGGGTGTGTTCATCACCGGATTATTCCTGATCGTGGGGCTTGTATTGAGTTTTGGTGCGTGGATGGAGAGTGGCACGAGAATCAATGCGTCCGCCAAAATACTCACATACAAAAATCCATTGAGGAGCTTCCAAATCCCGTGGGAAAATGTGGCCCGAATTCATGCTCGGTGGGTGAGAGAGCGCTGGAAGATCATCGTGCTCAGCGACGACGCCGGCATGATTTTTAACACAGAATTCCCTGATGAAAAACCTGGACTCGTGAGCCCTGGTTCGGATTTCATCAATGGTCCGATGCTTGCGGTCCTTATACGAAGCCGTGCAAAACTTTCTGAACCATTCTGGGGGGAAGATGACTGGATTTGTGAAAAGACGGAAGTAGAGCGAGGCTGAGACCGTCGGAAGATGTGTTCGATAGTATCGATGACATGGGCAAAGCTTTTCCATCTCCTCGATCATCTTCCTGCTGAGGAGATGGCACAACTCTCTGCCACGCTTCCCCTCTTCCTGAAAGATGTTGAGGGTTTGGGCGAGGGCGCCTTATTGCACAAACCTCTGAGGCTGAACCAAAATCTGCCTTGTGACATAAACCATGTGGGCGAAAGCTTCTTGTGATAAACTCGAGGGTCGATCGCGGATTTCATCGTAGGGCCGAATAGATTATTATCCAGCTATTTTTATCAAACCCCCGAGTTCGCACGTATCATGATCCGCTGTGTTGGAATTGATCAGTAACATCACTATATAATATCGGGACACAGCGTGGGTGAAGTGTGCTCACGCTGGCTTGTTTCGCAGCCTCAGAACGAGATGCAGGAGAACACGATGTCTAAGAAAAAGATGTCCATGGATGAACAAGTCGCCCTCTTGATGCAAGGATCTGAATATGGGGATAATGAACTCAAGAAGGCTATGGGGAACGAGCTTCGGGACCGTCTGATCGAAGCCGAGAAGGCGGGGATGCCCTTGCGCGTTTACTGTGGCTACGACCCTACACATTCGGATCTTCATCTTGGGCATACCGTCACGATGCGCAAATTACGTCAATTTCAAGAGCTTGGTCACCAGGCGATTTTTGTGATCGGCTCCTTTACCGCCCTCGTGGGCGATCCTTCGGATAAGGACAAGGCGCGACCTCGATTAACCCAGGAGGATGTTCGGAAAAATGCGGAGACCTATACCGCACAGGCTTTTAAAATTCTCGATAAAGAGAAGACAGAGGTTCGTTTCAACCACGAATGGCTCTCCGAGTTAACCTTAGAGCAATTCACCGAACTGGCCTCGAATTTCACCGTAGGGCAGTTCCTCGCACGAGATAACTTTTCGAAGAGATACGAGCGTGGAGATCCGATCTGGCTGCATGAATTCTTCTACACGCTTCTGCAGGGCTATGACGCCATCTTGCTGAAGGCGGACGTGCAGTTAGGTGGGACAGAGCAGCTCTTCAACCTGCTCGCTGGTCGTAAGCTCCAGGAGGCTAACGGTATGAAACCTCAAATTGTGCTGACTGTACCCGTCCTCGTTGGCACCGATGGCCACATGCGCATGGCAAAGAGTACGGGGAATTTTATCGGCATCGATGAAGAGCCAGAGGAGATGTACGGCAAGTTGATGAGCATCCCGGATTCAGCGATGAGCAACTACCTGCGCCTGGTCACTCGGTGGACACCTGCCGAGATAGACGAGATTGAAAGCGGTCTCGACGCCGGGGAGCTGCATCCCCGGGATGTGAAAATGCGTCTGGCGCGCGAGATCGTGGAGATTTATCATGGGGAGGAGGCTGTTGGACCGGCTGAAGACGCCTTCCGGCGCGTGTTTCAGGATCGAGGTACACCGAAAGACATCCCTGAGTTTGAGGTATCTGGAAGCTCATCGATCGTAGAAGTTATGGTCGAAGCGGGCCTTGTGAGCAGCAAGAGCGAGGCCAGGCGTCTGATCGACCAAAAAGGCGTCCGCCTGGATGGTGAAGTTATCACCGAGAGGGATTTCGTCCCTCAGTTGGAGCAAAGTAAAGTTCTGAAAGTTGGGAAACGGAAATTTATACGGCTTCAACGCAGGTGAAAAAGGGACTGTCCCAAAATGGGAGGAAAACGGAATCCATCAGCTTACTGATGGGAAGGAGCGAGCTCCCTGAATCCCGAAACCGGTATTGGGGGAAATAGAACCATTATCCTCCGGGTCTGTATTTCGAGGTTAAAAATTTCCACCCTCACCCCAACCCCGCTTCCAAGAGAGATGGGCTTTACGACCGATTAAAGAATAGGCTTGTTTTCGTGGATTGCTCGTGCCCCCCGATGGGCGGTTTCATGTGTGGAAAAGATGGCGGCGGTGGTGATCGAGAATCAACCTCGGGAAGCCGCAGCGTGTTCCGGCCACAAATGTGCCGCATCTATCCGACTAGCCTCATATCGTCGGATGGTCCCGACAGGAGGCCATTTCATCCCCGATGCTCAGCCCTTGATCACCGCTACCGGTACGAGCCTGGCAACTTTCACTGCGATCCCGGCGCCGGTCACGACTTGGACGACTTCATCGACGTCTTTGTAGGCCCTGGGTGCCTCTTCCGCGAGACCTGGCATCGATCCGGCACGCACGCTGATCCCATCCGCTTCCAATCGTTCTCGTAAATCCTTCCCCCAAATCTCCCGCTTCGCCTGTCTCCTGCTCATCACTCGTCCGGCTCCGTGACAGGTTGAACCAAAAGACTGCTGCATGCTTTTTTCTGTCCCTAAAAGGACCCAGGATGCCGTGCCCATGCTGCCGGGTACGAGCACAGGCTGACCCAGGCTCCTGTATTCATCAGGAAGACCTGAGAACCCCGGTCCAAATGCCCTCGTTGCGCCCTTGCGATGCACACACACTCGCATCTTTTTCCCCTGAACGATGTGTTCCTCGATCTTCCCCATATTGTGAGCGATGTCGTATACCTGGGTGAGATCCCAATTCCTCGTTTTGCCGGCGAAAGTGTTCTCAAAAGATTCCCGAACGTAATGAGCAAGGATCTGGCGGTTGCAGAACGCGTAATTCGCTGCACATGCCATAGCGGAGAGGTATGCTTTCCCGTCGGGGGAACTCAGGGGGGCACAAACCAGCTCTCGATCAGGAAGGCGAATCCCGTATCGCCCTACGGCGCTCTGGAATTCCTTCACATAGTCGGAACAAACCTGGTGTCCAAAACCTCGCGATCCACAATGAATTTGTACAGTCAACGCTCCTTCGTATAGCCGCATCGCCCTGGCAGCATCAGGATGGAAGATTTCCTCGACGATATCGACCTCGACGAAATGGTTTCCTGCGCCCAGCGTTCCGATTTGTCCCCTCCCACGCTTGAACGCGCGTGAGCTCACGCTGCTCGGATCTGCTCCGGAAATGCATCCACCCTCTTCGGTTTTCTCGAGATCGTCTTCACGCGCATAACCATTCTGGAGCGCCCACTTCGAGCCCGAACGACACACTTGCTGAAGCTGTTTGTGACTGAGGTTGATGTGTCCACCCACGCCAACGCCGCTTGGACAGTTCGCATAGAGCTCGGTTGCCAGGTCCGGGATCTCTCCCTTAACTTGCTCGAATGAAATTTCGCTGGCCAGGAGCCGGACCCCGCAGTTGATGTCATAACCAATCGCTCCGGGGGAAATAATGCCATCGGGAAGGGCGGTGGCTGCGACGCCACCGATGGGGAATCCATAACCTTGATGAACATCGGGCATGACCAGAACATGTTCAACAAGACCCGGGAGCGTAGCCGCATTAACGGCCTGGTTGAGAGATTTATCGCCGAGCGCTTCATCGAGCAGGTTCTTGCTTGCGAATATGCGAACCGGAACGCGCATATCTTCCCGATAGGTAGCGGGGATTTCCCAGAGGTATTCCGTCAAACGGTGAATATCGGATTTCTCAACCATGGTGGTGCTCCTATACGTCGAAGATGATCGTAGTTTCCAGGCCACCCTGGATTGGACGAATAACAAGATCGTTGTAGGTCACGGCCTTAATGGGTTTGGCGATTGAGACGAGCGGCAGTTCTTCGATCTTCGCTCTCAGTGCCGTAGCTCCTGTGATCCGCAGGCTCATTTCCTGATACGTCACCGATCGAGTTTCCATTCCGAACAAGAGCTCTTCCAGCCAGACGACTAATAAGGATTCCTCATCAATCGCTTCAACCTCAATTGTCCGCATCAATGGATTTTGCTGGGCTGGCAGGGCGCCCATGAGCTGCAGCATGCCATCGGCAGCATTTTTAAAAAGATGCGGAAGATCGACCCCCCAAACTTTTAATGCCCAGTCGGCTGTGTGTTCTACCTCTTCGAATGGCTTGAGTTCCATTTCTTGAGTATAGTACGAAAAGGCCTCATATTCTTTAAAGACAAACATGTATAATCATTCCGATGGAAGAACAAATTGGCGCATTGACCGATGCATTGCGTGCATCACTTTCGGATATCAACATTCAGGGTGTGTCGGTAGAAGAGCTCTCAGAAAAGCTGGCACATGAACTTTGGGCCGGGATTCGGAAAGATGCGGGGGGCAACATGTATGCCCCGGATCAGTACACGCTGAGCTTTGAACCTGAAAGCTCAGATGAGTACGAGCGTGCGTCCCCGGAGATCCAGAACCGGCTCCGTATAGGACTACGGGAAGCGTTGATCCGCATGGATCTGATGCTCGCTCGAGAACCTCATTTTACCCTGGGGACAGACCCAACGCTGCCTTCCGGCGCAGTTCGAGTGATTGCATGGCATAGTCGTGATCCACTTCATCTGGCGGATGAAGTGACCGCACAGATTAATGGCGATACGCATAAACCCCCCAAAGGTGCATTTCTCATCATCCAGGGTAAACGTCATTTTCGGTTGAAGAAGCATCTCGTCACCATCGGTCGCCGCTTGGACAGCGATCTCGTCCTCGATGACCAACATGTCTCCCGAAAGCATGCCAGACTGTTGGCACGTCATGGAAAGTTTGTCCTTTTTGATGAGAAATCAACAGCCGGTACTCGGGTTAACGGTCAACTGATCGATGAGCAGACGCTGAAACCCGGCGACGTCATTACGATTGCGAAAATCGACCTGATTTATGGGGAAGGTCCCGAAGGTCCTCCAGACATCACCCTGCCCTATAAACCTGCGGATAAACCGACGGATCGGGATCAGATCACACCATTGGGGTTGAAATTAAGATATGATGACACCGCGGTCTTTGGTAAAAAGGGGAAGAAAAATTCACCGAAGACATAGATCAACCAAAGCTGAATACAAACGGTATAATTGAATCTTCCATGGCACATCAAATCGATCGTATTGAAAATCATTTGGAAAGTTTTTTCGAAGGCACCCTCAACCGTCTTGTCGGCTTGGAGATGTCTCCGTCGGATGTGGCCGTCAAATTGTCTCGGGCGATGCGTGATGGCATTCGCCGAAACGATGAGGGGGCAGCATTTGCGCCTGATAAATATGCGATTACGTTCCATCCGAAGGATGCCGAAGGTCTGTTGAAAAACGCGCCTGATTTGCACCAGGCTCTCGCGAAACGATTGCTGGAGGCCGCCAGAATATCCGGTTATATGGTTTTTAACGAACCCATCGTTACAGTCGCTGCGGACCCGACGCTCGCGCGTCATGAGGTCAGGGTAATCGCGTGGCATAGTACCAGCCCACTGGAGTTTACACAGGAAATGGCGAGAGGCGTCCATCTTGATCCCGCCATATTACCGAACGGGGCTTATCTCATCGTGGATGGAAACCGGCATTTCCCCTTAGACCGTTACACGATCAATATCGGTCGCCGCCTCGATAACCAACTCATCCTCGACGATCCCCGAGTATCTCGGACCCATGCGCAAATCCGAGTGCGTGATAGTCGCTTCGTGCTTTTCGATGTGGGCTCCGCCGCAGGAGTGCAGGTGAACGGGAGATCCATCAACCAACACTTACTGCAACCCGGGGATGTCATCGACATTGCAGGGATCCGGTTGGTTTACGGCGAGGATCCCGGAGGACCTCCCGACGAGACACCGGCATACTCGCCTCCCTTTCCTCCAAAACCTGCTGGCGATCAGCGAACTCGTACGATCCATAAAAAAACAGAATCTGAGAAATGACCCCATCCGTCGTTTTGCTAATTCTCAGGGTCTTGATGGCCCTGACTCTCTATGCATTCCTGGCTCTCATCCTCGTTGCGCTTTGGCGTGATGTCGGCAGTGTTACCGATCGAGGGACAAATGTCCCGGAGACCTACCTGACCGAAGAAGAACCTTCTGAAGACCGACGACCCACGCGTTTGGCGGCGTTAAACTTAATTGGGCGTGCCGCGGATTGCACGATCCGCCTCGCCGATGATACGGTCTCTGCCCATCATGCGAGATTATCGTATCAAGGGAATCAGTGGTGGTTGGAGGATCTGGGATCGAAGAACGGGACGATGGTCAATGATTTTCCGATTGAAGGTCCAATCATCCTTACAGATGGCGATCGCATATCCCTTGGCAATGTAAAAGTAAACCTGCATTCCGGTTCCCAGGAAGAACCTCAAGACACCCGTACGAAAGCGTAGGTCTTTCGATGGGATAAAATTTTCCTACGACCCTTAGGTGCTGCGACTTCGTTTGAACAACGGATTAGCGATGGGTTGAACGGGTCATGATAAAAACATGATTCACCACCAATTTATCTTTCAATTCGGTAGATACGAGGGAAAGGCTATCACCAATTGTTGATCGATGTCTCCCTGGAACGCCGGGTAAAGAACGATCGGCGCGAGGCGATATTGCTCGCGCTCGCATTTATCTTTTTACTGTTTGGAGCCTCAGGTCTTTCGATCGCCGGTGGTGTAAAGCTTCAGTCGTGGTCTACCAACGGGGTCATGTGGACGCATTTTCTCATCCTGCCGGTGTGGGCTCTGGGTGCTTGGGTCATCAGACGAACCGCGCGCAGAACCGATCCGGATCGCGATCCCTTTCTGATCCCCATTGCACTATTTATGGCGGGTTGGGGAATGCTCGTCATCTGGAGATTGGCGCCCGGATTCGGTTTTCGTCAGACGGGATGGTTTGTTCTATCCTGCCTCCTCCTGATTATCGTCCTTCAGGCGCGGCGGGATCTCCAATGGTTGCGAAAATACCGATATGTATGGATCACACTCGGGATTGGATTGGTATTTCTTACGCTGTTGTTCGGAACGAGCCCAACCGGGTCTTCCCCTCGTCTCTGGTTGGGATGTTGTGGTGTTTACTTCCAGCCATCCGAACCTCTCCGACTCATTCTCATCGCATTTCTGGCTGCCTATCTTGCAGACCGTGTCACGGTTGAGCAGGACGGCATACCTTATCGCGGCTGGAGATCGCTGCTTCCCCTGCTGATCATATGGGTCATCGCCATCGTCCTCCTTGTGCTGCAAAGGGATATGGGCACAGGATCGCTTTTCCTGGCGATCTTTGCATTCTTGCTTTATCTCTCTACGGGTCGCTGGCGTGTGATGGCGCTGGCCATCATCCTGACATGGATCGGCGCGGTACTTGGAGTGGTTTTTATTGACGTCGTAGCGCTAAGGTTTGAAGCATGGGTCAACCCGTGGTTGGACCCAACGGGTGGCTCTTACCAGATCGTCCAATCCATCATCGCTATTGCCTCGGGGGGATTGTTCGGTCGGGGTCCGGGCATGGGGAACCCAGAGTTCGTGCCCGCAGCTCATACTGATTTCATTTTCACCGCAATTGCGGAGGAATGGGGCCTGATCGGCGGGTTAGGCCTGATCGCATTGTTTGTGATCCTCGTGAGCAGAGGGATTAAAGCTGCTCTTGAGAGCGATGAGCCCTTCAGGATATTGCTGGCCGGAGGAATTTCTATCGCATTGGGACTTCAGGCGGTGCTCATCATTGGCGGGGCAACCCGATTCCTTCCCCTTGCGGGGGTCACGCTGCCGTTCGTCTCCTATGGAGGCTCTTCCCTGTTGACAAGTTTCGTTGCATTAGGATTGCTCCTCCATATATCAGGCGGACGTGGAAGGGGCAATCCGTTCACGGATCCCATCAAGCACGTTCATCTATTCTTGTTGCTTTTATGGGGCCTTCTTGCGATAAATTTGGGCTGGTGGAGCTTGTACCGTTCTTCAAATTTGGTGGCAAGGCTGGATAATCCGCGCAGGGCGGTGCAGAGCCAATTCGTGATGAGAGGCCGTATCCTCGATCGAGACGGGAATGTGCTGGCGGAGTCACTCGGAAAACCAGGTTCTTATGCGCGCAAATATACCCAGACCGGCGGGGCGCATGTGGTTGGTTTCGATACGTACACCTACGGACAATCCGGGATAGAAGCCTCGATGGATGCCTATCTTCGCGGAGAACGGGACGTGGATGAGGGCTCATACCTTTGGGGCAAATTGCTCCGAGGGTTCACACCACCAGGTGTTGATATTCAGTTGACGCTCGATTTGGAGCTTCAACTGAAAGCGGCGGAGGCGATTTCAGGTCATGAGGGAGCTGCCGTAATCCTGGATGGTTTCTCGGGGGAGATCCTGGCGCTTGCATCGTCACCTTCGTTCGATCCCAATCTAATTGAGGAACAATGGCGGGAACTAACCCAAAATGAAAAAGCACCGCTGATGGACCGAACCACCCAGGGCAGGTACCAGCCCGGCACTGTGCTGACGCCGTTTCTATATGCTTGGGGGTTGCAAGAGGGTTTACCGGCGGAGGCCATCCGGATGGATGACCTGAATCGCATCGTCCCCGTCAGTGGTGGCATGCTTGCCTGTGCAGGAAATCAAATCCAACCGGAAGTTGCTGATGTTGGCGATGCCATCCAACGAGGCTGCCCAGCATTGATGGACGACATTGGCAAGCGTCTGGACCTTGAGTCATTCGGACGGATGCTCGAGTTATACGGTTTTGACCGCGAGGTCGCTCTCCTGCCCTCGCCTGGCGAACAGGTGGTTTCTATTGAGCTCGATCCACCCGATCTCTCCGCAGAATTTATCGGGCAGGGCACGCTTACTGTTACGCCCGTTCAAGTCGCGCGTGCGTTCGCTACATTGATTTCACCATCACAGATACCGGAGCTCAAGCTTGTACGAACGCCCGATGGGTCGGTGGGTGAAAGGCAGGTTGAGACGGAGGATCATCAGGCCCGAGATCAGGCGCAGTCAGAGGAGATCCAGCGGTTGATCCGGGGGGCGTTATGGGATGAGGCGCTGGCTGCTTACGTCGCAGCAGGGAATGCCTTGGCGGGCCCATCCAAGGATCTGGGATGGTTCATGGGTGGTCAAATCCACGAGAACATCATGCCCGTCATTGTGATCATCATTGAAGGAGACACATCTACGACGGCTCAATGGATCGGCCTGGAGCTTCTGGGCGAGGTCGAAGAATCGTTCTCCCTTGACCTGCCGTCCTAACCGGACTACAATGCCGGTGCTTATCGGATAACCGCGGATCCCCGCCGGCCGGTTGCTGCAAGGATGCAGCCCGATCGGCGGCTTTATTGTCTGAGGGCAAGTGTTTGAATCATTAACGTCCCAGCTTCAATCCGTATTTCAGGGTCTCGGACGCAGAGGGAAACTTCGTCCTGAAGATGTTGACGCTGCGTTACGGGAGATCCGGCTCGCTCTTTTAGAGGCGGATGTACATTACCAGGTTGTAAAAGATCTGCTCGATTCCGTGAGAGTGCGAGCACTTGGGGAGGAGGTTTCGCGTGCGATAAACCCCACCCAGCAGGTCATCCGCATCATCCACGACGAGCTTAGGCAAGCTCTTGGCGAAACCGTCAGGATTTCGCTGCATGGGCCGAAACCCCGTGTCATCCTTCTCGCCGGGTTGCAGGGATCTGGAAAGACCACGACTGCGGCGAAGCTCGCACGGATGCTTCGTGCGCAAGGGGAGCGGGTATGGTTAATTGCGGCGGATCCTTATCGTCCTGCCGCTGTTGAACAGCTTCAGATCCTGGGTGATGAAATTTCTGTACCCGTATTCAGCAAACCGGAAGTCGATCCTGCCGATATGTGTGCTGCCGGAGTTGAGCGGGCGAAAAATGATGGTGGTTCCGTTGTGATTATCGATACGGCCGGACGCTCACAACTGGATGAGGAACTCATGCGTGAGCTTCAAACCATCAAGACCCGAGTTGAACCTGTTGAGATCCTCTTCATCGCCGACGCCATGACCGGACAGGAGGCGATCCGTATCGCTCAAGGTTTTCACGATGATCTGGAACTCACGGGGCTGATCCTGACTAAAATGGATGGCGACGCTCGGGGGGGAGCTGCGATTTCCATTCGAGCGGTCACGGGCATCCCGATTAAGTATTTGGGTGTGGGTGAAAGCCGAGATGCATTAGAAATATTTGATGCTGAGCGACTGGCATCTCGAATACTCGGGATGGGTGATCTTAAGGGCTTACTCGAGCAAGTTGCATCGGTGGAAATGGAGGATGCCGAGCAGCAAGCGGCGAAGATCCTTGAAGGTGATTTCACGTTGGAAGATTTTAACCAGCAAATATCCATGATGCGTAATATGGGACCGATCGGGAAATTGCTGGATATGATGCCCAACTCCATGGTAGGATTGGGCGGCAGTAAAGTAGATGGAGATGCGGCCGAGCGTCAAATAAAGCGGACGCAAGCCATACTCCAGTCGATGACAGTGAAGGAACGTCAAAAACCTGCCGTATTAAATGCGAGCCGGAAGCGTAGGATTGCGCTTGGCTCCGGAACGAGCGTTCCAGAGGTGAATCAGCTTCTGCGTCAGTACAAACAGACCCGCAAGCTCATGAAAAAGATTGGCAAGCGCGGCCTTCCAAAAATGGGAAAATGGCCGCTTTGAATCCAAGATGTCGGAAAGCCTTCGATCTGATCCATTGCCTCCCGTCCGGGGCAATCCCCTCTCATATTGAAGATACCGACGAATGAATAAAAAAACTAAAGAGGGAAGGGAACATGGTAAGAATTAGACTTCGAAGAGTCGGTTCTCGTGGTCAACCGAGCTACCGCATTGTTGCCGCTGACAAGGAGAGCCCAAGGGACGGGAAATTCCTGGAAATCCTGGGCCATTACAATCCACGCACCGAGCCTTCGACCGTAGTTGTGGACGAAGAGCGCCTTTTCCATTGGATGCGTCATGGTGCACAGCCGAGTGATGCGGTCGTCAGTGCTCTCCGCTCAGGAGGGACATGGGAACGTTGGGAACGCTATAAGGGAGGAGAGTCGCTCGATACGCTCCTCGCTGAGATGGAAGCAGGGAAGATCGAGGTAGATCCACGGACGCGACGTGACGATCTTCAGGGTAAGAGCAAGAAGAAAGCTGAAGCAGAGGAATCTGTAGAAGAAGTCAAAGAGGTAGAACCTGCTTCTGAAGCTGAACCTGAGGATGCAGCGGAAGGACCGCCCGATGTGGATGCGGCCGAAGAGACAAAAGATGAACCCCCTGCTGCTGAAGAAGCAGAGGCTGAAGCTGAACCTGAGGATGCAGCGGAAGGACCGCCCGATGTGGATGCGGCCGAAGAGACAAAAGATGAACCCCCTGCTGCTGAAGAAGCAGAGGCTGAACCTGCAGAAGAAGGCAAGCGTGAAGAAGCCGAAGAGGCGCCGGTCGAATCCGAAGATGCCGAGCCCGAACCTGAGGAGACTGAACCCGGCGAGGACGCTGAAGCTGCTTCCGATGTCGACGCTGTAAATGAAGATAAACAGGACGCTGAAGCTGAGCCGGACGAAGACGCAAAGGAGTAACACGTTTGAGTCTTCAGATCCGCAGGTTTCACATCAGCAAGACCAGGTAGAGTATGATGCAATCCTTGATTGAGTTTATCGCTAAATCTCTCGTAGATGATCCCACTGAAGTTTGGGTGGCCGAATCTGTTCACGGGAAAGATGTGCACATCGAATTATCTGTGGCTGAAGAGGACATGGGGAGGGTCATCGGCCGCAACGGTCGGGTGGCAAACGCCATGCGGACATTGCTAAGAGTTTCCGCAGCCAGGAGAGGGGTTCGGTCGACTCTGGAGATCAACTAGGACGGTATGTCGCAGAACTCAGCGCATTCAGAAATAAGTCACGCCCGGCAATCACCAGAATTTCTCGTGGTCGGGCGTGTTCTACGTCCACATGGCATTCGCGGCGCGCTCATGGTTGAAGGGATCTCGGACATGATCCACAGCCTTGGGGCAGGTTCGGAAATCCATCTTGGACCGGATAACGTCCCTTTAAGAATCGTATCGATTCGCCGGCATAAGAACAAGCATATCCTCACCCATGAAGCATCCATCGATCGCACAGATGCGGAAGCATACCGGGAGTTTGAGGTAAAGGTTCGCTTTCAAGACGCCCAACCGTTGGATGAGGGTGAGTATTTCTACTGGCAAATCGTTGGCCTGGAGGTCATCTCAGTCGAGGGTGAACGCCTGGGGGAGGTAAGGGAGATCCTGGATACGGGTGCGAACGATGTCTACATCGTGCGAGATGATGAGGACGGGGAGTTTTTACTCCCTGCGATTAAGTCCGTCATCATCGAAGTCAATCTCGATGCAGGGCAGATCACGGTGAACTTACTTCCAGGACTCATCCCCGGGGGCAAATAATTTCGATGACGCTTGCTCGCTTAAAATCCCTATGGTAGACTGTTCGGGTTGTTTCGAAGGAAGGATGGGTTATTAATGGATCAAGCCGCGTATCAAAGCATGGTGGATCGTTTAGGGGATCTTCATGCGAATACGCCGGATGTTGAAGCATCCGCTGTCGTGAGTGTGGACGGCCTGATCATCGCCGCGGCGCTCCCGACGAGCGTCGAAGAAGATCGTGTGGCTGCGATGTCTGCGGCGATGCTCAGCTTGGGAGAACGAATCGCGGGTGAGCTGGGGCGCGGCTCTCTGGATGAAGTCTACATCCATGGGGACGAAGGTTATGTTCTGCTCACATCTGTGGGGGATGAAGCCGTGCTTACCGTTCTGGCGCGACGTCAGGGGAAGTTAGGACTGATATTCCTTGAAATGCGCCGTGCGGCGGAGGATCTCGCCAAGTGGACCGGATAGGTCGAGATAAAAGCGACAGATTTCATCCGATGGGACCATCCACGATGGGGAGGGTAATATACCCTCCCCATCGCTCTTGTACAGGAGTTCTGTTTTAAAAAGGAGCAGCATGAAGAAGTACATTTTTCTCACAGGTGGGGTCGTCAGCTCGGTAGGGAAAGGTGTTACTGCGGCGGCGTTGGGAAGGCTGCTCAAAGAGCGTGGTTTCCGTGTTTCCATTCAGAAACTGGACCCCTACATTAATGTGGATCCAGGGACGATGAGCCCTTACCAGCACGGCGAGGTATTTGTCCTCGATGATGGGGCTGAGACCGATCTCGATCTAGGGCACTACGAAAGGTTCATTGATACCAGTCTCAACTCTGTATGCAATGTCACGACCGGACAAATCTACTCGGAAGTCATCACACGAGAACGACGTGGAGATTTTCTCGGCGGGACGATCCAGGTGATCCCTCACGTCACGAATGAAATCAAGCGACGAATAGGCCTTGTTCCGGAGGCGACGGACGCAGAAATCGTGATTGTGGAGATCGGAGGAACGGTCGGTGATATCGAATCACTGCCGTTTCTTGAAGCGATCCGACAGATGCGAGCGGATATTGGTCGCCAGGACACACAATTTATTCACGTGACCTGGCTGCCTCATATCGGCGCGACCGGCGAACTCAAAACCAAGCCTACGCAGCATTCCGTACGAGAGCTGAGATCGATCGGTATCCAACCAGACGTCATCATCGCAAGGTCAGATTATCCTGTGGGTGAGAACCTGCGAGAGAAAATAGCGCTATTCTGTGACGTGGAAGCCAGGGCCGTGATCCCTCTGAGCACAACGAATATCATCTATGAAGTACCTTTGCTTTTAGAAAGGGAGGGGCTGGGAGAGTACATCCTGGGCCGCATAGGCCTCGATGCGAGACAAAAACCAGATTGGACAGAATGGGAGCAATTGGTGGCAGCGGAGCGCTCTCCGCGGCCGAAGATATCTATTGCGCTCGTAGGCAAATATGTTGAGCTGAGGGATGCCTACATGAGCGTTAAAGAGTCGATCCGTCACGCGGCTTTGAGCCTTGGCGCCGATGCGGAAATAATCTGGCTTCATTCCGCAGAGCTCGAACGAGGCAAAGGACGGGAAGAGCTTCAACATGTCCATGGAATCGTCGTCCCGGGAGGCTTTGGTTCAAGGGGTATTGAAGGAAAAATTTTAGCATCCCGTCATGCCCGAGAGAACAATATTCCTTATCTTGGTCTTTGCCTGGGGATGCAGGTCATGGTGATCGAATTCGCCAGGAGCGTGCTGGGATCGGAGGATGCGAACTCCACGGAATTTGATCGAAACACGCCACATCCCGTGATCGATCTCCTGCCCGAGCAGAGGGGGATTGGTGAAATGGGGGGGACGATGCGATTGGGTCTCTACCCCTGCAAGCTCGAGGAGGGAACCGTTGCGGCTTCGATGTACCAGAAAGAACAGGTGGATGAGCGTCACCGCCATCGCTTCGAATTCAACAATACGTATCGCGAAATCCTTGGGCAGCACGGCATGGTTTTCTCGGGTCAGTCTCCAGATGGCCGTTTAGTGGAGATCGCAGAACTGGCGGATCATACCTTCATGCTGGGGTGTCAATTTCATCCTGAATTTCTCTCCCGTCCGAACCGACCGCATCCCCTCTTCGTGGGATTCCTTGATGCGGCATTGAAGCTTGCACAACAAGAGAAAAATAATTCCATGGATGAAGAAGTTATGCAAGAGGGGGAGTGTTAGGTTGGGACTCAAAAAGCGGGGGATCCCAAGCGTTCTTAAAATAAAACGATCCAGCAGTCTTGCATATGGGACCTGCTCGAATCGGTGTATGGATTGAAATATTAAGCTTCTTTAATCCTGATTTTCTACGGGCTCGAACTCTTCTTCGATTTGATGTGCTCCCTGTCTCTCTGCAGTCAGCGTTGCGATCCCATTTTGTGCCTGAGCCGAGAGGCGAGCAAGCTCGGCTTCAAGCGCTTTGAGTGATTCGATGATGTAATCATCGGCATCCCCCCGGATCACTTCGGCTTCAGCCCTCGCCTGAGTGAGTATTTGATCGGCTCTGACCTGAGCTGCCTCTACAATGGCATCCCGAGCGACGATGTCATCCCCCTTGTTTTTTGCCAATTTCACCGTTCGATTCGCCTCTTCCTGAGCTTGCGCAAGGACGCGGTCGCGCTGAGCAATGATTTGCTGTGCCTTCTTGACTTCATCAGGAATCGAAATGCGCATCTGGTCAATAATTTCCAGCATGCGATCTTCATCCACGACGACACTGTGGGTGAGTGGTATTGGTTTGCTCTCGTTGAACAGCTCTTCCAATCGGTCCACGAGGTGCAGGATGTCCATAGATGCCTCCGGTCCATCTTGGCGGTCAAACGGACCCCTTTACCAGGGTGCAAGGTTCAGGCCGAAGATTACACTAAACAGTCTTGCGGGTCAACTCACTGTTTCACTCAATCTCGCAGCGCATTCATGGGTACGATATTGGGTCCTTCTTCGCCTAACTCAAGGAATTTATCGTTCAATCTTTTCACGACGTGTTTGGGTACCAGGCTGCTGACATTGCCGCCGAGGGATGCAATTTCTTTGACCGTACTCCCGGTGAGAAACGTATGTTCTTCACTCGTAATTAACGCGACGACATCGATTCCGGGATCCAGTCTATGATTCGCCAGCGCCATGCGGAACTCATGCTCAAAATCGGAGAATACCCGCAGCCCTCGCACAATGACCTGGGCATCGACATCCCGACAGTATTCCACGGTCAAACTGTTGAATCTGTCGACGCGAATTCTTTTTTCGTTCGCGAACTCCTCCTTGGCCATGGCTACACGTTCATCGGCAGAAAACAGGAGTGTCTTCGGCGGGTTGTCATAGACAGCGATAATGAGCTCGTCGAATAAACGAACGGCGCGCAGTGCGATATCGATGTGTCCATTGTGAATGGGATCGAATGTTCCTGGCAAGACTGCTCGTACCATCTAACTCATCTCTCCCTTCTCTTCATCCCAAAACCGGGCCATCTCACCTGCAAGAAGTGCATGTTCCGGTTTATGCAAATCTGGATCCTCTTGGAATAAGCGTGTCGCTTCGCGTCTCGCTTTTTCTATCAGCTTGACGTCCGTTAATCGTGCAGCTCGAAGCTCGGCAAATCCAGACTGG
The DNA here is from genome assembly GCA_964570595.1 of uncultured Anaerolineaceae bacterium. Lineage (GTDB taxonomy): Bacteria > Chloroflexota > Anaerolineae > Anaerolineales > E44-bin32 > E44-bin32. The sequence continues at coordinate 762 of CAZMZL010000029.1, read as the reverse complement.
CGTGTTCCGAGAAAATCTCCCGGACCGCGTTGTTCAAGATCCAATTCGGCCAGCTCAAAACCATCGTTTGTGGATTCCATGGCGGTGAGCCGTTCATCATCTGTGCCATGATCGAAATCTGGTATGAGAAGGCAGTACGATTTGTGCTCGCCACGCCCTACACGTCCTCGGAATTGGTGGAGCTGCGCCAACCCGAAGTGGTTCGCGCCTTCAACCAGCATGACGGTCGCATTCGGAATGTCCACCCCTACTTCGACGACGGATGTGGAGACAAGGACGTCAAGCTCTCCCTCTCGGAATTCTCCCATGACCCGTTCTTTTTCATCCGAACGCATGCGCCCATGGAGGAGGCCAACCTGGAACGCGGTGAAGACTTCATTCTGCAATTGCTCGTATTCATCCACCGCTGCTTTTGTCTGGATTTTCTCGGATCCTTCGACGAGCGGAAAGATGAGAAAGGCTTGCCCTCCCTGCTCAAGTTGACTGGTGACAAAACTGTGTGCTCTGGTCCGCTCCTGGGGACGTAAGACGCGTGTTTCAATCGGCTGACGCCCAGGTGGGAGCTCGTCGAGGACTGTCAGATCGAGGTCGCCATACAAAGTCAGTGCCAGCGATCTAGGGATCGGCGTCGCAGTCATGACCAACACGTCGGGCTGCAGCTCCCCTTGTGTGCGCTCGACGAGCGCGGCGCGCTGCACCACGCCGAAGCGATGCTGCTCGTCGATGATTGCGAGTGCGAGGTCCTTGAACGCAACACTTTCC
>CAZMZL010000028.1:0-19390 GCA_964570595.1 uncultured Anaerolineaceae bacterium | reverse complement strand
CTTACCTGTGTGCTTGCGAGAAACATCCGCTATGGAGGCTGGATTCTGCGCCTCATCCCCTCCGGAATCGCCGTTCCGGCCTTGTTTTCCGCCGGCGTGGGATTGATCAAATACCTCGCGGATCCGCTCACACAGCTCAGCGGCTCTCCGGGATCTACGGGATTCCCGTTCAGGTTGTGACCGTTGGAAACCAATCCGTCGTGCTCACAGAAAATCATTCTGGATGATCACCCGACGACCGATCGTCATCATCAACGGCAAGATTGACGGCGGGATAACCAGGCTGTGTTTTTCCGCAAGTGCGTGCTTTAAGGAACTTGGGTGGCGAGTCTGCGGCATAGCATCACTGGGATACTTTCACGAGGGGCGCAAGGCCGCCATCGATGCGCAAGATCTTCACTCGGGTGAACGGCCTCGTCTGACGGAGCTTCAAAACTCTGATGAAATCGAATCAAACGCGAATATGATTCGGTCCTATGGAGAAAGTTTTGTTGATGCTAGCAGCGCTTAAACTATCTTTGAAAACCCGAGTATTTGGAGTACAGTAAAGACATCATTCAGACCAGTTGAGCGTGATGATATGACCCATGTCTCATCATATCCACTTCCATATTGGAGCAACTTACCATGACCCCTCCCTACCCCCGCATCCATGTGATCATCAACCCATCAGCCGGGAAAGACGAACCCATCCTGAACATCCTGAATGATGTTTTTTCGGATCATGGCGTCGACTGGAGCGTGAGCGTCACCAAGAAATTCGGGGACGCCGAGCGTCAAGCCAAGAACGCCATCGCCGAGGGCGTCGATCTCGTGGCCGGCTATGGCGGTGATGGCACCCAACACGAGCTCGCAAACGCCATGGTGGGCGGCGGGGTTCCGATGGGTATTCTTCCAGGTGGGACCGGGAATGGTTTTCTCCACGAGTTCAACATCCCCACAAAGTTGTCCGAAGCTGTAAAGATCCTATGTCTGAGCACAAAAACCCGAAAGACGGACGTAGGAAAAATAGGAGATCAGTTCTTCATCCTCAGGCTTTACGCTGGAATCGAACCGGAAAAACAGACGACGCGCGAGATGAAAAACAAATACGGACCTCTCGCATACGGTATCGCGCTCAAGGAGCAGATTACAAATGCCACCGAAGCGGAATTCAAGCTCAGCATCGATGATGAGTCACTCAATTTATCGGGGATAAAGTGCTATATCGTCAACTCGGCGCAGACGGGTTCAGGGATCCCCATTACCATCAACTCAAGCATCGATGACGGGCTTCTGGATGTCTTCATGCTTACCAGGGATATCAAAAGCGTAAAGGCGGCCGCACATCGATTCTTGCACCTGAAGACGTATGATGCCGGGCTCTATTACTGGCAGGGTAAAAAAATCACGATCGAATCCGAACCTTCAAAAGCCGTCTGGACAGACGGGGAGCTCTTTGGACGTACCCCCATCTCGGTAGAAGTCGTCCCAGAAGCGCTCGCCATCGTTATCCCTGAGAAATCGTAACCAGGGCTTGAGACACATAGGCGCTGCGTCTCAAGAACAGACAGGCTGGACCCACATCATCATTTGCTTGACGCTATCGAGCGTCATCCTGACAGAGGCCACCATCAGTTCGACTCAATGAATGGTGCGGGACCGCGATCAAGAGATTGCTTCTTACGGGGCTTCCATTGACCTTCCTTGCAATCGGCTGTACGCCTCCGATTTCTACACCCATAGCTGGGCCCACAGCGACTCCTCAATTGCTCCAAAACGTACGATCAAGGACGCCCTCCGCGACAGGGTTCCAGGTGATGTTCTCCGAGGAACACCCTGAAGAAAGTCTCTATCTGCAAACGGGCGGGGATGTGGATGTTGAGGTTGTGTCTGCAGGCAGCCCTCCACAGTGTGCGCTTCGGACAGGCAATGGACAGGTACTATCCTCCCCGGATGGCAATATCGTTGAAGATTACTACATGCTGTTTCAAATCGATGATGATTTCATCTTCCGTGGTTTGCCCACGTCTCGAGTTCAGATTGAAATCGAATACCTCGATCGAGGAACCGGTATGTTCAGCATTCAATATGACGCTAGAGGGAGCGGACAAAGCGCATTCAAAGACACAGGGCTGGTCGTTAAAACCAATACGGGAGAATTCAAGACCGCAATTTTCCCTTAATGTGATGCTCACTTTGCTAACCGTACAAATGGTGGAGATTTTCGCATCGCCGACAACGCAGATGGAGCCGAGACGATCCGCAGTGTCACGGTTACGAAAGCGGCCTCCTCAACCGAACCAACGACGATCCATGTCGATTCTTGTAGAGCAAATCCATTCGACAGCTTACCAGACAGCGATACGATTCAGCCATGCATCGATCAAACATGCAGCGGCGATACCGTTCTCTTCACTTCTGGTGTGAATAGTCCTGGGTATGAGGGATATCTCATTGATAAGACGATTGCCCAGCACTTTCATCGACCGAGAATCTCAATGGACATTACCTCGCAATCAGGGGCATGAAATCCGTGTCTTCAAGCGATCGACTGGCAAAAAGCAAGCACCGCCAATATCCACCTCCGCAAGTCCTCTATACTCCTCGAGAATGTCTCGGACCTCAGCACCATGAGCGAGCATACCTAAAATATACTATGCGGTTAAACGAGTGCCCTTATCACCGGTTTACCTACCATTACATCTGGGTTCACTTCAATGCGCTGTAACATCTCGTGATCTGTCATCTTAACACTCTGCTCTCTGCAATCAAACCTGACATCCACTATAAGCTAACTCTTAGGCTATTGAATGATATCAGAATGCGGACGCCCAACCGATGAGCTCGCCTGGCGCCGGGACCAGCTAATGATGATTATAGATTTTAGGATATAGGCCACTTAACCCATCGAACCAACCGCGGCAGCTAACTGAAAACACAGTGCCATCCTATAATTTATGTCTTCAACAAAACTCGATATTTTTCCGCCAACCGATACTTCCTTCCCTTTCTCGACGGGTCGGCGACTTCAAGCCAACCATCCGCTGCCCAGCCGGTCAATAGATCCCTCGTCTGGCGAACAGAAATTCCCAATAGGCTGGCTGCTTCCGATGATCGTATTAGGTCCTGGGAGCTAAACAATCCCAACACCCGCCGGGCACGATGATCGAGAGAGCGCAACAGTACCAGCGCTTCCTGATCAATATCTTCTTGACTTGTCTCGGATCGGATCTGCTCTGACACCCGTTCAAAGACCCAAGCCATCCCCTTTAGGAAATACTCCAACCAGGAGGTGATGTCGGCTTCATTACGGCCAAAGTAATAGTTGTGGTGCGGGTGTGTAACGAGTGCGTCGTAATAGCTCTGCAAATCTTGAGCGTAGAATTCTTCCAGCGCGTAGAACTTGCCCAGATCATAGCCAGCCTTGTACAAAATCTGGGTTGCGAGCATCCGCCCTGTGCGCCCATTGCCATCGAAGAACGGGTGGATGGTCTCAAACTCATAATGAGCAACCCCTGCCACGACAGGTATCGGCATATCCTCGCTGGCTGCTCGAACCCAGGTCACCAGCTCTTTCATCAGGCCGGGTACATCAGCAGCTTCTGGGGGCATGTATACGATCTGTCCCCCGCTTTCCTGGATCACATTTTGGCCGTCTCGATAGGGAGTCGGTTTAGCTCTGCGGCCTGAATAAAGGATGGCATGCAGCTTCCGAATACGCTCTTCGGTGATTTCCTGGCCTCCCTCTACCCACTTCTCCATTTGCTGCAATGCCTGATAAAACCGTTCAACCTCAAGTACGTCCCTCTCGCGCCCGGAAAATTGTCTGCCCTGCTGCACCACCATCTCGGTCTCTGCAAGGGTCAAGCGATTCCCCTCGATCGCGGTCGAATAATGCGTCGATCGGATGTTTGCCTGGAAACGCAGTACCTCTGCCACCGCTGGAGGCAGCACGGTCAACCGAACCGTTTCGCGCACGCGCTCAATGGTCTGCAGAAATCGGACAATGGTTGGCGTCAGCTCAAACTTGTAGGCCATGTTGACATTATACCATTTCCGCCGTTAAACCGCCGTTATGCCGCCGTTATTATCTGGCTCTGGCTGCCCGAAATTCGATTGAACTTTTGCGGGGGCAAATGAACTGTAGCGGCTACGATAAACACGTTCGCTTTGGAACTTTGAGGCCTATATTTGAACATATAGAACGCTGAGATTCGTGCCCTGAGCTATGCCGTGAAAAGGATGGCCGAATAACTTTTGTGCCCGAAAGGATCTGACAAAAGAAGATTTGAAGAGCGACCGGTCTCGGTTTTTTCAGGGGGTCACGCCGACCCTCTATATCGACAAAGAATCTGCAAACGAATAAGGGATCAGGTCGCCATCCCTTGTCTCGCGATATCCGGTTTCGCCGTGAGAAATCTCACTGATTTGCTTTGAGCTGAAATCCTGGAAGTGTTCTTTTATTTCAGCAAGAATCTTAATTTCCGAAGATGAAAACTGATTGATGCTCGGTTCGTCAAGGGCGACCACAACCTCACCCACAAAATCTTGTTGAGCTCGCTCTACCAGGGCTATCCTCTCGTTCTCTTGTAGCATTGCAAGCAATAAATCAAAGTTGTCTGGGGCAGGACCGTAGGGAAGGTGGGCATACCGCACACCCGTGATTGACGCCGCGTACTCTTTGTAGTGTCTAAAATCCGAAAAGAAGAGAAGTTTGTTTAACTTGGTCTTATACACAACTGCGTTCGAACAATGAAATAGAATTGCATCAATGAATTTGTCAAGATTGAATGGTAAAAAACCTGACAGTTCATCGGCCTCATAGTCTACGAGCATCATCTCCATCAGCCGCATGAAGGGGCGATGCTCCAATCGAAGGCGATCTTGGAGTTGGGCAAGCAGTCTCTTGGAGGTCTCTTTTGAGAGAGTCGCCTCGTTTTGTTTGATCAAATCAAATAGATTGTCTGGTTTCATCGACAGCCGGACGAGCGTGTCGTGTGCCTCGCTCTGGAGCGCCCCGTTTTCATATCGGCTTAGCGTTGCACCTCCCCAGCCAAGTATTCCTGAGAGTTCTCGCTGAGTGAGTCCATAAGAGAGTCGGGCCTCCTTGATCTCTTCGGGCTGGAGGAGCCCCTCATGCTTCCGATACTCGCGATAGGCTCGATCCAATGAGTCGTCATCACCAAGGGGATCGTTAAAAAGATGACCAGACTCTTCGCACTTCAGTAAGGTAAGTTCAATGGGGATTTTCTTCCCCCGAATCTCGTATTCCTCAATCGTTTCAAGCTCCGTTAGTTCAGTCTCTTTTTCGCACTCGGGACAAAACCCTATCATTGTTGCACCTCCCGGCAGATCGGCAAAGAGCGACGACCGACATTCTGATTCGTCAAATGAAGGGGCAGGCAAGCCCCCCTGCCTTGTAACATGTATGTCTTTACAGTTGACCCGTTCTTAAAGAACCGAGGCAGCTATTTATCTTCGTTGTCAACAAAAGGATAGATGATTGGCTTGGCTGCAGGATGAAAGGAAATGCACAGCGGCCATGATGAGCCACTGGATTCGACTATTTTCAGTTTAATATACACTTCGATTCTCTTTATTCTCTTTCCGAATATCCACACTTCGCCTTCGTAATTATGGTCAGGATCTGGACCTGACGAATAATTTAGGACATTGAGTGATTTGATTTCTTCTTTTCTCTGTTTATAGTTCAAGCCTAGATCGATAAGTCGCGGTTGTTTTCGTGTCGACTACGCACCGAGAGGCCGCAGAGCTTCATAAGCTGCTTAAACTCTTTAAGAAATGCCCTGGCCGCATCTTTGTCCAACTCTGTCATGCATGTTCCTGTCATCCGCTCCTATGACATCAATTAATAAGCACGCAACAACAATATATCAATTGATATCTTAGGTGTCAAGCGGTAATTTGATGTCTTGTATCCTGAAATATCGGTGTTCCTGCTCATCTCAGGCTCGTCGAGTGTGGTTTTTCTTCAGAGGGCGTGCTCACACTTCAACACATTTAGCTGCAAAGGGAACAACATCTCGATTGTTGATTGCGTTGCTCTGTAGATCCATGGCGTCAAAGTCTACATTGACGGTCCTGTCTACCCCTGATATTCAGTCATGGCGGTGCCCCTTCCTTGGCGCGATCATGTTGGCGTTACGAATCACGGTTTCTGCACCGGCCCGCCCACGGCGGCATCTTCGGAAAAGGCCTGCTTCTTCCTGACCCTGCTACAGTATGAAAAGTGGCAGGCAAGTAGCTCTCTGTTGGGGCTGGTTGCGTTGGTCTCGTAAATTTAGATGTTCCAGTATCCGACATTGAGGTTCAAGAATTGTCCACCATCTGATTCGCAGAAGAACTTTGCAAACACAATAGGGCAATCTCATCGCTGCTGTCAAAGCCGCGGCGATTAATCGCCCTGTTTTCAATTCCAGACTGGTCGTCCGGTACGGCTCACCATGTTTTTTCGATCAATGCCAATTTATTCTCGAACCAGGAAGTTATCTTCCCTTCATCGTAAGGCGGGGAATCGCCTTCTAAAAAATATGCTTCTACGATGATTATCCCCGTCCTTCCTTCAGAATATGCGCACGTTTGGAAGGCGAGATGATGAGCTCCAGAATAATGGCGCCATCTAATATCGTCTACTGAAATGTCGAACTTACATCCCGAGCAAGACCAGAGTCGAAACGGTCCCTTGAATCCGCCATCGGAATAATCTCGACTCTCGTACCAGGTACCCCCGCGTGAGAGATACCAATCCACCGCGCCATTGCCGTAGATGGCTGCAATTCGGACGCCGGGGTCCAGGTTGTACAGACGGGTGCCGCCCAAATAATTATGGACGAGCAGTGCGGTGACACCATGTCCCTCTGCCCATTGATATATGACGGCAGTATTTTGTCGAGATGAAGCTTTATTTTTGCTGCCAGGCAAAACCTTGTAAGCGAGAATCCCATCAACCCAGATACCCGTTAGTTGAGCACCATTCCCATTTGTGACCGATCGTCGAAACGCATCAAGAGAGGGCACATCATCGAACCTTGCCGGCAGGGATGGCCTGTGCTCGCCATCATGAAAGGGATTCGTTGGGTAGAAAGGAACCGTACTCAAGAGGCCGGGAGGACCTGAATGTTCGGCATCGACGAAAGTGTTTTGCCTGCTGCTGTTATCCACCGAATATCCGTTTGAGGTATTGGGGATCGTACGCAGATTCTGATCTGGCACCGGATCAACATTCGCGCGGACAAATTGTGGTGTATCTAAGTAAATCACAGGAAATGCGAATGTTGCCACGATTCCCAAGATTGTGATCAGAACCGACGAAACAGTCCTTTTACGCTGTTTTATTATCCATTTCACTGACATTAACTTCCTGGTCAAGTTTTATTAAGAACAAAACCATTGAAACTATTAACTTTTACTCAACGATGACTCGAATTTGATCCACTGCACTCACGAGGAGACCCGAGGTTGTACACACCCAAAGCGAATCACGGCTATCTATCCGACAGCCATACCACTTAGAAGAGGAGTCCGTAAGTCCAATCCTGACCGATTTAGGAGTGGATCCTGAAATTAAAGCCATCTCAAATCGTATCTGAGCCACCCGGTAAGGCGCGGCAGGTTCCAGGTCGAAGGAAAAATCATATGTGTTTATGTAGATCCGATCATCAATGCCCAGAGGCGCCCCTGGATTTCCCGCGACAGGGTCAGGTGCGAAGAGCTCCTTGTCCACAAGGGGTCTTTCCTCAACCTCCCTTGTACTTGTTGGAGAGTCGTCCGGGAGGGCCGATCGATCATTTGTTGAGGCCGAGACGCGAAATAACTGGAAAAGTTCACCTCTTATGGCATGGTTCGAGGATTGTGCTGAGACTGTACTCAACAAAACAAAAGTGAAGAGGAGAAAGTAGGCGGTTGTCTCATAACGTTTTTGCATGCAGGTCTCCAGTCCGCTCCTCGACACGATCATCCAATTGGCTTGAGGCAAAACTGGATTGATCTGTTGATGAGACTTCTGGCAACCGCTTTTCGATCAATTAATTCAAGCCGCTTTAAGCCGCTCCTTCTCGAAACCGTTCTCTTGCAACTGTTCTGTGGGCCACGGGAAGGGCGGGGGATCCCATTCTTCTTCATATGCATTAACGATTTCATAGATGCACGCAACAAAGATCTCGAATATATTTGTAGGGATTTTTAAAACGCTGGCTTGCACCTCAACAGGAAAGTCAAATTCAACAAGAAGCCCTTCGATGTCACTTGAACAAATTCGTCGACGGATTTCAGGATCAAATGTTGATCGCCCGAGCAGGCGATTTAATGCTCTCATGGCCATTTTGCTGTCTCCTTATTGAAAGTTTGTAATACACGTCTAAAAAATAAATTGGCAGCGGTCCCCTTTTCGCTGCCATTTACAACTGGTATCGATGGTATTCGTGCTTGGGAATATTTTCTTAGAATCCCCCACCACCGGATAATGGGCAACGTGCTTTCATGATCGTCCTCCTTCCTCTCAAGGTGTTAGTTTAGAAGGAGAATACCAATGAAGCCCTTAGTTTTTCCTTATCGAAAATATTAGGATGATGGACATCCGGATCGTCCCCAACTCCATCACTCTCGAGCAGGAAGCAAACCTGGATGTCATCAGTTGCTTATAGGAGAGGGGGTTGATTCATAATCCCCGATTGCAGCACCAGGCAGAGCGCCGCGCATCACGAATCTGTTACTTCAGGAGAAGTTGGTAGAGGTTTGATATCTCATCCGATGGAGGGAGATCCAATTCATCGCGAAGAATTCGAGTGTATTGTTCATAATGCCTGATGATTTCGCTCCTGTGGCCTATTTGGCCGAGGGTCTCCAAGTACATATGGTTGAGGTCATCACGATAGGGGTCGATTTCAAGGGCTTTTCTTAAACTGTCCGCAGCTTCGCGCAATTTGCCAATTGAGAGCGCTTCTTCCGAGTGATCAGCTAGAATCTCAAGATAAATTTGTTGGAGCGCCCGGCTGCGGTCCACAGTCCAATCCGAAACATACTCGACAAGGAAACCACCGCGATAGGATTGAGTTGCCTCCTCATAAGCAAAGTACCTTCTTGGGTCGCCTCGACCGAGTGCTTTTGCTACATCTACGGATCGCTCAAATTCGGCAACATCATACTCAACGTGAATTTCAGGGTTAACTTGATACCGCCCCCCCTCTATCATGATAAGGTTCTGCTGGAATTTATCTCGAAGGTTGTGCGTTAAGGTGTAGAGACTGGCAATCTGTTTACCAATTGTCGTATCCGGCCAAAAGACCTCAAGGATATGATCGCGAGCAACCGGGCCCTGGTCGACAAGATAAAAAAGGAGCTGACGTGCAAGCGGGCGAAGACGGGTTACCTTCTTGCCGCGAAATTGGATTTCTGTTTTTCCCATAGCGCGCATCACAAGTGTCGCCGCTTTGTCTGGTTGCTTCTCTTCTCCATATTTGCGTGCTACAGCTTGCATGATCTCGATCCGATGGAGCACTTGATGGATGACTGGATGGTCGACCGTCTTGCTTAAGTAATTCGTTCGCATCTCTGTATCATGCATAAGTTCCGCCGCAATTAATTGCTCGGCGCCGAGCTCTTCAACGAGATCGAGTGCTTTGATGAACCGTCTGTTCGCAGACTTCAGTCGACCATGCACATAATCTGAGCGCGCCAGGAAATATTGGGACATAGCAAGCTGTGATCTGCGAGATGAAGAGGTGTGTTCTTTTTTAATCTCCTTTATTTTCTTTGGATCAATTTCGGTAAAGGAAAAGGATTGAATGGCTGCTTCTTGAATCGCAATATTAGACAACTCCCGTTGTGCTCCCTTAATATTCTTAGCGCGATCTAGCCACTCTTGTGAGGCGATGAGAGATCCATTACGCCGATGAACAATGGCGGTTCCGATACAGCCATATTGAAAAAAAGATTGATTGTTTAATTCACCCGCAAGCGTTAACCCTCTTCCATAAAGATTACCGGCAAGCTTGAAAACTCCTAGATCGTTGAACAGATCGGCTTGGCCAAACAGAATCAGCATCTCGTACCGGGGGCTTGCCGCTCGATGAGCGTGTTTAAGCCCGTCTTGAAATTGCTCGATCGCATCATCGTAGCTTCCTGACTGATGATTGAAAACCGCCATGTTGTTCAAACAAATGGCAAGCGGAAGGGATGACCTGAAATTCTTAAGCAGCTTTTGCGCCTGGTGACAAGATTGTCGTGAAAGATGTGGCTTGCCACAATCTTGCTGGATCATACTAAGGTCGAGATAAACATTTGCAAGCAGATATTCATCCTTTGTTTTTAGAAGGAGATCAACTGCGCGCAAAGCGAAGATTTCAGCTTCCTGAGAGTGGTCGCCCATCTGGTAAAGAGCCAGCGCATGAATCCGATAACAATCAGCTCTACGAGACGCTGCACCGCGCTTTGGAAGAATATCTAAGGCTCGATCGACGGCCTCCCTCGCATCATCTAATAAACTCCGTTCCAGGGCAATTCTCCCTCGGACGATCTCCAGCTGCGCCAGTAAACTACGTTTCCCTGGCGAGGGTTTGACTTCAAGCGACTTCGCGGCGTGTTCCAATAATTGCTCAGCGCTATCTAGCTCGCCTTTGTCGACCATTGCAATCGCAAGATGCACGTCAAGTTTGGGAGTGGCGCGCTCCAACTCCTTCATGCGATCTGACCATTTCTTCAATAGGGCGAAACGACCATGTTCAAAAAGCTGCCGACATTCGCTCTCGACGAGTTGAATTACTGTATTCACCTCATCTGCTTCGAGGTACAGCTCAACGGCTAGCGCAGGAGAGTTCTGATCGGCGTAGTAATCCGCGCCCCGCTTGCGCAAGGAACGCGTGAGGTCGGGATCCCTTTTGCTGAGAATCTCAAGAAGAAATTCTCGATAGATGGGGTGAAACGTGTAGCTTCTCGGCACCGTACCAGACGCAGTAATGAAGGCTCCTTTCTGAATCAAGGCGTCCAGTTGCTGTTGACTGTCCTTGCGGTTCAGTGTGGCATCGCATGAGCAAGCAGTCATGACCGGGAGGACGGCGGCTTCGATCACAAACTGTTGCTTCTCTTGAGGTAGCTGTTCAAATACCATGGATGCAAGATATTCGTGTACGAGGGATTTTTGATGGAGCGATGGTAGCCCAACATCATGAAACAGTATTCCTGAGAAAAGTACACCAACGATCCATCCTTCTGTCTCGCTTATGATGGCATCCAGATCCGACGATGATAGCTCCACGTCCATTTGTTCTTTAGCAAGAGTCTCCAGCTCCTCTCTCGACAACGCTAAATCATTAGCACCCAATCCTGCCATCTGCCTATCAACGACCAGCTTGGCCAAGGAAATATCTGGGAGTTCTCTCCCGGTAGCCATCACCGTCATCCGATCAGGTCCCTCGGCGATTAATGTGTCGATAAATTCCAACGCATCTTTTGAGGGATTCAACAAATGGGCGTCATCCAGGATAATGACAAATGGATCGCTTACACGTTCCCCGATCACGTCAAGGACGGCTCTCGCCAATGCCTTTGGAGGATAGGAAGCAAATGCGATGGTGTCAAAAAGTCCGCGCAATCGACGAAATCGTTTGGTCAACGAGGCACATAGCACCTCTGCAAAACGAGAGGGATCTTGATCAGCTTCGCTGATGCGAACCCAGCAAACACGAAATTCAGTATGGGCGGTGAAATCGGCCAATAGTGTGGTTTTTCCATATCCTGCTGGAGCGATGACGACAATGAGCCTTGAGGGCAAGTTAGCGTGTATCAGGTCAACCAGGCGGGCGCGATGAAGCTTCGCCGGATCGAACTCGGGAGGCGTTATTGCATACTTGAACTCGTGCGATTGATTCCTCACCAGTCTTCCTTGCCACCGAGACTTCGCGACGAAGATCTGTCGGATTTAATCGAAAACAAATTTCGACCCGCGGGTTTACACCAGACTGTTTCTTGTCAACAATGCTTTCCTGGAGTGGGCGCTTGGCTCGCACTCTTCTTGGGTGCTTGGAGAGTGCACGCAAGCTGAAGACTATCCGGGATCGATTTCTGCCGCAATGGCTCTCGCTCTGTCTAACAGATATATACTGCCCCGATACTCACTTACGAAAAAGACTGTACATCGTGGGTTTTTTCGTTCCTCATGATCATCGCCCATTATATTCGCGTTGGAATATTCAGAATAATAATTGTGGTGCGGATGTGTAACGAGTCGATCCAAATAATTGATCAAAAACCCCAAGATGCTGTTTGATATACGACCTTGACAGCAGGCCTTGAGGAATTATAATTCAACGGTGATTGAACTAATTTCGAGAGGAGCGCGCGTGCCAGACGATCAACAAAGCTCAATCGACATCGAAAGCCTGGCTCAATGGCTGAAAATCATCGGCGAGCCCAATCGGCTCAGGATCATCAATCTGCTCATGGGGGGCGTGCAATGCAATTGTGAGATCGGCGATATATTGGGTATGGCGCCGAACCTCATCTCCCATCACTTGAAAGTTCTTCGGGAGGAAGGTTTCGTCAACGTCGAGCGAGATCCCGAGGACAGCCGGTGGCTGTATTACACATTGAACATTGAAAAACTGGCTTTGATCCAGCATACATTTTCCGCCTTCTTCGATCCGTCTCGGATCCAACCACGACAAGCAAGTTGTGGTCCTCAAGATGCAGTCCTGGAGCTCGCAAAAAGCTGACGCTTAACCTGTATCCATTCAATCCAAAACACCTGAAGGAGTTGGTCATCATGACAGAAACACAGCAGCCTGAAAACACCACGGTCCGTCGGACTTCCGAAATCGACATGGAGATCTATGACCCACCGGTTTGCTGCCCCACCGGCACCTGCGGACCGACGCAGGATCAAACCTTGCTGGATGTCAGCGAGATGATCGTCACGCTGGAATCCGAGGGCTATCGTGTAGAGCGGTATCAGATGACAACGCATCCAGAAGTATTTCTCAACAATGCGGATGTGATGCGCCTCGTCAATGAAAAGAAAACAGACGCGCTGCCCATCACGGTGATCCGGGGGGAATTGGTGAGTGATGGGAAATACATCACGCTATCTGAGGTCCGTGAGCATCTGGATAGAGGCACCGCCTGATGACTAATTTTTACTTTTTCTCAGGCAAGGGAGGAGTGGGCAAAACCAGCATGGCCTGCATGCATGCGGTTCGATTCGCCGATCAAGGTCTGCGGACATTGATCGTAACCACCGATCCGGCCTCCAATCTGGCGGATATGTTTGGACAGACCATCGGGCATCAGATACAGCCCATCACCAGTGTAAAAAATCTCTGGGCGATGGAAATCGATCCCGATCAGGCCAGTGAGGAATACGTCGAGAATGTGATCGCGCCTCTCAGGCAAGGCTTCCCAGAGGAAATGATTAAGGTCATCGAAGAGCAGATGAGCGGCCCTTGTACGACCGAAGTTGCCGCATTCGATCGATTCACAGATTTCCTCGCATCGTCCAATGGAGACGATCTGGATTTCGAGACTGTGATATTCGACACAGCACCCACCGGGCACACGCTCCGTCTTCTTGAGCTGCCCGCCGAGTGGAGTCTCTCGATCGAGAACGCTCTCGAAGGCAGCGGACAAACGTGCATTGGACCCGCTGCAGCCGTACAGGATGCACAGAGAAAATACGAGCATGCCATGGCGGTGATGCGCGACGCGGATCGTACGTCTTTTATCTTTGTCCTGCAGCCCGAGGCTTTGGCAATCAAAGAGACCGAGCGCGCTGTTTCTGAAATGGGTAAGCTCGGCATCCTTACCCACCGCCTGATCGTGAACGGCATCATCCCCGAACAAGTTTCGGTAAACTCGCTGTTCGGCGCTCGGGCTGAAATGCAGGGTCACTATCTCGAGAAAATCGAGACGGAATTAAACCTCCCTGTGCAACGCATGCCCCTCCTCCCGATCGAGATCAAGGGGATCGACGGGTTACGGGAAATCGCCGCTGTATTCTTCGACGGCGCAGCTACGGCAGGGGCAGACATCGAAGAACTTGGTTCTTCGAATGAAGATGATCCCACACCACTCAAATTCTCAGTTCTCCATTCCTTGCTGGAGCCCAACGGATCCCGAAGGACGATTTTCTTTGCGGGTAAGGGAGGCGTGGGAAAGACCGCGGCTTCATGCACATCGGCGGTTTGGCTTGCGCGGCAAGGTCATCGAACGTTGCTGGTGACCACAGATCCTGCTGCTCACCTCAGTGATGTCTTGGGTGTTCCCGTCGGGGATGAAATATCCGCCGTTGAAGGGCTCGACAACCTTTGGGCCGTTAATGTCGATCCGCGCGCATCAGCAAAAGCTTACAAATCCCGAATCCTTGACGATGCACGAAGCCGAGGCCGATCCCCAGAAGCAATCCAGGTGATGGCCGAAGAGTTGGAAGCCCCATGTACGGAAGAAATCGCTGCGTTCGACAAGTTCATCGAACTCGCCTCCCAGGGTGACTGGGATGTGGTCGTGTTCGATACGGCGCCGACCGGACATACGATGCGATTGCTGGAACTCCCCATCGACTGGAGCAAACAAATCGATGTGAAGGTTTTTGGGAGTGTGGACAGCGAGTGGGCGGACGAAGTTGCCAAACGCCGATTCGACGATGTGATCGACATGATGCGAGATCCCAGTCGCAGCACATTTGCCTTTGTCCTTTATCCCGAATCCACACCGATCCTCGAGGCCCATCGAGCGGTTGAGGAGCTTCGCACCGTGGGGATTGAGCCAAACCTGGTCGTGGCCAACTACATCATTCCCCGCGATCAAGTGGACACCCCATTCGTCCAAGCTCGCCGTTCTATGCAGGACAAGTACATGACGGAAATTGACCAACGCTTCTCCCTCCCCGTTCTGCAAATCCCGCTCCTGCCGTATGAAATCCAGGGGATGGAGAAACTCGAGGACCTCGGGGACCGGCTTTTTGGGATCAGGGAGCGGACCATTCAAAAGTAGAACGGGTTATCACCCTTAGAAAGTTTGGCCATCGGCAAATCCTGATGGGAAAAGAGGGGGCCTCACGGCCCCCTTCTATGCCTCTGAATGCCGGGCGGACACATGGGCCAGCTCCTTCGTGTTGTTCATAAAACCGTAGACGAATAACATGTGAAACCTCTTGGAGTTAACCTGCCCCTCGCCCCGTACCGCCTCAGCAACCTCGATCACCGCGACGGCTTCCTTCCCACGTTCGTATGCATCAACACCCGCAGACATTGTCCACATCCAAGCTCTCATCCAAGCCGGGTTTACACCAAATGACCAATACCGGGGGTGACACAACATTGATTTTGCTGCGCGTATACGAGGTAGAGACGCGCCGGCGGGGCGTCTCTACTGTGTTGATCAAATGATTGATGCTCAAATAAAGGCGGGGTAATCTACGGTCCTTCGGATGAGGTCGGTTCAGGGTCGTTGCCTACGGATCGTTTGCGCAGCCGGCTGCGTAGAAATTCGATCATCATCGGAAGCACCGAGATCAATATGATCCCCACCACGAGAATTTCAAAGTTTTGTTGGACGATGGGGATGTTCCCGAAGAAATAACCCATGAAGATGAAGATCGAGGTCCAGAGAAACGCGCCGACAATATTGTAGCCAATGAAACGTTTGTATTCCATCGTTCCCACCCCGGCCACAAACGGCGCGAACGTGCGCACAATGGGGATGAAACGAGCCAGGACAATGGTTTTGCCACCATGTTTCTCGTAAAACTCCTGGGTCTTGACGAGGTGCGATCGTCTAAGCAACCGATAATCCTTCTCGAAAACACGCGGTCCGATCGTATGACCGATCCAATAGTTCACCCCGTCACCGATGACCGCCGCCAGGAAGAGCGCAATGAAAATCACAACCACATTTAATGAGCCGCGGGCAGAAAACGCTCCGACGGTGAATAACAGGGAATCGCCGGGCAAGAACGGCGTGACCACAAATCCGGTCTCCATGAAAATGATGGCAAATAAAATCGCGTACGACCAGACCCCAAAAAAGTCGATGATCACATCCAGATACACATCGAGATGAAGAAATAGGTCTACCAAGTTTGATATGAATTCCATCCACTAACCTTTATTAGGAAGATGCCGGAGTACCCTGCAGCTTGCTGAAGGGCTGGATCGCAAGCAAGTTAAGGAGGTGGAAACCCTCCCTCCGGCTTATTCCTTGGAAAATACCCCACAGCTTGCTGCGGGAATCTTCACCGAATACGAAGACCCTGGGATCCATCGTCCGATGACCGGGCTCATGCAGGTACGCTGACCACGCCTCGTCCTCAGGCGAAACGGATTAATAAAGCATCGGCAGCCCCCGATTATAACAGCCCATCGAACCACATAGTGCATGATCTGTACCTGTGAACCTGGCAAACATCAGATATGGCTCCACCCCCCCCCGACGGAAAGACAACGTTGAAGGATCGTTGGTATTGCGTTTGAATCTATCCGAGCTGATTATGATAGGATTTCCAGGTTGCAGAGGCATCCGAAATGAAGGAACGCTTTTTTTACATAATCCCGTTCACAATCATCGCCATCTTTGCATGGGGCCTCTGGCCAAGCCCGGCTGCTGCCGCGCCTGTGATCGCGGATGCACAAAGTGCTTCCGAAGTCATCGCTCGCATCAATGCCTACCGAGCCCAAAATGGCCTCTATACCTATGCCATTAACCAGAATCTGATGGGCAGCGCCCAGATCCAGAGCGACTATCAAGCCTCGGTCCAGTCCGTCACACATACCGGATCCGGGGGTTCAAGCCCTCGCGATCGAGCCTATGCGGCCGGATATGGTGGCGGCGCCACAATCTGGGTTTCCGAGATCATTTACGGCGGCACACAGGCCACGGTGGATACGGCCATATCCTGGTGGAAGGGGTCATCGGTCCACAACAACGCAATGCTCTCGCCGCAGTCCCTGGAAATCGGCGCAGGCGTGGCTTCATCCGGCGGGAGCACGTATTTCACCGTCGTGATGGGCACGATCAGCGGATCAACTTCCGGAGAGACGGGTGGGGAAATTCCCCCCCCGGCCATCCCATTCAACCCGGTTCAAGCGGCGGAACCTGCCGCGGACGGGTCCATCGTCCACATTGTCCAGGCCGGGCAGACGTTGTGGACCATCGCCGCCGTCTACGATGTGCCCCTCGATCAACTGCTGGAATTGAACGACCTCACTCTGGATGACCTTCTTCAACCGGATCAAGAAATCAAAATCCGCCCACCGCAGGATGAGAAGTCATCCCGGACCCCGACGGTGGAAGACCCATCCGACCAGCCCACGAAAGAACCGACGACCGACCCTACCGCGTCATCCGATACCTTCCCGACAATGGTCCCGGGACCCATATCCACAATTCCACCGACATCAATCGCCCTATCCGCACAAGAATCCTCCAACAATTCCGCAGGCGGCTTAAGCACGATCGGCATCGTCGCTGTAGGGATGATCGTGATCTATGCCGTCATCATCCTCGTCGCAGCTACATTTCGCAACATGGACGATCCACAAAACCGCGCAGAGTAAACGATCCCGCTTACGAGCAGGTATTCTGGCTCCTTCCCATAACGTCAATGGTATGTTCGTGACGCATATTCCTCGAGAACTATCGCCGCACCATCGAAATCATCGCCAAAGTCCTCTTTATCTCCCTTTGTATCGGAAAAGATGTGCCCTGCTTACACCGATTTGGGCCGGCCACGATGCTGGTTTTTTTCTGTGTGAAGTTTAGGGAGATGATGGTTCCGTGCAACTCCATTCATAAATTAGTGTTAATGTGAGAGAATGATGACCTTGAGGTGAACTTAATGAGTGAGAGATACGGGAACATTGTCGGGTGGGGAAAATATATCCCATCCAATGTCGTAACAAACGCTGATTTAGAACGAAAGATTGACACCAGCGATGATTGGATTTTTACGAGGACGGGTATTCGTGAACGCAGGATCGTATCCCCCGGTGAGAACACCTCCGACATGGCGGTCGCGGCTTCCCGAGATGCCCTCGAGATGGCGGGGGTTCGTGCGCGTGATTTAGGTCTTATAATCATCGCCACATCCAGCCCAGACTATCTTACCCCCCCGGTCTCCTCCCAGATCCAGCACGCACTGGGAGCGAAAGATGTTGGGGCGTTTACATTGGTTAATGGCTGTACAGGATTTGTGTATGCCTTAGCGACTGCTCATCAGTTCATTTCTGCCGGAGCTTATGACAACATTCTTGTCGTTGGAGTAGAGCTCCTCAGTCGTTTTGTGGATTGGGAGGACCGGTCGACCTGCATTCTATTTGGTGATGGTGCCGGAGCCGTGGTCCTTCAAGTGAGCGACGAGCCATCCGGTGTGCTCTCTTTCGTCCTTGGATCGGATGGATCTGGCGCGGAGCATTTGATCCTGCCGGCGGGTGGTGCGGCGATGCCACCCAGCCACGAGACGCTTGATGAGGGACTCCATTATCTTCGCATGAATGGAAGGCAAGTGTTCCGGTTTGCCTCTCGAATTTTGGGCAAAGCATTACGACAGGCGATTCAGGAGGCAAATTTAACCACGGATGACATCGATCTCTTCATCCCTCACCAGGCCAATGCACGCATCATCGAGAGCGCGGCCCGGTATGTCGGCATCCCGGACGAGAAGGTATTCATGAACATCGACCGGTATGGCAACACCTCCGCCGCCTCGATCCCCATCGCGCTTTGTGAAGCCCTGGAGCAGGGCAGAGCGAAAGTCGGCGACCATCTGGCTTTCATTGCTTTTGGAGCCGGTCTCACCTGGGCATCGGCTGTCGTGAAAATTGGGGAACGAGTGGAACCAATCCCCTTCATGAAGTCGGAGAGCAGAATCGCCTCCTGGCTGTCCGCGCTCCACCCGATGAACGTTGCCAGCCACGTCCCCTTTTCGTCGATCACTGATGCCTTTTGGCGCCTGGCGGGCCGATTCAGCAGGCGAACCGAGCAATCCGGCCCGAACGACAGAAGCCAAGGCACACCATAAACCTGACACCGACCCCCTCGCAGGCAGCGCTCGACTTTGAGCGTGTCGATAAAACCTGTTGTCTACGATAAGACTCTATATCGATAGGGGGTGGGGCTGAACCCCACCCCCTATCGATGCGTTCCCGTTCTCTCACAACCCACGTTCTTCAAAACCCCGTGAGTTTCGCGCTTGACGCCTTAACATCAGGCTGAGGAACGGGCCCCGCCATCTCCAATTACGCCCAACAACGCGCTGCGATCTTGTCCCCTGCGCTTTATTCGATTCTCTTCCAGGAAAGGGCGGGATTAATTTGCTAATCCGTTATTAAGGTAAATTTTATCCATATTCTGATATTATTGCCGGCAACATTCAATAGGGATTTCTCATATCGTCAAAAACGAG
>CAZMZL010000027.1:0-19508 GCA_964570595.1 uncultured Anaerolineaceae bacterium | reverse complement strand
TTTTTCGCGTTGTCTCTGTCGGTGAATAGCACTTGCTGCGTCCGGTGTCTTTTCGATGCAAGCTTGCCTTCTCTATGGCAAAATCCAATCCTGAGCGACCATGAAAAAATTCTCGCCCCTACTACTCGGTCTCGTACTCGGAGTGATCATCGGAGTATTGTTTGGATGGCTCGTCCGGCCCGTGGAGTACCTCGATACAGCACCCGAATCTCTTCGGGCGGATTATCGGGGAGATTTCGTCCTCATGGTTGCTGAGGCATACGCTGGAGACCAGGATTTAGAGCTGGCCAGAATTCGCCTGGCCTCCCTTGGACCCCATCCCCCGATTAATTTCGTCGTTGAAGGAATCGATTACGGTCTTGAAAGCGGCTTCAGCCAAATGGAATTAGAGACACTCAACCGATTGGCAATAGATCTACGCTCGGCTCCTGCTTCCCCGGAGATCGGTTCCCCATGAAGCGCAATGGATGGATACTGTTGGGCATGGGACTCATCATCGGCGTCGCCGGGGGACTGTATTACGCGTGGAACATCAACCCGGTCGCATATGTAGATGCTGCGCCCTCTTCCCTCAGACAGGATTTTCAATCCGATTACATCACCGTGATTGCGGCTTCATATGCAGCCACAGGTGAGCTCGATCGAGCGCAGGTTCGTCTCTCAATTTTCAGCCTGGAAGATCTTGGCCGCTACCTTGGACGACTGGCGCAAAACCGCCTGGCGGAAGGTCGACCCGAATCCGAGGCTCGCGCACTGGCAATGCTCGCCGCGGCTGTGGGAGAAGGATCACCCGAGCTTCCTGTCATGCCCTCTCCCAGCCAGGGCGCATCGACCGGCGAACCATTCACAACACCAAGCCCATCCCCCCCATCGAACACGCCACGACCCGTGCGCCCCCCTACTTCGACGCCAGGTGCGCCATTTGAGCTCATCCACAAGGAAAATATTTGTGATCCGTCCCTGGCAAAGCCATTGCTGCAAGTCCGCATCCTTGATGCGCTCTCCGAGGGGGTACCGGGGATGTCCATACTTGTCATTTGGGATTCCGGACAGGAGAAATTCTTTACCGGCCTGAAGCCTGAACTTGGCCTGGGCTATGCGGATTTTGTCATGACAGAAGGAGTAGCCTACACCCTTCAAGTGAGCGACGCCAACACGCTTGCCACCGGTCTGACATCGGAGCTTTGCACGGGTGAAGAAGGCGAACTTTATCCGGGCGCTTGGCTGCTTACGTTCCAACGGCCATAAAACAGTATCCTGGATACCGCGGGTATCCAGGATACTTTATGCTTGAAGTACCTATCTTTGTCTACGTGTCCTCTTCCTGTGTTTTTCCCCCTCCCTCAGGATCGCCCTCGGATTCGACGGGAGTCTCCTCCACAAAGCCCAGGTCCAACTGGTCCTCCATGGTAATGTTCCCTCGCAAGAATGCGCCTTCTTCAGTCGAGAACGACATTGTAATCACATCTCCCCATACCCGACCGGAGCCGGTGATCTCTACCTTGTAAGCCGTCACGTCGCCCTTTAACGAGCCGGAAACAACCACGGTGGCTGCCTTGATCTGCTTGCTGGTTACACGCCCCCGTTCTCCGATGACGACGATGCCATGGACAGCAATATCACCATCGAAAGCGCCATCGATCCGGACGCCTCCAGTCCCACTGATCTGTCCCTGCCAGGTGATCCCGGAACCCAGCACCGAATCCACACGATCCGGCGCTTGTCCACTCAGCGAAGGTTTATCCGTCGTCCGTCGAAACATACGCTCACTCCTTCAATCTATACAGATGGAACTGGGGGCCAATCCCGCGGCGCCGGAATTTCCCCGATTGATTCAGCCGCACTTACCGCTCGGAGGATCGCGCTCGCGAGGACCTCCGCCGCATAAGCCCCGACAAGATTGACATCGGCTTTCTTGCTCCCGGTCGAAATTGCAAATATCGTATCGCCATCCAGCATCGTATGCGCAGGACGAACCGTACGCGCCAGACCATCATGTGCCATCTGTGCGACTTTATTCGCATCCTCTTTCGATAAGGCCGCGTTCGTCGCCACAACCCCGATGACCGTATTCCCGCGCGAGGCGAAGCGCAGCACAGTCTTTCCGATCATGCTCTTCATGGCCTCGAGGGTGTCCGCATAAGGACCTTCTCCGCCGATACGCACGGGCCCAATCTTCGCCGGCCGCGCACCAGCCAGAATGGCACCCGTCCGAGGATCGGTAATATCTCCGAATGCGTTAACCGCCACGATCGCGCCGACGACTAAACCACCTCCCAGATCACGGCTGGCCGTCCCAATCCCCGATTTCATCGCGCTCGTCATACCAAGGATTTTACCAACCGTCGCCCCCATCCCTGCTCCGGCGTTCCCTTCCCGAGGATGATCGCTGGAGGCATTCAGACAGGCCGCGTAGCCCATCCCGGCATCCGGACGGATATCTGCTTTTCCGATATCAAGGTCGAAAAGAACCGCCGCCGGGACAATGGGAACTTTCGCCACACGGACATCGAAGCCTATCCCTTGCTCCTCGAGGTAGCGCATCACCCCCGTAGCCGCATCAAGGCCAAACGCCGAACCGCCCGTCAGCAGGACGGCATGCACCTTCTGAACGAGATGCATCGGACCAAGCAGGTCGGTCTCACGTGTGCCGGGCGCGCCGCCGCGCTGATCCACCCCAGCTACGGCGCCGCCTTTGCATAAAAGGACGGTGCAGCCCGTGACCGCGTCCGGATCCTCCACCTGACCGACGAGAACCCCGGGGACATCCGTAATCGATGTGTGTTCACCCATGACCGATCGCCTCCATCCGTTCCTGACCCCATGCGTATGATTAAAATCGAAGGCCCGAAGGGCTAAGTACCAATTACTATTCCATCATGTCGCAGTAAATGGCTCACTCGAGTTTATAACCGATTTTTCTTAGCAGGTCCTTCCGCTCGACGATATCCTTATCGGTTTCGACGCCGAGAGGTTTCACCCCATCGATCACGCCCAGAATTCCCCTCCCTTGATCGGTTTCGGCAATGATCACCTCGACCGGGTTGGCGGTCGCACAAAAAATGCGGCAGACTTCGGGAACTCCCTTGACGGCGTTTAACACATTGACAGGAAAGGCATTGGCGAGGAAGATGATGAACATATGACCCGCTGATACGGTCAGTGCGTTTTCTACGGCGAGCTTCTCCATCTCCTCCGAGGTGCCGCTTGAGCGCACCAGCGCAGGTCCGGAAGCCTCGCAGAACGCAAGCCCGAACTCGATTCCAGGGACGGCTCCGACAAGGACCTCGTGCAAATCCTCGACGGTTTTAATGAAGTGTGATTGTCCCAATATAAAATTCACCGCTTCAGGTTTTTGGATTTTTACCGTGATCAATTCCATCAAACGCCTCCTACTTTCGTCCACCGAGTCAGGAAGGAAACATCATCGGGAACCCACTCGATTGCGATCTCCATTGTAGCGCAGTTGAAAGCAGGAACAAACGGATGGGTGAAAAGGATCCTGACCCGACGTCACCCCCGGTCATCCGCCGACATCGCCATAAGGCTGGCCTATCCAAGTACGATTCTCCGTTTTGGGTCGTTGCCCTTCAGGGGTTCCCGGACGACAGGCGGCGGGTATCGTTCAGGCTTCCTCCGGTGGATAGATCTTCTCAGGGGGATGTCGGCGTTCAGGCCGAGAGATCAGCTCCAGGGTCACACCCAGCAGTTCTTCTGTATCAAGGTAGGCGTAATGACCATCACCGTCCGGACCAAAACCCGAGCCATCCATGATCACATGAAATCCTGCCTCTTCAGTTTTGGCGATGGCTTCTTCCATGTCATCGACGAGCAGTCCGAAATGCTGCACGCCATAACCATGTTGTTCAATGAAATCCTTATGGATCGCATCCCCTTCCAAGACTTCGATTAACTCAATTCGTGTGGGACCAAAGTAGGAGAGCGCAATCCTCATCTTATAGTCCGCATCCATTCCATAATAAGACATGTCTTTCACAAGCGGCCGGCAGTACGTATAGAAGTGCCAAGGTCCGATGCCGAAATACTTCCAGTAATTCTCGACCGTTCGATCCAGATCCTCGACGACGAGCGCTACCTGGGTGATCCCGTTGTCGAGAAATTTGAGCGGGCTGGGGCTGGACGGTGCATTTTCATTGTTCTGCATGCGATTGATCTCCTCGGATCGGGGTCAATTCTGGATGGTAATGTGGACGCGTCATGCGTGGAGCGCTTCCAATTCATGTAGGGGATGATGTCTCAAGCCTCTCAAGAAACACCCCTCGATGGTCATCATTCAACTTCTTCGAAGCTAACCTCAGTGTGGAGCGTCCCGTGTTTGTGAGGCCTCGCGATGGCTGTTCCATCATCCAGTTAAAGGCGAGTTGTTCGTGGCGCGCAATCACCGCGCGGATCGTCCAATCGGCGGCTTTTCGTATATATTTCTCATCATCGTCAAGGAGCGCGGCACACATAATCAGGACCCTCGCATCCAGTTCGAGAGCCTGATCGTCGTCGAACTTTCCATTCCGCAAGTATACGGTCGTCACCAGCGCGGCGCGGCGAACCCAGAAGTTAGGATCAGCCATCCACCGCTCGAGCTCATCCATCACCGACGGATCCTTCACGATTACGCGCCCGAACAATGCCATGCAGAGCTGGTCGCACTCCTCCCAATTCCCCACATCGGGGAGGAAGCGTTTTCCGATCTCCCAGCGATCGACGGGCGCGAGATCCTTCAAGCCGTCGTAAATGAACAGTGCGATCAGTTTATGCTCCCGAGTACCCGTGCTCCATGATTCCCGTGCGATATCCTCAAGTGCGACGGTCGGGTTCTTATATATGCGCAGGATATCCTTGGCCATCCCCCTTAGATCGGGAACCCGAACGCCATAGGTCGGGCTGATCCCCGGCACAGCCGTAGAGATGAGGGATTGATATTCGGCATCTTCCGTTCCCGTTTGAAAGGCATCCGTGAGCGCGGCAATGACCTGTTCCGGGATTGGATCCGTGGGAAGATTTAATAAGGATTTCCCTGGCTCACGCATCGAGATTCATCTCGATTTGTGTTGATGTACTTCCAGTGCGATTCGGGGAAGCCAGATCGACACCCAGGAGGGAGGCGAACTGCCGGGCGCTTTCGGGGCTGTGACCCGCAAAATGGTTGTTGAAGAAGCCGAACACATCGATGCCGTTATTCAGAAAAATGCCTACTTTTTCCGCCCAGTCCGCGAGCGCTTCACTACGATCGATCTGAATGCGGTCAAACGTCTCGATATCCTTGCGGCGTCCCAGCCAGCGAATGACCGTAAAGTCGGCCGTGATCCAATCCAATTTAGGCATGCTATGGAGATCCTGAAGGACGAGCGCCGCATTGTGCTGCGAGAGCATCTCGCCCAGGTCGGCGTTCAACCACGCTCGGTTTCGCACTTCGACAGCGTAGCGAGGTCCAGACGGAAGCTTCCCAATAAACTCATCCAGCCGATTGAAGGCCTCAGGTTTGAAATCATTCGGGAATTGTAAAGTCAGGAGCGCAAGTTTGTCACCGAGAGCCTGCATGCTTCCGACGAATGCCTCGGCGTCCCCTCCGGCCCCCTCGAGCTTCTTTTCATGTGTGATCAACCGTGGGAACTTAGCAGCAAAGCGGAACTCGTCCGGCGTGCGCTCTTTCCAGCCCTGGATCGTCGTCGGTCGCGGGGTGCCGTAAAACGTGGAATCGATCTCGACGGCGGAGAATCTATCCGCGTAAACTTCCAGATAGTTCTTCTTAGGTGTCCCCTCTGGATAAAACGGACCCACCCAATCGTCGAAATAAAACCCCTGCGTTCCGAGAAATAACTCCCCGTGGTCCTTCGGCGACATCGATGCCCTCGTGAGACAAATTCCCGAATTTACTCTGTACTGCGTTCTTCAGTCGGAAAGCTTCGGGACGCTCAGGAGCAAGTCAACGACCCGATCGAGAATTCTCTCAGCGACCTCAGACTTCGTCATCAGCGGATATTCCTCGGTCGTTCCACTTGCGTCGATGACGGTGACACGGTTGGTGTCCACAGAAAAACCGGCATCATCCGCCGAGATATCATTCGCAACGATGAGGTCGATCCCTTTGTCCCGCAGCTTTCTCTCCGCATTTTCGATCAGCGATTGCGACTCCGCCGCGAACCCCACGATCACGTGCGGGAACTGAGTTTCCCTCCGCTGGGCCGAGACACCGGCGACGATATCGTCCGTGGGTTCCAGAATCACCTCTGGAACCCCTTCACCGCGCTTGATTTTTTGCTCGGTGGCTCCCACAGGTCGAAAATCCGCCACAGCCGCCGCCATGAGCAGAACATCCGCATCCGTCACCGCACCTGCGGTCGCTTCTTTCATTTGCGCCGCAGTCTCAACATCTATTCGGTGAGCGCCGACCGGCGTGGATTCGTGGGAGGGCGCCGTGATCAGGGTTACCGACGCGCCGCGATCGATGGCCGCCTGGGCAAGCGCGAATCCCTGTTTCCCCGAAGAGCGGTTGGCGATCACGCGGACAGGATCCAACGGTTCTTGTGTGCCGCCGGCGGTCACCACAACTTTTCGATCCCCAAGCGGTCCTGACTTTCCCAAGAGCACACGAAGATGCCCGATGAGTTCGGCGGGCTCGACCATCCGACCCAGACCCACCAACCCGGAGGCCATGCGCCCCTCCGCCGGACCAGCGAAATAGGCGCCCCTTCCCCGCAGAGTCTCGATATTCGCCTGGGTGGCGGCATGTTCATACATTCCTACATCCATCGCAGGCGCGATGAGGAGCGGAGCTCGCGACGCCAGCGCGGCCAAAGTGAGCAGTGTGTCGGCTTCCCCTGCGGCCAACTTCGCGAGGGTGTGCGCCGTCGCCGGGGCGATGGCATATACATCCGCATCCTCCGCAATACCGACATGAAGCACGTGCGCTTCCGGCCCCCATAAATCTGCTTCCGTATATACATTCCGTCCCGTCACCGACTTGAAGGTGATCGGGGTGACGAATCGTCTCGCGGCTGCGCTCAGGATCACGTCGACCTCGGCGCCAGCCTGGGATAATTTTGAAGCCAGGTCCACCGCTTTGTAGGCCGCGATAGAACCCGTCACGCCAAGAACAATTCGCCGATCTTTTAGAATGGGTATGTCCGATAAAGATTGCATCATGGCCCGCCCTCGTGATCAGGCGCCAATTCACTAAGGCGCCCGGGATCATCTCGTCATTGGGGGTCAAGGCACCCGAGCGACAGAATGCCTGCGTCCTCGGTGCCTACTTCCCTTTCACCACAATTCTACCGTCCTCATCGAGCTCAAGCCAATCACCGCTCCGCAAGCGCTCAAACTGAACCTCTGGCACCTCTGCGATCGGGATCGGCGCGTGGTACATCTCGTCCGCAACGATCGATGCCAGTGCGAAGAAGGCATCCGGTTCCGTTGTGATGATCGCGGCCGGCGCGGTTCCGGCGCGGACGGCCTCGAGCAGCACCGCGGTCGTTGTGCTCGATCCGCGGGAGAAGGGTATTGCCAGGATCTTTCCGGCTGCACATTGCCCTGACAGGGGATGCCTTCGGTCGATGATTTCACCGCTTTCGTGATCATAGCCACCCCAGAAACTTAAGGGCTCACGGCTGATGAGCATTTCGCCCTGCGCGCTTCCAGCCACAACAACCACCGCCCGGATTACGTATTCCACAGCCCCTCATCTCTGACCACACGCCCCTCGACAGCCGAGCGCACACAATCTTCCAATGTGCCAAAGACCACCCTCATGTTTAATATTCCCGGTGTATAGTAGGCATATTTTGCGGAATTCGTCATGAGGATATGTATCTCATCTGGAAGCATGGGGGTCGTCAGGATGCATGTGTCGCAGGTGATCCTGCCGCCGAACTGCCTGAGCGTCTCGAGTGAGCCTGTATTCTCGGCCTGCATCGTCACTGCCCGGTTCGAAGTGACAAGAAATTCAACCTGAGGCGCTTTCTCCCTTCCTTCAAGGAGTCCTGCCAAATGTTCAAATTCCGGATGTGAGAAATGCGGACAGCCGAGGGCGACCATGTCCAATCTCTCGCCATCAGCAGTGGACAATTCCGCCCTGGCCGCACGCAGGGTTTCCATGGTCACCTCAACCACTCGTTCCGGCTTACTCCCATGAAATGCCGCCGGGATCGTGGGAGCCTCCGGCGTGATCCCCACAATATGGTAGAGACCCACAGTTCCCGATGATGCCGCCCCAGCTCCGAATGCTTTGAGTTGATCCTCGGTAGGCGAGACCTCGAAGCCGGCGAGTACGGGGACCTTATCCTGAGCCACTTTGCCCACGAGGTGTCCGAGGACGGGATAGAATTCAGCATTCTCCTGAAGCTGCCTGGGGACACCCACCAACGGCATAAAAATCTGACCGAGTCGGTTTTCTTCAAGGTGGAAGCCCACCGCCGGAACCCGGCCCGCGATGGCTGCACAGATATCCAGAAGGTCCGGATAACGCTCCGTCCTTGCGCCGATCACAGAATTGGCGAAGGCGATGGCGTTCGACTCGCCCCAAGCGATTTGCTGCCCAAAATGAGGCCGGTGCTCGGTTTGATAAGGCGCACAGGTCCAAGTCGGAACACATCCCATGGCCACATACGCGGCCATCTGGCGGCGTGCATGATCCGCCCAATCGGAAGGCACACTCCATGCTTCCCATCCATGCTCATCGACGCCGCTCACGTTTAATGTGCTGGGAACAGCCACTCGGGCTCCTTGTGAAGCCAGTCGTTCAGCGAACTCAAGCGTGGCAGCTCCCATGTAGAGCGAGCTGTCGATGTGCGCAGCATCGATGTCCATCAACCGCTCGGCATCATAGACTTCCGCCATACGCGTGATGATATTCATGGCCATCTTCGCGCCGGGTCCATGTTCACCGTTCAAGACAGATTTATCGAACGCATTTAGATCAATCAACGAGACTCTTTGCCTCCGAACAGCCTAATTCTACAACGATCCATGGTTCTCCAGGTGAAATGCTATACTTCCCCAATTCTCCAGGAGAGGAAACCATCCATGACTTCGAACCTCGCTGACTTTATCCGGGACACGACGGAAACTTTGAAGCCCCTTCATGTAGCCTACGCGCAGGCTATGTGGGAAGCAGCGATCTCCGGTACGAAGGCGGCAAACGAGAGCGAGAAATCTTCCCAGGCCGACCTCATGCGATTCTGGGGGGACGAAGCTAGATTTGAACAGGCAAAAGGCTTCCACGAAAATGGAATCGCCTCGGATGAACGCACCGCGAGGCTCATCAAGCGCATCTACCTGTCCGGGGCCAAAGCCCAGCAAGATGAGGCTTCGATCATACGGATCACTCAATTGGAAGCCGAGATCCGGGATCACTACTACAACTTTCGCGGTGAAGTTGATGGAGCAGCTCTATCCGATAATGAACTGGACGACATCATTCAAAAGAGCCATGATGGCGAGCGTGTCCAAAAGGCATGGGAGGCGAGCAAACAAATCGGCGTCCTGGTCTGTGAACAGGTCCGAGAACTCTCCCAAGTGCGGAACGCCGCCGCCCAAGCCCAGGGCTATCGGGATCACTTCGAACGTTCACTCATGCTGAGTGAAATCGACGAGGGGGAGCTCTTCATCATCTTCGACGAACTGGAACAGGTTACGAGGGAGCCGTTCATAAATTATAAAGATGAACTTGATGAAGAGCTCGCCAGAAAATTTAGTGTCGGAATACACGAGCTGCGTCCCTGGCACTATGGTGATCGGTTCTTCCAATCTGTGCCTGACTCCGAAGAGTTCGATATGGACAGTATCTTTGCCGGCAAGGATCCCGTGGAGCTTGTCATTAAAACTTATGACGGCATGGGATTGGAGGTCCGTGACATCCTCCTTCGCTCCGATCTTTACGCTCGGGAAGGCAAGAATCAGCATGCCTTCTGCCTGGATCTGGATCGCGAAGGCGATATTCGCACGCTCAACAACCTTGAATCTAACCTGAGATGGACGAAGACCTTGCTCCACGAACTGGGGCACGCCGTCTATGACAAATACCTCGACCGCAAACTGCCATGGATTTTACGAACGCCGCCGCACACACTCTCCACAGAGGCCATCGCCATCATGATGGGCGGGTTGACCTCCGATGAGATATGGCTCCGGGATGTGCTGCAGGTGCCCGGACCACTCGTGGATGACCTGGTGCAATTTTCAAAGCGGCGCGATCGCGCCGCCGGGTTGATCTTCACACGCTGGGTGCTGGTGATGACCCACTTCGAACGGATCATGTATGCGGACCCGGATGCAGACCTCGATACGATCTGGTGGGATCTCGTCGAGAAATATCAACTCATCAGCCGCCCGGACGGACGCCATGCGCCCGATTGGGCTGCGAAGTACCACATCCCCCTCGCGCCGGTCTACTACCAGAACTACGAACTCGGCATGCTCGTCAAGTCTCAATTCGAGGCCGAGCTTGCACGCGAATTCGGAGGTATCGTCGGCGTTGAAA
Organism: uncultured Anaerolineaceae bacterium; assembly: GCA_964570595.1. GTDB lineage: Bacteria > Chloroflexota > Anaerolineae > Anaerolineales > E44-bin32 > E44-bin32. The sequence goes on along the minus strand of CAZMZL010000027.1, from coordinate 9,016 downwards.
GCGCCGGCTATTGGCTGGTAGAAACTGTCTTCCGCTCAGGCAATCTGGAGGACTGGTCCGAGCATATCGAGACCGTCACCGGAGAGAAACTGAACCCCCGTCACTTTGTCGAGTCGATCGCCTAGATTAGCTAAACCTTAGGGTTTAGCATCCGTTGTTGCACTTCGTAGTTGAATCCAGGTCTATATATTGGACGCCCAGAGCATGCAATTCTGATTTAGACCAGACTATCACCTTGGCGCGTTTCCATTTAGCCGATTTTATAATAAAGTAAGATATGGTTGTGTCACAGGTTTTCGAACTTCGGCATCATCATGGAAGTTGTAATGAGACCGCTCGACGAGCATCCGCGAATGCGATTGATGACCAAAGGAGAAAGCAAATGAGATTCCGAAAAGGACTTTATTTTTCCTTCATCACCTTGGTGCTAATCTTCAGCGCATCATGCGGTACCACACCATCGACACCATTGGTTGACCCTGAAAACATCGAAAAACCAATGGAGGAAACAATAATTCCTGAAGAGTCTGAGACGGCGAAAATCGAGAAACCGACTGAAACCCCTACGACATTAACGATTGCGATGGGGGATGGAGAGCACAAATATCCTGACACGATCTACTTCAATGGGATTGTTCTCACGATGGAGGAAGATCAACCCATTGTAGAGGCAATAGCTATCCAGAAGGACGAAATTTTCGCTGTCGGATCCAGTGAGGGAGTTTTAAAGCTCGGCGATTCCGATACTGCGCTAGTCGATCTTGGAGGTAGGACTCTGTTACCAGGTTTTATCGACTCGCATACGCATTGGATCGGTGACAGCGAATGGACCGAATACCGCTATGTAGATGAAACGATCCACTTTCTCCTCGAGAATGGTTGGACGAGCATCAACGAGATGTTCGTTACTCCAGAGAGACTGGAGAAGCTTCTTTCATTAGACGACGAGGGACGTCTTCGCGTGCGGGTAAACGCGTATCAACCTCTCAATTTCCTTGACCAACGATTCGGGCGCCCATACTTGAATTACACGCCAGGCGAGCGCGTCAGCCCAAAGGTCCGGGTAGCTGGTGTGAAGATATCTGTGGACAACGATTGGGGCAACCTTATTAACTGGGACCAGGCCGAACTCGACATAGAGGTCTTGACTGCACATGAGGCAGGTTGGCAATTAGCAGTCCATACATTTTCGGTTCAGGGGTCCAATATAGCTCTGAAAGCGCTCGATCAAGTGTTACAAGATGGGGCTGGCAACAAAAACCGCCACCGGATTGAGCACGTCATTGCGATCACCGATGAGCAATTAATCGAGATCCAAAAGAATGACTACATCGCTTCGATTCAATTGGTGTTCCCGGGGAATATCTCTCAGGCCGACCCAACTTTCTATGAAAAAGTCCCGGAGAGTGATTATCCCTTTCTTACCCGCTGGGAGGACATCTATGATGCAGGAATCATGATCGTAAGCGGCACAGATTGGCCATGGCTTACCAATGATTCCTTTTTAGAGCGCAATGGTGCACCGGCAGGATCCCCGCTTCGCTCGCTCTATAAAGGGGCTACCCATAGAGATGCTAATGATCAGGTCCCTGAACCATGGATGAGTGGCCAGTATCTGCCTGTAGAGGCAATGCTGAAATCATTAACCATCAACGGCGCTTACGCCACATTTGAGGAGGATGTCAAGGGCAGCCTGGCTCCAGGTAAATGGGCGGACTTGGTCATCCTTTCCGATGATCCGCTCACCGTACCGATTGATGAACTGATCGAGATTGATGTTTTGATGACCATGATTGGAGGGCGGGTAGAATACTGCGCGGAAGACGCCGAAGATCTTTGTGTTGTGCAGGGCGAACACGCCGACAAGGTTGCAGATACATCCGAACCTTCACAGGTGGAACTACCGTCGGACACTCTGGTCCTTGAGGTGGGCGACATGATTGAGGTTGCCGTACAAGGGCCTGTGACGGGACAGTTGGCTGATTTCTATCCACACATGTTTAACTCTGTGCAACTAGCGGTTGAAGATTACGGTCCGCTGTTTGATGAACACCCTATTATGTTAGTCCAGGTGGATGACCGTTGTGACGAATCTACAGGTGCAGATGCGGCACTCCAACTCACCATCAAGCACCCGCAGATAGCTGGCGTGATCGGGCCTCTGTGCTCGTCTGGGGCGATGGGGGCTTTGCCGGTGTACAAAGACGCTAAACTTGTAACCATTTCTGGGAGTGTCACCCGAGAAGATATTACAAAACAATATGGAGCCAGCGGATTTAATCGAACGATACCCAATCAAAAACAAATGAGTGATATGGGAATATCTGAAGACTCTATTGACGGACTTGCAAGTGTGCAAGATTTCTATACAAGATACGAAAACAAGTTCGGAACACTCCCGAACGAAATCCGCCCATTGATGGCATATACATACGATGCTGTCCATGTATTACTGAGTGGAATCCAAGAGACCGCGGTTTTAGGTGAAAACATGGTCTTGACCATCGAGTTGCTTGCTCTGGCTGATGCGGTGCGGTTCTCGCAAAACACAATAGGAGTGACGGGAGCAATCTCCTTTGACGAGAACGGTGACCGTATTCCAGCCGAATCAATGGAGAATTGACATATTAACGAAACGGAATATTTTAGCGCGCCTGGATTGAGGGTCATTTCTGTAAACCGCCAATATGTGTTTCGAGAAAATCTCTGTATATTTTTCCGCGGTCGGCCCGTGACCAACTGTCATTAATTGGATGTAAGTTTGTGAGTATTTACTAATCAATTTTCGCCCAAACGTATAGCATTCCAAAAACTCGAACTCCTCTTCTGTCTCATAACGCAAAACCGATATACACTTGACCACATAGTCATTCTCGATCATTGACTCGCACAACCACCGAAGGGAGACATGAATATGACATCCGCAATACAGCATGCCTATGACGGAATCACAGATCAGGAGTACCAGCGGCGGATCCGCGCCTGGACGATGTATGACTGGGCAAACTCGGCCTTCGCGACGACGATCCTCGCCGCCGTGCTGCCGATCTATTACAGTCAGGTGGCTGGATCAACCCTTGCCAGCCCAGCCATCGCAACATCGTACTGGTCCTTCGGCCTGAGCGTATCCCTCTTCATCACCGCCATCCTCGCTCCAATCCTGGGTACGATCTCCGATGTCATGCGGGGCAAGAAAAAATTCCTGTCTTTCTTCGTGGGGATTGGCGTGCTCGGGACGGGCTTGCTCGTACTCGTCCAAACCGGCGACTGGCTTCTCGCTTCAATTCTTTTCATCATCGGTCGAGTTGGTTTTACTGCCGCGAACGTCTTCTACGACGCTCTGCTCCCACACGTCGCCAGAGCGGATGATCGAGATCGCGTCTCCACGCGCGGCTACGCCATGGGCTATCTGGGTGGAGGAATCCTCCTGGCGATCAACGTCGCCATGATCCAATTCTTGCCCGGGACCTGGGGCCCCCGGATTGCGTTCCTCAGCGTAGCCGTGTGGTGGGCCGTCTTCTCGATCCCGATTTTCAGACGGGTTCCCGAACCCCCCGCCGCTTCAGAAAAGCCCACTGGCGGCGAGAACGTCATCAGTATCAGTTTTAAACGATTGTGGACGACTCTCAAGGACATCCGTCAATACCGCGAACTATTCAAATTCCTCATCGCATTTCTCATCTACAACGATGGGATCGGAACCATCATCGGCGTGGCTGCAATCTATGGCGCCGAACTCGGTTTTGGCAGCCTCGAGCTCGTGCTCGCGCTCCTGTTGGTGCAGTTCGTCGGCATCCCTTTCAGTCTGATCTTCGGGCGCCTTCCAAGCGCGGATGACCCCAAGCGTCACATATACCTTGCGTTCATCGTTATTAACATCTTTATGCTGCCCGTTGTTGGGATCATGGCCACACAACTTCTTCCGGAAGATATGACCAACAATCTGGGCATCATTCTCGGATTGATCATCGTCGTAGAGGCGATTTGTGCGCTGTTTGCGTTTCTTTTAGGACGACCCTTGTTCTCTGGATTAGCAGACACTATGGATACCAAACGGAGCATCCTTCTCGCGTTGATGATGTACATCGTGATCGCGGTGTGGGGATTCATCCTGGGCTCCGTGATCGAGTTCTGGTTCCTCGCCTGGATGATCGCCATCGTACAGGGGGGCAGTCAGGCGCTCAGCCGCAGTTTGTATGCGAAGATGTCGCCCGAATCGAAAAGTGGCGAATTCTTTGGTCTCTTCGGAATCATGGCTAAATTCTCGGCAATCTTGGGTCCCCTGATTTTCGCTCTGGCCGTGGTCACTTTCGGTAACAGCCGTCCTGCAGTGCTGAGCATCGTTGCGTTCTTCATTGTGGGGGGCTATATCCTCACAAGAGTAAACGTCGATGAAGGTCAGCGGGTGGCCCGGGAAGAAGATGCGCTTATGCTGAGCTCCCAAACTTAGTTCACAACACAGATTGACCGTTTCACCTATGAAGATGCAGCGGCGAAGGACCTCCGCCGCTGCTTTTCATAAGCACAGGACTCTGACTCTATCACCCTATCGATGATATCCATTGTCATGTTGTAGTCGAACAAACCAATCATAAAAACGAATCACCAAATCGTCTCTACCGCATACTGACCAAAGACAGGATCTTTTGTGATGACGGGGAGTCCTTCAATTTGACTCTGGGATATCAACAATCTCGAGTCGACCCAACCTCGTCTTGATAGCAATTTCCCAACCCACTGCAGCGCTCACAAAGATCGTGTTCTCCGCTCTCCCAAGTGTTTCGCGCGCCTTCGGTGAGAGCTCATCGGAGTCGCTGATCCACCAAAGAAAAGCATGCGTGTCTAACAAAGCCCTCATTTTTCAAATGCCTCCTGAATTTCATCAGGGAGTGGGGCATCGAAATCTGGTGAAACGAGAATCTTCCCTTTCGCGGATCCGGGCCGACGCTTTGCAGGTACGCGCTCGATTGGAACCAGGCGCGCCACAGGAACCCCGGCTTTACCGATCACAATTTCCTCCCCACCCATGACCCGATCCAGCAATTTGGACAGATGAGTCTTTGCATCCTCTACGTTAACAATCTTCTTCATCCGTCGACCCTCCCACCAAATCATCCTTAGACCAGACCAATGGTCCAGTCAAGTCGAGCATTTGGTTACGATTCAATCAAAGGGCTGCCAAATAGCCGGCGTATGAAACTCGGCCCTTAAAGGATGCTCGAGTTTCATCTCATCCAGTAGCGGTTATTTCGCGTGGTTTTCCATACCGGGCTCGGAAGACGCCCGCTACGCCGACCAACACCAGGGCCGCCCCGGCGACGGTCGTGATCGTGATCAATTCTCCGAGGATCAGGGCTCCTAGAATTACGGCAATCACCGGGTTGACATAGGCCACGGTCATGGCGACGCTCATCGGAAGGAGTTGGAGAACTTTGACGTAAGAGGTGAATGCGATGATCGAGCCAAATATCAGCAGGTATGCCCACGCGACCCAGGCCTCCCGGCTCGGATCGGGGGTGGGTTCGTCGGTGACAAAAACAAGCACCGCAAATCCGATGGCCGCAAAGAGCTGTTGATATGCCGAACTTGCGACTGGCTCCAGAGATACAGAGCGTCTGTTTTGGATGATCGAACCAAGCGCCCAGCACGTCGGTGAAATGAGCAATGCGAGGATCGCAAACGTATCAGCGCCGTCCCCGTTTTGTAGTGTGGGTGCGGTTATCAAAGCGGTCCCCGAGAAACCGATCATAAGCGAGAGCGCGAGCATCAGGGAGGGAAGCTTACGGTCAAGAAGCGACTCGAAGAAGGTGGTCCAGAGCGGGGTTGTGGCCACGAGCAAAGCGGCGATCGATGAATCGACCCGCTGCTCCGACCAGGCCACCAGGCCATTCCCGGCAGTCCACATCAATAAGCCCGATGCGGCCAACACCAGGAACTCATCCCGATTGATACGCAGTTTTTTCTTCCGGAGCAGCGACCATCCCAGCAGCACCGCCCCCGCCAACGCAAGCCGGAACAATCCTAATGTGAACGGAGGAAACCCGGCCCCGGGTCGTACGGCCACCCGGATCGCCAGGTATGTGCTTCCCCAGACGACGTACACAATGATGAGGTTCAGAAGACCGGAGGTGCTTATGCCTCTGTTTTCGGAAGCGCCATCACCCACACGGATCAACTTATTTGTCATTCGTTCGATCCCATAAAACGAGGCGGATATTCCCCCGCGTCATCCATCCAGCTCCGTTCTTATTTGTTGAAATACAGAGTCCAGCATCTCTGAAGTCAAACGACCCGTCTGCGTATTTTGCCTGCTGGGGTGATAGCATGCCACCAGGCTCGGCAGCGGCGGTGGGAAAGGATACCATTCACCATGCGTAAATTTCGATGTCGGGGCCTGATATCCCCTGCTCGCAAGTGTCTTCTGATACCCTTGAAAGGCAAGATGTCCCAGCGCGAGGACCACCTCCACCCGGTCTAAAAGGGCGATCTCGTCCAGAAGAAATTGACGGCAGTTCGTCAGCTCATCAGGAGCGGGTCGATTCTTTGGAGGCGCACAGCGGGCTGTCGCGGTGAGAAAGGCGTCCTGAAGTCGAAGCCCATCTTCGCGTGACACAGATTCGGGTTGATTCGCGAAACCCGCCTTCCACATCGCCCGGGTTAATGTGTCGCCAGAGCTGTCGCCCGTAAACATACGACCGGTCCGATTGGAGCCGTGCGCCCCGGGCGCCAGACCGATAATGAGCAGACGCGCTCGGATATCACCGAACCCCGGGACGGGTTTCCCCCAATAATCCCACGTCCTGTAAGCGCGCCGCTTTTCCCGGGCAACTTGCTCCCGCCAGTGGACGAGACGCGGACAGCGTCCGCATGAATCGATCTCTTGGTGAAGATTTTCCCAGTTACGCATCGTTCTCCATTTTTAATCGTCCCGCTGCCGGACCCGTGATCACACCCAGGCACCTTCCAGCGACAGAAGCGCCTCTTTCGTCTCAATCCCCCGCCTCCCCGAATACCCGCCCAGGGATCCATCCGAGGCGATCACGCGATGACATGGGACGACGATGGGCACCGGATTTCTCCCCAGCGCCTGACCGACCGCCCGCGCCGCACGTGGCTTCCCGATCCTTCTCGCCAGTTCACCGTAGGTCACGACTTCTCCGCGCGGCACCCTGGCGACCTCGTTCAGCACCGCTTGCTGGAATGGGGTCATGCCGCTGAGATCTACAGGAAGCTGAAAAGAACTCCGTTCCCCGCGGAGATACTCTCCAAGCTGTTCGGATACGTCATTGAGTTTCTCGGGCGCGTACACGACCGTCCGCCCCTCGATGCGGGCACGAAACTCGTCCTCGGTATCCACAAACTGGAGGCTTACCAGACCACGATCGGTCCTGCCGATAAACAATTTTCCGACATGTTGATCATTCAGATAACTGTAATAAACGATGTCATCCTCGGCCTCCTCCAGACGCCGTTCCAGATTCTCGAGCGCCGCGGCGACCTGGACATCACTCGGACCTGATCGATACCTCGAGTCAAGCATATCAAGAGCTTTGTCGGGCATGGGCTCATCGTCGGAATCGCCGAGCCATGCTGCAAGCCCTGCATCACCGATCCCGTTCCGTTCCATATCCGCACTCATCATTCTCCACCTGTCCCCAGTCGATCAGGGTTGAACATCTTCCTGAGCTTCCTCAATCCCTGGTATACGTTGGCCCGGGCCGATCTCTCATCCCCACCGATGATGGCTGCGATTTCATCATAGGGCAGCGCCTGGTACTTTCGTAAGATCAACGCGCTTTTCTGTTTCTCGGGTAAGGCCTCCACCGCCCTGGCAACCTGCCCAAGGGTAATGCGCTCTTCAACCGCATCGTCCAGGGATGTTGTGTACTTCCCTTCCAGGCCCTCTTGAAATTCCATCTGACGCCGCTTCTTTTTTAGCAACTTAAGACCCGAATTGGTTGCGATTTTATAGAGCCATGCACGGTAGTTGGAATCGGGTCGGAGCCTATGGTAGGCTTGAAAAGCTCTCAGGTAGGTGTCCTGAAGACAATCTTCGGCATCTTCGACGGAGCCATCGAAAAGCCTCCATAGATACACGTAGATCTCCCCGCCGTAGGTCTCAACGAGATGTTCGAAATCAGGGTGTTCCGCCGGTCCGTCCGATAGGGATCGCTTCATCCATTAATATAACCACGAGCTGTTGGATTTGTGAAAAAAGAATTCAGGGCATCAGGCATTTTCGGTGATCTCCCGCAAATGGCAATGGACCCTTCGCGGGTCCATTGCGATGATGCGGTTGCAGATCCCATCACTGATTCATCTCCCATACGATGCGCAAGCCGTCCAGCGTGAGCCAAGGGGCAAGAATTTCCAGGACATCCGTCTCTTTGGCGATGACCTCAGCCAGTCCGCCGGTCCCAATGACATTCATACCCGACCCCAGCTCGGTCCGAAACCGAGCCACCATACCTTCCACCAACGCGACGTAACCAAACAGCAAACCGGATTGAATCGCCTGAACGGTGTTGCTTCCGATCACACTGGGTGGACGACTTAGATCGACGCGAGGCAGCTTTGCTGTTCGTTGAAATAACGCATCGGCCGCAATGCCAATCCCCGGAGAAATCGCGCCTCCAAGGTATTCACCGTCCGCGGATATGGCGTCAAACGTCGTCGCCGTTCCAAAGTCAACCACGCATGCAGGACCGCCGTAGAGCTCGAGCACGGCGACCGCATCGACCACTCTATCCGCGCCAAGCGCGTGCTTGGGATCCTCGTAGCGTATCTTCAAACCCGTCTTGACGCCGGCATCGACCACGAAGGGTTCCAGGTCGAGGTAGGTTTTACAGGCTTGCAAGAACCGGCTGGTCAGTGGCGGAACAACCGATGCCAATGCGACATGCGACACATCCACCCTCGAGAAACCGGCCTGTTCGATCAAACCGAGCATCTGCAGCCCGTCTTCATCGGGCATACGCTCGTGATCCGTCGCCAGGCGCCATGCTCGCAGCATCTC
>CAZMZL010000026.1:0-19522 GCA_964570595.1 uncultured Anaerolineaceae bacterium | reverse complement strand
CGGATCCGGGCGAGGGCATCTATCCCAACAAGTACGCTTCCTGGACGCCAGCCCTTCTGAAAGCTGCGTACAACTATCAGTACGCCATGAAGGACCCCGGCGCCTACGCACATAACGCCGAATACATCTTCCAGCTGTTGTACGACAGCATCCGGGATGTGGGCGGCAGCGTGGGCGGCATGACGCGACCCTGATCGCTGATTGCGCACAAGTAAATGAGGAACCGGGCACATTCATGCCCGGTTCTTTTTTTCCGAGCGATTGAGGAGCTATATTTAAATGTTTCGAGATCAATCCCCAGCGGGTGCGACCGCCGTCTCAATTTGCGCGTCGGTCTCAATCCTCTGGTGATCGACAATGCCCAGGTGCTCGACGCCGAATATGATCGCCAGGATACCGAAGGCTACTACACCGGCGCCGGCAAGGAACTCGATCAGAGAGGGGAAATACGCCGTATAGAGTGCAACGATTTCCTGTGGCAAGTAGGAGAGTACAACCATCTGCCCGACCATTGTGATATCCCATCGGTAGGCAACAACGCCGCCGACAACCAGGGCTAATGCCAACATCCTTATGATGGGCATCTTGCGCGTTCGTGGGTAAAGCAGAAGGACGGCTGGCACCAGGATCCCTAAAAAGATTTCACCCGCCCAGAAATTGAACGAGAGGGGTCCACGCGTGAGCAGGTCCAGCCCTTCGGTTCGACCAGGCAAGTAGGTGTAGGTCATCGAGAAGGCATCCCAGAATCGGAAGTACAGGTAGCCAACGAGGACCCACCCAACGACAAGCGATAGCCGTTCCAGCAGCCCATCGTTCACATTTGCCTTCTTACTTATTCTCGCCGCCAGCATGGAGATCAAGATCGTCATTGCGATTCCACCAGCAACAGCAGAGATGATGAAAAGCACGGATAACCCGGGTCGGTACCAGATAGGACGAGCCTTAAGGACCCCGTAGGTCGCGCCCAGGGATGACTGATGAAGCATGGAAAGGAACAACCCGGCTATCGCAAGCATTGGCGCCAGAACATGCACTGCATTCAATTTGCCAGCGATGGAGGGGAAGCGTGTTTGCAGCCAGTCCGTCTGTCCAAAGATTGGGGCAGTCTCTAACATCAGTACGATCAGGTAGAGACACACGCACATCGTAACTTCCCACAGCACAGAATGTGGGTTCCAGTACAACAGCGCGTTGTAGAACCGGTCTGGTCGTCCGATATCGAGCATCAGAGTCATCACCGCCATGCTGTAGCCGATCAAACCGATGAACGTAGCCGTGCGCGCTATGGGTTGATACTGCTTCAAACCCAGAAGGTAGACTGTCGCACACAGGCTGAACGCACCAGCGCTGAGCGCGATCGCTGACAAATCGATGGTGATCCACAATCCCCATGGGACGAGGTCGGTCAGATTTGTAACGACAAGGCCTCGTTTGAAGACAATGAGAGAAGCCACAAGCCCGATAGCGATGATGGTCAGTAAAACAAGGAGCAGCAGATTGAACCAAGTGATCCTGGAACGCATGACCCGGGCGTTCATGTTGCCTCCCCATGTGCTGCGATGTAGTAGACGCGCGGACTGGTTCCAAGATCCTCGCGCAAGCGATAATACGGATGGGAGGCGAGAAGTTGGCTGACATTCGAGCCTGGATCGTTCAGATCCCCAAAGCTTCGCGCGCCCGTGGGACAAACCACAACGCACGCGGGCGTCGCTTCATCATCGACCCCTGGCGTAAGCCCGTGCGCCGTGCCGCGATCGATGCGTTGGTAACAGAAGCTGCATTTCTCGGTCACGCCCCGTGGTCTACGAGGAATCTCAGGAGTACCCCAGCGTGGAACGGCAGGGTTGTCGCCATCAAACGTCTCCCAGTTGAACGCGCGGGCACCATAGGGGCAAGCAATCTCACAGTATCGGCAGCCGATGCAGCGATCGTAGTCCATCATCACAATTCCATCTGCGCGCTGCTGGGTCGCTTTCACCATGCACACTTCAACGCAAGGGGCATTTTCGCACTGCATACATGGTCGAGGGCAGAAGACAGGTTCCCCATTCTTCAAACCAGCTTTAATAACCCTGTTCCATGAGATCTCTGGAGGGATATCATTATGCGCTCGGCAGGAAAGCGTACATTGCTCACAGCCAGTACATTTGGATTGATCGATTACCATTGCCCAGCTATGCGTGCTCGATCCTTCCGGACCGGACGCGGAAGCAGATTTCACCAGTCTCAGTCCAGCAAGCGTGGCTGCGCCTGCCAGGAACGTCTTTATCACACCGCGACGGTTTATTGAAGTTTCTTCCATTTTCAACACCTCACTCATCTTCGCTCTTAATGCGCTCATAAAAGCGTTCCAACCAGGGCGCCAATATCATGCCGCTTGCCATGCCGATCAGCGCTGAAAGTGTGGCAAAACCGATCGGACTTACGGGAGAGGCCTCCTTGGAAACTTCGGCGGTCTCGACAGCCGACATCGCATCCAGAGCCTCTTCCTCCACAACATCTGTTGAATCTATGGCGCCTTCATGCAATTGGTTGGCATGACAGGCGGTACAGGCTTCCAGCTTTACATAGAAACTATGGTCTCGATCAGCATGTGCAGGTCCTGGCTCGCCTTCAATTTTCTCGAGGTGGCAATCTGCGCAAGTTAAGCCTACGCTGCTGTGCGCTGAATGTGTGTACATGGATGACTTGGATGGGTGGCAGCTCCCACACAGGGCCGAGGCATCGCTGGCCTTAAGCCTGGTCGCGTGCGGGTCGTGGCAAACGATGCATGTGATACCGCTCTTCTCATGTGCACTGATCTGCCATGCAAAATCCGTTTCTGTGTGGCAGCTGCCACAGAGTCCTTCGCTGCGGTCGACCCCCATCGGGCTCAAGGGATGGTCTCCAATTTCATCGTCGTGACATGCCAGACATCCGACGCCCTCTGAATCATATGTACCCGAATCAGGATTAAAACCCGTCGTGTGACACACCAGGCATTCCTGTGGGCTCTCCTCCCCCAGCAATACATCTTTGAAAATAGGGTCCGTCGCGGCCTGCCCGTGAGAACTCTTTTCCCATTCCTGTTGAAATTCGGTGTGGCAAATTTGGCAATCCTTGTTGGGAGGAACATCGGTCTGCGCTTGGGCTGCAGATTGAGACGCTCCGAAAGTCGCCATGAAAAACACGAAACCCAGGGCTGTGCTGAGGAGTATCTTGCGAATTCTTGATTTCATCGACGAGCCTCCAAAGAGAGTGCGCGCGAGCAACTATTCAGGTAGTGGAGATAGGGGGTGCTGAAAGGAATACAACGCAGGACAGACATTCTTCCTTGAGGAGGTCGTTTGCAGCCCGGAAGACTTGCCAGCATGGGACCGCGGGTTGTGCGTAAGCAGCGCAACCATCCCGCTTACTCGCAGGACAATCCACCTGCTCCCAGCATCGGACCTGCCGCACATCTGCGCCCAATGGATGGGCCAGCAATTTGTCAAAATCCAGCTCCGATTTCCAGCGCTCGTCAAGCCGCTTCAGCGCAAAAGCAGCGATGAGCGTCAACCCTATCGGGATGCCAAACCTGACCAGGAATCCTGCTAGAACAGCAATAAGCGTGAGTAAATCTTCCATGACGCCACCTCACTCTCTCAAAGAATATTTACGATCGATCGACGTCCCTATAAGGGACAAGATTAAAACGGGTATGACGATCCGGAGCATTGCGATGAGGGAAAGAGTTATTAATCCATTCATTTTTCTCACTCCTGTCGGAACATCCTGTTTACTCAAGAATAAAGGGTCGAGTATGAGGTGTAAATCCGGTATGTCACCAATTTATTTGATGGGGAAATTAGTGTCTTCGCGGATAGATCATGGTTCGTTTGCCCCAACCCATCTCCATTGAGCGCGGGACAATTGGGGCAGATCACCCATAAAAAACACCCAGCGGGGTCGCTGGGTGATCAATTTCGTGAAGAGGGTGGATTATTAAGGCGTTATGATACCTTTTCTTATCGCGTACTTCACCAGCTCAGTCCGAGAATGCAAATTCAATTTGTGCATGATATTTTCACGATGACGGGCGACCGTCTTCGGGCTTATGCTCAAGGTTTCTGCGATCTCCGTATTGCTGGCCCCATCTGCCAGATGACCCAGCACTTCCTGTTCACGACTCGTGAGTCCGTTCAGATATCCCCGCTTTTTAGCATCCGGGTCAACAGCGAGATAATCCTTGACCAGAAGTGTCGCAAGGGAAGGATAGAGGTACACGTCTCCTCCGGCTGCGACGTGAATCGCGCTTAGCAGTTCCTCCGGCGCCGCTCTTTTAGGCACGTACCCGCTTGCCCCCGCATCCAGCATCTTGAAGAAATATTCTTCGTCTTCATGGATGGTGAGAGCCACGATCGACGTCTCCGGTGAGGAAGCCTTGATTGCCTTCGTCGCATCGATCCCGGACATATCTGGCAAACCGATGTCCATGAGGACAACATCGGGCATCAAGCGAGAGGCTTGACCAATAGCATCCTCACCTGAGCTGCATTCCCCGACGATATCGATATCCTCCTCGCTTTCGAGAAGCATTCGTAACCCGGAGCGCACAACTTCATGATCGTCAACCAACATCAAACGTATCTTCATCGCGTTCCTCGACTTCATCTTGATATGGAACCATCACGATAATCCTTGTTCCCTGACCATCTTGAGACACCAGTCTATACGTGCCGTTCAGCAAGGTTGCGCGTTCCTCCATTCCTGAAAGTCCCCAGGAAGGGCGGGAAACATCACCCCTTATGATGTTAGGATTGAATCCGACCCCATCATCCTCGACATTGAGCTGTACGTAATCCGACTCATAATACAATCGTACTACAACATGCGTGGCATCTGCGTGTTTGATGACATTCGTGAGCGCTTCTTGTGCGACCCGGAACAGACCGGTCTTAACTTCGTGCGACAGCTCTCTAATCTCTCCCTCCACAATCACATCGACACGCAGGGAACTTCGATCCTCAACCTCCCCGGCATACCATCTGAGTGTGGCTGCTAAACCTAGATCATCCAGGTGGGAGGGTCGCAAATCCGAGATCAATCTCTGCAACTCGGTGAGGGAATGATCGACCAGACTCTCAAGTTGACGCAGGCGGTCTGCAGCCTTGTACTCTTCCTGACGCAGCGTAGTAGCGACACTTCTCAAGCCAAGCCCTATCGCTGTTAACGCCTGTCCGGTTTCGTCATGCAGTTCGCGACCGACGCGCTGCCGCTCTGCTTCTTGTGCTTCGACGACACGTTTCAAAAGCACCCCGCGCAGCGCCTCACGCTGCTGCGCTTCTTCCAATCGCTCCTCCTGGAGTCTGCGGATCTGCTGCTGAGTTTCGACTTCGAAGGATCGGAGAAATCGAATCACAAAATATGCTGCCGCCCCGGCAGCTGTCGCCCGGAGAAGCTGTACAGGGAAGCCAAACACGTCATAGAAGAATTCCTGGTTGATGACCATAGATAGCGGCAGCGGGCTGGAGCGTGTGAATATCTGTCCAACGATCCCATACCACGCAAAAGCGACCGCTGCCCAGAGCGCATCACGACCAAATCGGGCCATCCCAGCCCGTCGAAAAACGCGCTGAAGCGAGACCAACCCGGCAGTTGCGATAAGTGCCCCGGGAAGTGCAATACTGTAGCGGGTCCATACATCTGCCGCATTCCATAATTCTTGAGAGATGGGGTATTCCGAACGCATCGCCAGGATGCCGAAACCCCAAATGGCAGCCAACAGCAAAGGCACCAGCAAGGATATCCTGCGGATGCGAGAATTCGGTGAAAGCAGGGAGGCACCGAATGCTGCCAGCGCAATAAAAGATAACGCCAGGAGCGCTATTCGTGAACTCGTCCAGAATAAGGGCGCAGCACTCTGCCCAGGCAAAATCTCCAAGATCTCCAACATCTCGACCCACTCGTGAGCACCATGGATAAAGCCGAAGGCGGCAAGTGGAATCAATGCATGGTGGAGACGTTCGTCAGAGGCCCGACCGAGTTCCAATAAAATCGCCAGCCCCATGCTGAAGAACGCCAGGCCGTAGAAAAAGAATATGAAGGCGATGCTGGCCTTATCCATACGCAAACAACATTCTCATGTCGATTAATATCCAGTTTAACATCGGATGGATAGCCCTAGGAAGTGGCAAAAAGAACCCAACTCCCATGCTTGTTGACGGGTTTTCGGGGGAATCTATGAAAGGCGTTAAGTTTAGGGAAATATCAGGTCCGCAGTTGTGCCCCACATTGCCGACAGAAGCGATCGCTCGTCGAGGATTTGGTTCCGCAGACATGACAGAATACCGAACCGGCGTCTAATTCCTTTTCTGAACCTTTTTTTCCACCCCTCTTCTTGCGACGCCTGCGATCCGGGCGAGAACGGGTGCTTCTATCCTTCCGACCACGATAAAACAGCCATGCCCCACCGACGACGAGCAAGAGTCCAAAGGCGCCGAGCACATACGGGAGAAGCGATTCAAGGCCTGGGGTTCCCCCAAATGTATCTTGCGGGCGTTCGATGATCTGGAAAGGGGTTTCTGCGTCTTTTGTGAGCAATCCACTCGTATTCGTATAAGAGAAACTGATCTGAGCCGGAGCCGACGCAGGAACGGAACCCAGCGAGCCCCGGTAATACCCCAATCCATCTTCCCCGGGACCAAATGTTCCGCCCGGGGATACCTGCATCTCTGAGCCGGCCGCGGGAAGTTGAACCGTGTACGATACGGTATCCAATTCGACTCCACCTGGCCATGGCAGGGTAAAGGCGCGTTGGTCCGCTTCCCGCCAGAGGTCGGCATAGAATTCCACCCACACGAAAGGCGACTCGGCTTCAACTCGTAGAACCGACCAGTCACCTTGATCTTCCTGCTGGTAATCGGCGAGCGCCAAATTGCCCCCCGCATCACGGAAGGCGACAGCAGATGGGCTCCCAAATGAGGATGGTACCGGGATGCGGACCTCCGCGGGGAGACTCAGATCGGAGGGAAGCGATACCTGATAAATCACCAACGTCTCCGGTCGATCAAATTCCGGCCACATCGCAATTTCCAAATGATCAAAAACCTGGGTTTCACCGTCCATGTTAAAAGGAGGGAGTAAAAGCGCCGATGGGTTGTTGTAGCTCATCGAAATCTCGACTTGCTCACCGCTCGCAATAGCGCCAAGCGTGCCTACCGTATGGCGTGTGTTACTCTCATCTCGGCGTTCTTCGCCTGCGGACGAGATCTTGACGTCTCGACTCCCGGGCGGATGCAGGAAATCGAAGCGAAATTCCTCAACGGCAATTTCACCCGGCCACTGGAACACGTACGATCGATTCTGACCGTCCATGTCCAATGTATCGTAATATTCGATCCAGATTCCTGTCGTAGGAGTTTCCGTTTCGATGACGATCCAGTCGCCTTGAGATTCTTGAGTCCACTCGAGTTCCCCCCCGAGGGTTCCATCCGGGAGCCAGGCAGCGACCGCATGCGGTGTCCCGGCGGAAGCCGGGATAGAAAGTTGAATGGCTGCAGGGAGGTTTGTATCTTGTGTGAGACGGATTTTTTGGATGGCGAGCAATTCGGGGCGATCATACTCGGGCCAAAACATGACCTCAAGCTGCTCAACCTCAGTTTCCGTCTGTGCCGTAGCAAGCAGAGGAACAAAGCCGACCATACCGATCAAAACGACGACCCACAAGCCCTTTTTAAGAAACATCTTGTATCCAGAATCCTCCTGTGAATATCAGCTCATCATTGAACCGAGGATTGGCTTTCGAAAGGAACCCATTCTAGGAGCGAATCTGACTCGGGACGAATGCGTCATGATTTTATGCTGACGATATGAAGATGAGGCTGTCAAGACGCAAGTATACTCCATGAATTTGCCTAAACGGGACCCAGATCGACGATCAATCCTCGATTCATTCTATGGGTTCATAAAGCCACACGCCAACATCATCCAGTTTGACCCTCGGGGCATACCATTCAAACAGTTTAATGGCAACGTATTTTCTCCAGGCTTCGCTCTCCTCTTCGAAGGAGTGCGGAACTCGATGCTTTTCGATAGACATCCCGCTTGCGACGATGAGGCTGAAACGTCCTTCCTCCAGATCTTGATAGAACTCTTGAAAGTAGGCCTCGTCTCCCGCCATGGCATGATCCATCACCTCGACAAGCTCATACTCGGGAACGAGGGGAACATTTTCGATGAAGCCAAACGCCAACAATTGTCTCTGACCGATAAACAGGACGTCCCCTTCGATAGCCGCCTTCTCGACTTCATGCGATATGATTTGAAGTTCTTCCACACCCTTCCCGGGGGGGATGACATTTTTTTCCTGACGGGTAGCCAACACCCACAAAATGGGTGCCATAAATGCAATGAGCGCAAGCCCCCGGGGAAATTCGGGCCATAAATCCAGTTTATCTAAAGTGCCATGGGCAAAGCGGCAAACACAATCATTCGCCAATATCAGGAGGAAGATCAAGAACAAATCTAAGTCGTGAAGATCGCCCCCGGCGCCGATTTTAACGCTTACGATCACCCCGCCCGTTAGAAAAATAAAACCCATCAGAGTGATTAAAGAAGTAGAGACCGGGTGCAATCGACCCCTTCTAGATGTGAATACCCAGATGAGCAGGAGAATAAGTGGACCTACGGCGACTGTGAGACCCAGCAAGATCCCCGGCGCGAAGGTGGGGTTTGGAAAAAGACGATCCCATATGAAAGGATGGCGCATAGAACCTAGATAGATGAAAGCAGGGCGGCCTGTCACGAGCACGGATAATGCTTGAGATAAAAGTCCCCCGAAGAGACCGACGATCATAAGAGCAAAGTAAAATGGGAATCGCTTTCTTGTGTACTCGGTGATGGACAGTTCGGGGTCACCGTCATCTAGCATCATCAACAGAACTGCATACGCGGCGGGAGCAATCATCCATGTCCAGCGCCCTAATCCCGCAAAGAAAGATACGATGAACACAACTGCAGCAGTCCGTGACCGTTTGTTTCCATCAGTGAGCAAAACGACGAGGATCGTCGCAAGTATCAGTGGAGGATAAATCGGTCCTTGAGCAAGAAACAGGTACGACCAGAGCAAGAAGGCGATGTGCTTCCAGTTCATCCTGGTCCGCCACCGACGGGTTAAGGCCCAACCGAGTATCAGGCTTGGAACGATCCACAGCGTCGCTTCCCACGTCCGATGGAGAGCGATGCTTCGATCGGAGATCAGATAGGGTAATCCGCGTAAAAAAGCTAAACCCAAAGTGACATAATTCGGGACGACATGCTCGCCCACGACCTGATATTGGTCGCGGATGAAGAACAAGGAGTTATTCCAATAATGGTTGCCCTCGGACCAACCCAGTGAAAAGGGGTAGTCCGAAACTCTTGCGTACCGTTCGCCGATCGAAACCAGGGTCCCACCGATGAGCAATCCCAGAAAAATGCGCTCAACTTTCGAAGGTCCACGAAGCGGCAGGAGTAAGCCCCCCAACGAACTGAGGACTGCGAATCCAAGCAGTCGAATCGTCAGGCCTGATTCAAACCCTGTGGGGAGTCCGTAAAGAAGAATGGCGGGCGCGAGAAGCAGAACCGCCGATAAAAATCCGCGTATCCACCGCAAAGCCCCTTCGGGATGATCAGATAACCACACGGGGTGTGGTTTCCCCTGACGAAACGTCATACGTAACTTCCTTGATCGCCATCCATAATGTTGATCGTCGTTGATTTGAGGATAAATATGGAGACGATCTCATCCAGCGTTAGTGTACGCTACGGCCGCGGCTCCTGCAACAGAAGGCCTCGGCTGAGGCCAGAAAACGATATCCCCTCGGATTCAAGCTCAGGTTGTACTGGAAGCCCTGAGCGGAGAGAAGCCATCCGGGCAGATCGCCGGGGAAACGGGATTCAACCTCATGCTGTGTTCTGGTACATCCGCCTCGACCGGCGATGGAGGGGGCGCTTCAGTCATCGACGCTCGACTCCAGCATTTATACTTTATAAGTTTCCTGGTCCGTCGGCGAAAGTGCCCTTCCTCATCATGAGCGCACGATTGTATTTCAACCATGGCATCGCCGGGCAGGAAAAATCGACAAGGGGTCGTTGTTTGGGATATTCCTTGGCGAGGTGCGGGTGACGGTATAATAAGCTTATGAATCCGAGCACCTTACCGCCCCCGCGCCTCGTACAGACCGAAAAGGAACTCCAGGAAGTCGTCAGGGATCTATCCGCACAATCCCGAATCGCGGTGGATACCGAATCCAACAGCCTCTATGCCTACCGGGAACAGGTATGCCTCATCCAGTTCTCAACCCCCCAAACCGATTATTTGGTCGATCCGCTTTCTTTACCCGATCTTTCAAAGCTCGAGCCCATTTTCAAGAATCCCGATATTATGAAGGTCCTCCACGGCGCCGAGTACGATATTATCTGCCTCCGGCGCGATTTTGGTTTCGTGCACAACCACATGTTCGATACACGGGTTGCCAGCCGCACGCTTGGGTGGGAGCAATCAGGATTGAACAATTTGCTCGTAAAAGTATTCGACACCAATATAAACAAACGTTATCAACGGGCGAATTGGGGAAAACGCCCCCTGCCCAGCGATATGCTCGATTACGCTCGCTTCGATACGCATTACTTGCTGCCGCTCCAGGAGCACCTTTTGAAGGAACTCCGGATGACCGATCGCGATGTCGAAGCGATTGAACTTTGCTACTTTATGGCCCAGATCCAGCCGCGTGAAAATGGCTTCGACCCGGAAGGTTATTGGCGGATTTCGAACGTCAGGGGACTCAACGGGCATCAAATTGCGGTTCTTCGAGAACTCTACCTGTACAGGGACAAAAATGCTCGTAAATTTAATCGACCTCCGTTTAAGATCCTGGGAGACAAAGTTCTCATCGCCCTGGCAAAAGAGATGCCTGGCATCCGGGAGGATCTCACCGAGATACCGGGAATGAGCGCGGGGCAAATTCGCCGTTTTGGGGACGGCATACTGATATGTATCCAGAAGGGCAAAAGGGCGCCCATCCCCAAAAAACCCAAGAACAAGCGCATGAGCGATCTTGCACATGTGCGTTTTGAGGCGCTCCACGATTGGAGAAAAAACCTCGCTCGCAGACGCAAGCTCGAATCCGATATCATCTTGCCACGGGAGATGCTTCGCGAGATAGCCGTTGCCGGTCCTGGAAATAGCGAGGAATTACATAAGTTTATGATCCCGCTCGAATGGCGCTTTCAAGAATATGGGGATGCGATCCTGAACATCATCTCCAATAATCGAGGTGTATGATGAACATCACGTTTCATGGCGCAGCACAAACAGTCACCGGTTCCCGGCATCTGATAGAAATTAATGGGCGTCGATTGCTCCTCGACTGCGGTCTGTATCAAGGCCGCAGGAAGGAGACCTACGACCGTAATTTAAATTTTCCCTTCGAAGCAAAGAGCGTCGATGCTGTGCTGCTCTCGCACGCGCACATTGATCATTCGGGCAACTTGCCGAACATCGTGCGACAGGGGTTCACCGGTCCCATCCATGCCACACAAGCGAGCGCGCATCTAACCGACATCATGACAAAAGATTCCGGACACATTCAGGAATACGATGTCCAATTCGTGAACAAGCGCCGTGCGCGCAAGGGGCAACCGCCGATCAAGCCCCTCTATACGGTAGCAGACGCTGCCGCAGCCGCAGAACAATTGGAATCCAAGGATTACGATTTGAGTTTCGAACCGGTCCCCGGGGCGCGGGCCACGTTCGTCGAAGCAGGTCACATCCTCGGCTCGGCTAGCGTGATCCTCGAACTCGAAGAAGGAGGTCGAAGAACTCGCTTAATGTTCTCGGGCGACATCGGACGACCCGGCATGCCCATCGTAAAAGACCCTGTGCTACCCGACGATATCGATTACCTCGTCATGGAGTGCACGTATGGCGATCGAACGCACGATGAACCTGTCAGGGCCTATGAGGAATTTCAAACCATCCTCGCGGAGACGATCCACCGAGGGGGAAAAATTATCATTCCTTCATTCGCCGTCGGCCGCACCCAAACACTCGTGTACTATCTGCACCAGATGATCGATCACGGCGATATTCCCAGAATTCCCGTCTTCGTCGATAGTCCCCTGGCGGTGAACGTGACCGACATCTTCCGCGATCATCCCGAATGTTTCGATGAAGAAGCCGTGTCCTTTATGCGCTCTGATCCGCATGGAGCTGCACTTGGCTTTGATTTGCTCACCTATACCCGCTCGGTGGAAGAGAGTAAGGCTATCAATGAATTAAAGGAGCCGGCTGTGATTATCTCCGCTTCAGGCATGGCAGAGGTCGGCCGCATCCTCCACCACCTGCGCAACAATATCGGGGACCCCCGAAACACGGTGTTGATCACATCCTGGATGGCTCCGCATACACTTGGGCGTCGATTGGCCGAGGGGGAAAAGAACATAAAAATATTTGGCGAGAAACATAAGGTAAAAGCGCAGGTGGCCAGCATCAACGGTCTCTCGGCGCATGCGGACCAACCCTTTCTCATGGAGTATGCGCTCGCGAGCAAGGATCGGGTTAAGGGGGTCTTCCTCGTGCACGGCGAGCCGAGGTCCGCAACTGCGCTCATGGAGAAGCTGGGCGCGGAAGGAATGGAGGGGGTGCACTTTCCCGAGCTGGGTGAGCGCATAGAACTCTAAACGGGGATGCACTATAATGAAAACCCATTCGGAGAGGTGCCGGAGTGGACGAACGGGGCGGTCTCGAAAACCGTTGTGGTCTTAGGGCCACCGTGGGTTCGAATCCCACCCTCTCCGCCTGAAAGCGAGAACGAAGGTCGATGATCTTCGTCCTTTTCTCCGGGTCAAGCGGATGAGTCGTTTCCTGCATCGACCTCGGCGCTCACTGCATTCACTCGTGTCGTCGCCACGCGAAAAGAAATACGATTTCACCGTCACATCACTTCACAGAACCCCACGCTAGAGAGCCCGGTGAGGGCTTTCGCTTTGCATTTGAACACAAAAGAGCCTGAAACAGTCATTTTGTGACTATTTTCACATATAGAGGGGTACATTTTGGGGTGGGCAAACCGAACCATCTTGTTAGAATGCTCCATGAATTATGGACGAACCCAAAATAATTCGCCATAATGGGCGAACCTGAAATTGTTCGCCGTATTCACCTCGTTGATTGGAGGGCATGTGACAGGACAATCCGCAGCCAAAATCTTGAAGTCCAATCCATGGTTTGATGATTTGAGCGACGATCATTTTAAAAGCCTCCTCTCCATCGCCGATGAAGTGCGCTGGCCGGCAGGTACGATCATCTTCCGCGAAGGCGAGAGCGCCACACATCTCTATCTCATCATTAAAGGTCTTGTAGCCCTCGAGATGAACGTCCCCTCACGCGGGAAGAAAACCATCCTCACCGTCGGGAAAGATGATGTATTTGGATGGTCATCCGTCGTGCCGGTTGTAGATATTAAAACCACCAGTGCTCGAAGTATCCGGGACACGCACGCAATTGGATTCGACGCGCATGCCTTGCGAAAACTTTGTGATCTCGATCCCACACTGGGTTATGTGGTCTACCGCCGATTAACGAACGTCATTGCGGCGCGCCTGAGCGCTACTCGCCTCCAATTGCTCGACATGTATGGTGACGACTCCGGAGGAAGCTCATGAAAGGAGACCTTCTAAAACCGGGTGAACTTGTCGTGATCTCGAAACTTGTCCTGGGTGCAATTTTGGAAATACTGCGCGACGATGGCTACAACCTGATCGGCCCAACGATCCGAGACGGGACGATATCCTTTGACGAAATTGAGCGATTGGTTGATCTGCCCATAGGCTGGAGGGATGAGCAGTCTCCCGCCAAATATCGGCTTACAGAACACAAGGATGAAACCTATTTCGGCTATGTCGTCGGTCCTGATTCACCCAAAAAACACCTTTACTCGTCGAGATCCCCGCTGTTCAAAACACGGGACGACGGACATGGTCCCGAGATTCAATTACACAGTGAGGGAACAACTCGCTTTGCCTTCATCGGAATCCGTTCCTGCGATATCGCCGCCATGGGGATTCAAGATCGAGTCTTCATCGATGGCCCATACGAGGATCATCGCTATGGAGAACGTCGTGCTGGGGCTTTTATCCTCGCCGTGAACTGCACCGCTCCGCAGCCGACCTGCTTCTGCGCATCGATGGGGACCGGTCCTAAATGCTCGAAAGGGTTTGATCTTGCTGCCACAGAGCTGAAAGATTGTTTCTTGATTGAAGTCGGCTCGCCGCTTGGCGCACGAGCCCTCAGTGGGTTGGATTGGCGTCTTGCCGGCGCGCGCGAGATCGATCTTGCCGCCGAAGCCATGGCGGTGGCCGAAGACCATATGGGTCAAAGCCTCAACACAGACGATCTCCCCCACCTGCTCCTGGATAACCTCGATCACCCCCGCTGGGACGATGTGGCGGAACGCTGTCTCTCATGCACCAACTGCACGATGGTCTGCCCAACATGCTTTTGTTCGGATGTCGAAGATGTGAGTGATCTGGGCGGGAAAGAGACGGCACGCATCCGGGTTTGGGATTCTTGCTTCAACCCGGATTTTTCCTACGTGTATGGGGGGCAGATCCGACCAAATGTACGTTCCCGTTATCGACAATGGCTCACACACAAGCTTGCCTCGTGGAGCGGTCAATTTGACGTCATCGGCTGTGTTGGCTGCGGACGCTGCATCACGTGGTGCCCGGCCGGGATCGATCTCCGAGAAGAAGTAGCCGCGATCCGAGGGGAGGCCTGATGATGTCGAACAAATCTGCAGACGCCCTGAACCCGAGGATGAATGGCAGGGACGGGATGATCCCGAACTTCGCGAAATTGACCGCCATCAAACCCGAATCGCCAGGAATCTATACCTATGGCATCGAGTTTCTCGACCCGATCTTTGGCAAAGCGTATCGCTTCTCCCCCGGCCAATTCAACATGCTTTATTTGCCGGGCATCGGTGAAGCCGCGATTTCGATCAGTTCCGACCCCAACAAACCCGAGGCTCTACTGCACACGATCAGAATTGCGGGGAATGTGACTCAAGCAATCGACCGTCTAAAGATAGATGAAACGCTGGGCGTTCGAGGACCCTATGGAAGCTCGTGGCCGGTTGAAGCTGCCGAGGGCAAGGACATTATCTTCGTGGGCGGCGGCATCGGTCTCGCTCCACTCCGCCCTGCAATCTACCAGATCCTCCGGAATCGAAAGAGATATGGGAAGGTGACCGTCCTCATCGGTGCACGAAACTCGGATGAATTGCTTTTTATGGATGAGTACGATGCCTGGAGCCGGCACGATGTCGAAGTCATGCCAACCGTCGATCGCGCGGACGAATCCTGGGATGGGCGCGTCGGCGTCGTGCCCATGTTGTTCTATTCTTTACGTCCCGATGCACGCCGGACGACTGTGTTCACATGCGGCCCCGAAATCATGATGCGCTTTGTGGTCTACGAGGCCTTGGCCCGCAGGATACCGGAAGCGAGCATTTACGTCTCTCTCGAACGAAACATGAAGTGCGGAATCGGGCTTTGCGGTCACTGCCAATTCGGGCCGACGTTCTTGTGCAAGGAAGGACCTGTGCTGAGCTACGACAAGATCGCGCCCTTCTTCAGCGTGGAGGATTTTTAATGAGCGACGGCAAGAAACCCAAACTCGCGATCTATAAATTTTCCTCCTGCGATGGCTGTCAGCTCTCGCTGTTGGACTGTGAGGATGAACTTCTTGAGATCGCCGGTGCGATCGAAATCGCCTACTTCTTGGAAGCTCGCAGACGGACTCTGAGCGGTCCATACGATGTGACACTGGTGGAAGGCTCGGTCACGACAGTGGAAGAAACAGAACGTATTAAAGAAGTCCGCGAGCAATCACGCCTGCTCGTCAGCATCGGCGCATGTGCAACTGCCGGAGGGATCCAGGCGCTTCGCAACTGGGTGGACGTGAAGGATTTTGTGCATACCGTATATGCCACGCCGGAATATATCCACACGCTCGATGAGTCTCGTCCAATCAGCGACTTCGTGAACGTTGACTTTGAACTCCGAGGCTGCCCGATCAGCAAAGGACAACTCCTGGAGTTGGTCACATCGCTGCTCATCGGTCGTCTTCCCAGAGTCCCTTCCTACAGCGTATGCCTCGAGTGCAAGCGGCGGGGGACGGTCTGCATCCCGGTGGCGAAGGGTGTGCCGTGCCTCGGTCCGGCGACACAGGCAGGCTGCGGCGCGCTCTGCCCGGCCTACAATCGGGGCTGCTATGGCTGTTTTGGGCCGTTTGAAACAGGGAACCCCATCGCCCTGGGAGAGCAGTTCATCGAATTGGGAATGAGTCCGATGGAGGTTTCCAGGGCATTTCGAGGATTCAATGGGTACGCGCAATTATTCCGAGACGCAAGCGACCATTTTGAAAAAGAGGCCGGGGCATGACGGAACAATGGATCAACGTGGACTATCTCGCACGAGTGGAGGGAGAAGGGGCGCTCCGTATCCAGGTGTCGGAGGGCGAAATTACTGATGTGCAGCTCAACATCTTCGAGCCGCCGCGTTTCTTTGAAGCGTTTCTGCAAGGCCGCGGCATCCAGGAAACCGTCGACATCGTCGCTCGAATCTGCGGGATTTGCCCGATCGCCTATCAAATGACCGCCTCCCGAGCGCTCGAGAAGGCGCTTGGGATCACACCTCCACCCGGCATCCCTGAACTTCGCAGGCTGATCTACCTCGGTGAATGGATCGAGAGCCATGGATTGCATGTCTATATGCTCCATGCGCCCGATTTTTTAGGTTATGAATCTGCCATCGAGATGGCCGGCGTGCCCGATCTGCGTGGGGACGTCGAGCGCGGGCTGCGCATGAAGAAGATCGGGAACCGTCTTATGAGCGTCATCGGCGGGCGCGAGATCCATCCGATTTCTCTCTGCGTCGGAGGTTTTACGCGCGCACCACGAGCCGAAGATCTGCGTGCCATGCTGCCCGATCTGGAATGGGGTCTGGAAGCAGCTCTCGAGACAGTCCGTTGGGCGAACGAGCTTCCCTATCCGGACTTCGAATGTGATTACGAGTTCGTCGCGCTGAGCAACCCTGATGAGTACGCCATCGCCGAGGGGACCGTGCGTTCATCGAAGGGTTTGAACATACCTATCGAGGAATATGAGAAGAACTTCATCGAGGAGCATGTCGCGCACTCGAACGCGCTGCACTCCCGACGGACGGGGTCGAACGAAAGCTACCTCGTGGGTCCACTGGCGCGCATGAACCTCAACGCCGAGCAATTCACACCGACGGTTAAAGCCGTGATGGACGAGATTGGGTTGGAGCTTCCCGTCAAAAACCCCTTCATGAGCCTGATGGCGCGAAGCCTTGAGATCACCCACGCTTTTGATGAGGCCATCCAGATCATCAAGACATATGAAGAACCGAAAACAAGCCGGACAGCCTTGCCAGATCCACCTACCCCAGGGGAAGGTGCACATGTGACCGAAGCACCTCGCGGGTTGATCTTCCACCGCTACAAACTGGACGATCAAGGACTCATCGCTTTTGCGAAAATCGTACCGCCAACCTCGCAGAACCTGCCGCGGATAGAGGAAGATTTGTGGAGATATGCACCCGGCATGCTCGATTTACCTCTTGAGGAGGCCACCTTAAAGTGCGAACAGTTGATCCGCAGCTACGATCCCTGCATCTCTTGTTCAACCCACTTCTTAAAACTGGAAATCGATCGGGACTGAGTTGATGAGCGGCAGTTTACCGTCGATGGAGATCGCTTGAGAAATCCTGATGCGCTGGTGATCGGTGTGGGAAACCCATACCGGGGGGACGACGGCGTAGGCGTGTACATTGCCGAGAAACTTGCTGCCGTGGATCTCCCGGGCGTCTCTGTCCAAGTGCAGAGCGGCGAGGGCGCTGCATTGATGGATTGCTGGGGGTCCCATGACCGCGTGTATCTCATCGATGCCGCCGCGCCCAACGGATCACCAGGCAGTATCCGCCGAATCGAAGCTCACAAAGAACCCCTCACGACCGATTTGTTCCACACCTCCTCGCACGGATTCAGCGTCCTTGACGCCATCGAACTTTCTCGCGCCCTGGACACGCTGCCCGAGCAGCTCATCGTTTATGGAATTGAAGGGAGATGCTTCGAGGAGGGTGCGGAGCTGAGCGAGAAAATCGTCGCGGCCGCCGATCTTGTCATCGAACAGATTCTTGATGAAGTAGGGGATTTCACCAAGGCCGTGATGGACCACGCGCTTGGAGATACACCCTCGCAACAACCGTAACTGCCTGAGATTCACCCCCAATCACGCTAAAACTTGGTCTCTCCGGATCCCTGGAATCACTGATAATAATGGTCCGGAAATTTCGAAAGAGCGAGGCAGCACGATGGAAATCCGTGCCAGCTTGGCTCGATCGATCATGCAATATAACGCCATTATGTTGCGCTTGTTTCCACGATGATGTTTCCGCCAAACTAGAGATCGTCCTGGTTCATTGAGGCTGACGCCTGTTTGTATAGGATTCAGGAAATTTTCAACAAGGAGGAATACCTGCCCCTCGTTCAATTTTGCTTGACATAGAATCAAAATCATCATACAGCGATCATCTACCGACTACGCACTCGACGAACTTTTGGCTGGCATCACATCGGAAAATATTCACACCGAAGTCGACTTTGGAGACCCATTGGGAAATGAGATCTGGTGATGGCTGACTACATTCCTGATCGAGGGGACGTCGTATGGTTGTCATTTAATCCTCAGGCAGGACACGAACAGGCTGGTAGACGCCCGGCGCTTGTCCTCTCCCCAAAGGAATACAACGGCAAGGTTGGTCGCTCGATCCTGTGTCCTTTAACGAGCCGGACAAAGGGATATCCTATATGAGGTTGCTATTCCTGAAGATTGTGATGTACAAGGGGTTATTCTATCGGATCAAGTGAAGAAGTTGGATTGGCGCATCCGTGATGCTGAGTTTGTCTGCGAACTACCAGACGAGACTGTAGCGGACATCCTCGGCAAGCTTCTGACCCTGCTTTCGCTCTAAGATTAGGTCGTCTGATGTGCCCTGGTGTATCCCACTGTATCCACTCATTAATGCAATAAAACGGCCGTCAGATTGCCTATATTTTGGTTCCCGTCGCTTATTCAACCACCCGGTAAAGGTACCCGGGGCTGCATGGGCGATAGGGGGATCGCATAACCGTATTGAGGGAGTTCAGCCGCCCCGCTTGTGTCGACCCGCTTCCCGTATCTCATCCACCGTCTCCGGATTCGCCAGCGCGCTCAGATCGCCGGGGGGTTCGCCCAAATAAGCGGCTCGGATGACCCGCCGCATGAGTTTCGCGTTGCGGGTTTTAGGAATGTCACTCACAAAACACACTTCCCTGGGCGCCAGCGGCTTACCCATCTCCTTCGCCACTCGTGTCTCCAGTTCCTTGCGTAGAGCCTCCCCCGGTTCCGTGCCGGGTTGAAGAACTGCGAACGCGACTATCGCCTGCCCTTTGATC
>CAZMZL010000025.1:0-19546 GCA_964570595.1 uncultured Anaerolineaceae bacterium | reverse complement strand
AGGCATTCGGAAGCTGGGGAGACGTGGATGTTATCGCAGCACAGGCGGAACTGGCACGTGCGAAGGAAGGTTTGACGCCCTGGTTCGGCAGCTGGGACGTCTTCACCCGAGCTGAGATCCACAAAGCCATTCTCGGACAGCAAGACACCATGACGTCACTCACCAACATGGCTGAGAAATGGAATGAACTAGCTGCACAGTAACTGTGAGTAAAGAAGGTGGAGGGCAACGATGAATAATGGAGTGTTGCCCTCCATTTTCATTCTGAGACGATTCTGAGGAGCTGGGTCAAGATGGCAAATTCAGAAATCACTCCGAAGCGTGATCCCAAGGGCATAAAGATCGGGCGAAAGGTGTTCCCCTATCTCTATGTATTGCCGGTCTTGCTCATCATTGCAATTTTCGCAATTTATCCCATTTTCCATGCCGTTCGAATGAGCTTTTTTAAATACCTCCTCACACAACCGAACAATCATCCCTTTGTCGGGCTCGGAAACTACATCAACGTCGTCACAAGCTATTACTTCAAGAACTCCATCAAAATAACTGCAATTTACACGGTTGCTTCCGTCGGTGGGGTTGTTCTGTATGGGCTCGGAGTTGCAATGCTCCTCAACTCCGCGATCAAGTTGTCCGGGCCCTTGAAGATCGTCATCCTGCTGCCCTGGGCTATTCCTGCCGTGGTCAGCGGTTTGCTCTGGAAATGGATCCTCAATGCAGATTTCGGGATCCTGAATGGATTGCTTTATGCGCTTGGCTTGATCGACAACTATATCCCGTTCCTGGCAGATCCGACGTTAGCAAAAGCGAGTCTCGTGATGGCTTTTATCTGGAAAGAAGGCCCGCTTGTAGCGATTTTCTTTCTCGCCGGCTTACAACTTATTCCAGACGAACTGTACGAATCCGCCAAAATCGATGGGGGAAGTAGTTGGAAGATATTTCGTTATGTCACCCTGCCGCTGCTCCGACCGGTCACGCTGATCGTCGTTGTGTACGAGACGATGACGGCCATTCTCACGTTCGATACAATTTACGTCATGACCGGTGGTGGACCGGCGAATTCTACGGCGCTGATCAGTTGGTTCGCGTATGCCGAAATCTTCAAATCACTTAACCTTGGGAACGGGATTTCACTTGCGATCATCATTGCAGGGATAACCCTGGTCCTGATTTTGATTTACCTCCGTGTACTCAAGACTGAAGAAACCGCGATGGAAGGACGCTAGAAGGATCAGATCAACAATGTATCCAAACACCAAAAAGTTATTCAGCTCGGCGTTTCTGAACTTTCTCGCCCTATTGCTCATTATTTTTATCGTTGGACCGCTCGTATGGGTGGCCGTAGCAAGCATCCAGGGAGAGAACGAATTACTTCGCAAGCCGCCGCGAATCATCCCCGAAAACCCCACACTGGATAACTACAATTACGTGTTCACCGGGGAGATCCCAACGGACTATGAAGTGAAGGGTCAACTGCGGAGCCGCATTTCTCAAGAAGCTCGGCTCATCCCGGCAGCACTTAAAAATAGCTTCATCATTGCGACTTCCGTCATGTTCGTCAACCTTCTCATCGGCTCCCTGGCTGCTTATACGTTCTCACGCTTACAATTTCGAGGGAAGACGGCCTCGTTCAATTTCATTCTAGGGAGCCGATTATTGCCCGTCATGGCTGTCGCTATTCCCTACTACGTGATCATCCAGTCGATGGGTTTGTTAAATACCCATATATCTCTCATTCTTGTTTATCTGGCCCTTACATTGCCGTTTACCATTTGGTTTCTCACACTGTATTTCAACGGTATTCCACGGGATTTTGAAGATGCTGCACTGATCGATGGATGCAGCACCCTTCAGGTGCTTACACGCGTGGTGATCCCGATTGCGATCCCCGGGCTCGTTGCTGCTGCTGCATTCGCCTTTATGACTTCATATAACGAGTTCCTCTTCGCACGCTTCTTGACGCAGTCGATCAAGACGCAGACAGCACCGATCATCATATCCTCGATCGCCGGCAACCCGGATGCCAGTTATACATTGATTTCCGTTTCCATCACGCTGGGGTTGATACCGCCCTTGATCCTTGCGCTCCTATTACACAAGTGGCTCACGGAAGGTCTCTCTACCTCGATTACTTTCAGATAAAGGAAACCTATGACTTCAGGAGCAAGAATATGACCACGAAAAAAAACGAGCGGTCGAAGGTTCGTTGTTTTATGGATGAGCTGACGCTTCCTACTTACGAACTTCTTGGCGAGAATAGAAACCCCGTATTTCACTCGCAATATGGCGTCGCTCATATTTATCCATATACCCTTCAAGATGAGATTGCTTCCGAACCACGAGACGTCACCTACCGCACTTTAAACCTGGAAAACGAATACCTACGCATAACCGTGCTGCCGAAGCTGGGTGGAAGGGTATATTCGGTCTTTGATAAAATTGGGAAGCGGGATGTCTTTTATAAGAACTCGGTGGTTAAATTTTCGCCCCTCGCCATTCGAGGGGCATTCTATTCGGGAGGCGTTGAATTCAGCTTTCCCGTGGCTCACGCACCGACTACGGCCGATCCCATCAATTGGGAAATGATTGAACACGAAGATGGGAGCTCGTCGATCGTAATCGGCGCCCTCGAACATATGTCTGGCATGCGGTGGCTCATCACCCTGACGCTCTTCCCCGGCCGCTGTGTCCTCGCTCAAGATGTACGGCTTT
The DNA here is from genome assembly GCA_964570595.1 of uncultured Anaerolineaceae bacterium. Lineage (GTDB taxonomy): Bacteria > Chloroflexota > Anaerolineae > Anaerolineales > E44-bin32 > E44-bin32. Next base: position 16,834 of record CAZMZL010000025.1, on the reverse strand, counting down.
TCAACCCGACACCGATTCCTGGTCGCTATCACTACTGGACGAACGCCTCGCTTATTTCTGATGACCAGACGGAATTTATTTACCCACTTCGACGTGTGCGATCCTATGAGTTTGCAGGAACGGCATCGTGGCCGGTCGCGCGTCTCGACCTCATCACGAAAGAAGCGGGGCTTCCGGGAATGGAAGGCGTTCCAATGTGGCCCGCCGAACGCATGCATCACCCAGTCAATTTTCGCTGGGAGAAGGACATGCTCGCCCAAGTCTCGATCTTCGGGCGTGATGTAGCCTGGGACTTTTTTGGCGCATGGCAGCATTCCTCCAACTCGGGCTATGCCCACTTCGCCAACGCCGCGGATGTGGCCGGGATGAAGTTATGGTCGTGGGGCAGATCCGATGTTGGAATCGTGAACCAAACCGCACTGACCGATGACGGTTCGATCTACGCAGAAACGCAGTGCGGCGCAATGGAGACTCAATTAGATTTCGACTTTCTTCCCCCGGGGATGGTCCGTACATGGCGTGAATGGTGGCTGCCACTTCGTGATATCGGAGGGCTGAGTTTTGCCAGCTCCGAGATTGGCGCCCGGTTGCACATCAGCCAGGATGATGACGAGACCAGCCTGAGTTTGTCCGTGGGTATATGTCCGGTCACCCGTCTCGAGGATGCAAAGGTTGAAGTGTCCATCATGGATGAGATTGTCCTCACGGAGACCATATCATGCTCGCCCGAGGCGCCCTGGCGCCATTCCCAACCGATCCAAGCAGAGACTTTAGGGGGACACCCTATTGCGCTAAAAGTGATCGACAACGATGGCAGGACATTGCTTGAAGCCCGGCACGACCGACACCCGGATCCCCTCCCGGATCCTGAAGTAGACCGGGAGGAGCGGGCGGTCACCGCCGAGGATTACTATCAACTTGGTCTTCGCCATGAAAATTTTGACAATCGGGACGAAGTCATCGATAGCTTTCGAATGGCTATTCGTCTTTCTGATGATCACGGTCATGCCCACCTGCATCTTGGCCTCGTTCTATTGAAAGCGGCGGATTTCGAAGGCGCCCGTGCTCACTTTGCGCGCGCCGTCGAATGTGATGTGATCGATGCAGAATATTACCTGGGCCTTGTGGCACGGTATCAGGGTCATTTGGACCAAGCCGAGGCGCATTTTAAACGAGTACCAACGGGATCGAGGGTCTCGGCAGCCGCCCAGTTCGGTTTGGGGGCTATCGCCCTGCATCGTGAAGCGTGGGAAGCTGCAACGGTGCATTTTCAAAATCAAGGGGAGGACGAAGAGCTCGATACGATGTCATCCTTGTTGATCGGTATCGCGCTTCGTCGATCCGGAAAAATCGAGGACTCCACCCAGAAGTTTCATCAAGTCCTCGACGCAGATCCTTTAAATCTTCCTGCCTTGAGGGAGTGCTCACTGAGCGACGAGATCGACGAGAGCAACTGCGCCGAGAAAATGAACCGCTTCATCAATGATGATCCTCAATACTACTTGGATCTTGCCGGCTTTTATCTGGATTGTGGCCTTCGAAATGACGCGCTGGCGATCCTCGATCTGGCGGCTGTGAAGTGGAACTACCCCATGATTTTCTACCTGGCGGAATGGATCTACGGCATGAATGGAGACGATAAAAAAGCCGCCCTTTCCAGTGAGCGAGCGGAGAGCGCCGATGTGGACTATGTCTTTCCCAGCCGTCTCTGGGAGATCGTGGCGCTCAACCATCATCGGGTGGTGCATCCAAACGACCCTAAGGTCAAATATTTTCTGGGGAACTTCCTCTACGCCCGCCAGAGATACGAAGAAGCCGCACAATTGTGGACGGAGGCGATCGAAGGGTTGGGATCCTGTGATGTGCTCCATCGTAACCTGGGTTTGTATTATTGGCATCAGTCAGGTGATCCCGCAAAGGCCATGGAGAGTTTTGAGGCTGCATTGAAATTGAATCCCGAGAATCAGGATGTATACCTGCTCCTTGACGCCCTGTATCGGGAAAATGAACTACCGGTGAAACGCGCTGAACTATTGCGGGATATCGACAACCTCACTTCAATTCGGGAAGAGCTGAGAAAGCGGAAGATCCTCATCCTGGTCGAACTCAATCGCTATGAAGATGCGCTCAACATACTCGAAACCGAAGAATTCGTGCCCCTCGAAATGGATCAGAGTTTTCATCGGGTTTATGTGACCGCCTTGCTGCAGCGAGCGGAGTCTCATCTTGAGGCAGAGTCCTACGAAGATGCCATCTCAGATTTTGAGCAGGCGCTGGATTTTCCCGAGAGCCATGGGGTTGGTAAACCTGTCACGGCGAACAATGCTGAAATCCTCTTCCGCCTTGGGTGCGCCTTCGAACAGCTCGGCCGGTTTAGCGAGGCAATAAGGTCCTGGCAAGCAGCCGGCAGCGAACACCACCCTTTCGGAGAAGATCTTTATCTCTATGTCCAACAATCTCTCGATAAGCTCGGTCGATACAGCGAATTGGGTTTTGATGTTTGAGCCGACATTTCATTGGATCCCGAAATGTTAAAAAGGACGAAGACCGATACCCTCATCAATCCAATCTCAATACTCAGGAAGGAGTAAGAATCATGAAAGTTCTCTATGCAGGCGACGCAGCAGCGAAGATCGGTCCCATTTTTGTTGCTTCACCTTTCAATGTGGAGGTGAAAGGTTTTTCAACACATGTGTGGGGCCAACCATTGATTGATGCCATGGAAGAAGGCGGGATCGATGTCTTACATATGAGCCCCGATGTGGCCATCGCCGACTTCCCGCGAACGGTCGAAGAACTTTCCGAGTATGACGCTCTCATTCTGAGCGACATCGAATGTGAGGTCCTGGCGCTCTACCCGTTCTGGATCCCTGGAACAGAGCTGCCCCGGACGAACCGATTGAAGGCCATTCGTGAATACACCAGGAATGGCGGCGGCTTGCTCATGATAGGGGGATGGACGTCCTTCAGCGGCCGTTTCGGGCACGGTGGCTATTATGACACACCCGTCGAAGAAGCTCTCCCCGTGACCTGTCTGAAGGGTGTGGATGATCGCGTTGAAACTCCAGAAGGAGTACTCGTCAACATCCACGACCCGGAACACCCCATCCTCAAAGGCATCCCGTGGGAGGATTGTCCTGTGTTTGAGGGCTTTAACAAAATCTTTCCCAAAGAGGGATCGAACGTGCTGGCGACGATTGGGGAAGGCGAGGACGAAAATCCGCTGGTCGTCGTCTGGGAATTTGGAAAAGGCAGAGCCATGGCGTTTTCCACCGATTGCTCTCCTCACTGGGCCGCTTTTTTCCAACCATGGGAGTATTATGGTCAATTCTGGCGGCAAAGCATCCAGTGGTTGGCGAAGGAGAGTTAGGTGGACGACATCACCTTTGCCGTAATCGGGTCCGGTTTTATGGGGGGTGTGCTCGCCCGGGTCGGATATGAGCTTCCATACTCAAACTGCGTTGCTGCAGTGGATATCGATATCCAACGGGCCAACCAGCTCACAGCTTCTTTTGGGGGCAAAGCGTACACGAATGTACCCGAGATGCTCGCATCTGAGAGCCCGGATGCCGTCATCATCGCAACACCTGAAAGTGATCACCGCGAGGCTGCGCTGTCTGCTGCCGAGAGTGGCTGCCACGTTTTTGTGGAAAAACCATTCGCTACCGCGCTCGAGGACGCCGATGCGATCATCGACGCTTGCACGAGCGCCGATGTTAAGTTGATGGTCGGGCACATCCTGCGATTTGAGACGAATTACGCCATGATCCAGGATGCTGTAAGCGAGGGCACGATTGGACAATTCCTGTCGGCATACGCCCGCCGAATCGCTACGATAGGCGAAGCCCACCGACTGGGCGGAAGAGTAAGCCCCCTCACATATATTGGGGTGCACGATATCGACCAGATACTCTGGTATCATCCCCGGCCGGTTAAATCCGTGTATGCTCGAGCGCTCCGTGGGAGAGTCTGGGACCAATACAAGACCTATGACTGTGCCTGGATCACGATGGAGTTCGAAGATGGCGCGCTTGGTATCCATGAGGTCGGCTGGTGTTTGCCTGAAGAATGGGCGGGCTGGCAGAAGCCCGAGAGTTGGGGTGGATTTGGCGATGTCCGTATGAACGTCATCGGCACAGATGGCGTTCTCAACTTAAACTTTACTCCCATGGGTTTGTACGCCTGCGATCGAGAGGGCTGGAAACTGCCGGACACGCGACACTGGCCCACCATGAACGGGAAGCTTGTGGGGGCGGCCAAACTCGAGGTAGAGCACTTCTTTGAATGCATCCGCAGCGACATCGAACCGCTCATCAGCGGAGAAGACGGCCGCAGATCGATTGAAGTGATGCTGGCTGCAGAGCTATCGATAAAGGAGAACCGGGTCGTATCCTTGCCGCTCTGAATCGAAATACCATGATTTTAGGCAAATATCGGCGCTCAGCGTAGATCACGCTCTTCCGATCTGTTCTTTTATATGGGCACTGTCGGGACGCGGCAGGAATCAGGCGATGATCGTCTCTCCGTCTCCCCTGGATTGTGGACACAGGACGATCGAGGGAGGTTCCCGCGGGGGCGGGGTCCAATCGACTTTATCGTACTCTGTTGAAGGTAACGAAGGGCGCTCAAACAGTCGCTGCTTCCTCGTCGTTATCCGTGGAATTGAAAATGCATCATGCGTCGTTCGGCTTCTTACGAAACAACCACGCACGCTTGCGGCGTCTATCATCATTCCCGACCTCTTGATTCGGACCACAACTCACCCTTCGATAAAGTCTGATGCATAAGCACTTGTTCAAAAAGCACAACCCGATGTATGCTCCATCCAAAGATTTTCTGGATCTCACCAGGATTTCGCCCGTCCGATGGATCATCTGGAAAGGACCGATGCGGGTTTCAAAACGAAGGACATCCAACCCTGGAATCTATCTTCGTAATTTGATGCTCGCAGCCCTCATCGCTGCGCTCCTTGGCGTCCTCGTCCTGCTTGTTGCGCTCATAAACATGGAGTTCCAGGCATTTACGGGTGCAAAGCCCTCGGTGCCGGATGTGAACCCCACCGATATTGGTCTGGATTTCGAAGATGTTTCCCTTACAACAGAAGACGGGTTGAGAATATCTGGCTGGTATGTGTCTTCGCGCGAGCCAAACCGAGGGGTTCTCGTCCTCGTACACGGGCAGGGAGCGAATCGATCTTCTATGCTGCCCACCGCTGAGATATTGGCGCGCCACGGATATGATTCCTTGCTCATAGATCTGCGCGCGCATGGTCTTAGTGAAGGGGATATGGTGACCTATGGTTACGAAGAGGTTTACGACGTTGTCGCCGCGTTTGAATACCTATTATCAAGGGGAGACGTCCATCCCGATCGGATAGGAGCGCTTGGAAGATCGATGGGCGGCGCTGCCGTGATCCGAGGGGCTGCGAGAAGCGACATCCCCAAATTCATTGTGATCGAAAGCACGTTTTCCAGCCTGTCTGATTTGATTGAAGATACCTATGAGGCCGTTTCGATTTTCCCGAAATGGCCTTTTGCGAACATCATCACTGCGCTGGCTGAGATGAAGGTGCGGGGGAGCGTTGATGAGTTGGATCTCGTGGGAGATCTCGCGATTGCTTCCTCCCTTCCCGTTTTTCTTATTCATGGAGCTGAAGATGAAGTCATTCCGATTGAACATCACCTGCGCCTGGCTGATTCAATCAAGAGCGGGGGGGAATTTTGGATCATCCCTGGAATGGGACATGCAAGCCCGGCTGAGTACGCGCCCGAAGAATACGAACGTCGTTTGATCCGCTTTCTGGATAATACCGAGGTGAAATTTACGGGGATCGAGTCGTCAATCATGGTTCCTGCAGCTTCTCTACAATCATCGCTTGATGTAAGGTAATAGCAAGCAGGGATAGACTCATTCCCCCCTATAATGTACCCGTGTAGACGAGATTATGGCCCTTTACAGACCATAATCCGTTTCAACTTCATACCTAAATACGTGGGTCGCAGGTTTTCTCAAGATCGTGTTTAATTAGATCCTGGTTGCGAAAATCTGAAGAGAAATTGAATCGATCAAACTCTGGAGGGCTACTATGCCAAATGTAATTCGACAAAGAAGGTGGATGCCGATCCTCATCATGTTGACCTCGCTCTTATTCGGGGTGCTTGCATGTGGGGGCTCTACGGACGACGAATCTTCGAATGTGAGAGAAGCTCCTCCGGCTGAAGAGGAAGCTGTGGTTGACGATTCACAAGAGGAAGAGTCCACCGGAACCGAGGGTGGGGAGACCTCCGCGGTGAGCGGCAGCGCCGAGCTTGTTGTCGAAAACCTCGCGAATGACTCGATCTGTTTTCTCTATGTGTCACCCGAAGAGAGTTCAGAATGGGGGGATGATCAACTGGGCGACAGTACTGTGATTGATCCGGGAGATACTTGGAGCGCGCCTGATTTTCCAGCTGGCACATACGACTTGCGCGCAGAGATGTGTGAGGGCGACTACCTCGAGGAATCCGGTGTCGTTCTGGATGGAGTGTATACATGGACGATCTTCATCGAAGGATCCACCGGCGATTTTATGACGATCATGGATGATTACAATTCCATCCAGCTTGAAGTGCCGATCGGATGGGGGGAGACCAATGGTGAACCCTGGTATGATGGCAGCGACGTCATAGGCGCACAAATCATCGCCTCACCAGATTTGAACGGTTTTCTCGAAACCTGGAATGTCCCAGGTGTGATGTTCTCAGTATCCGACGATCTCGCCAGTCTCGCCGGGTATCTGCAGATATTGGATGTTGTCCAGGACGATTTACTAACGGATTGTGAATACGATGGGCGTTATGACTATGACGATGCCCTCTATCGGGGAAAGTATGATCTGTTTAAAAAGTGTGGAGGTTCCGGTGGACCCGCATATATGGTCCTGTCGGCCGTCTCCAAGGACGATCAATTTTCATACCTCATCCTCGTAGAGACACAGATGGTTTCTGATGACGACTGGGATATCGCTCAACAAATTTTGGATACCTTCCAGGTCGTTGGCGAACTGCCCTGAAGGAAAAATTATTGACGATATAAAAGCATCACATCAGAAAGGGGAAGGGTCATTCGATGCCCTTCCTCTTTCTGTTTTTTTTAACCATGGTCAGCCCGATCTTAAAGTAGATCGACTCGATTGAACAGGCTCACACTCGGTGTAAGCCCCTTAAACCCAGGCAAGAGATCTGGCGGTTGATATTTTACGGAGGGGGGCCTAGATGGGCTCAAGATGTGATGCAACCCATGCATCATAGCGTTGGATGATCTCCATTGTGAGAGGCCCAGGCCGCCCATCTCCGATGGTGATTCCATCTATCTTGATAATCGGCACCACGCCTCGACTGCTGCTCGAGAGAAACGATTCATCCATTTGATCGATTTCATCGATGTTCACGGCTCGCGCATCGATCGACAATAAACCTTCTATCACGATCAATACGATTTTTCTAGCAACGCCATGCAGAATTCGTTCGCTAGATGTACGTAAAACCCCATTTTTAACCGCATAGAAATTACTACCGAATCCTTCGAGCAAGTTGCCCTGCTCGGTCCGTATTACGATTTCGAACACTTCCGCGGGAAAATCCTCGCGAGCATCAGCCCGAAGATTTTCCCAGAGGTTGGTTTTCGCTTTTGGATTTGGTCGGGTGATCATGTACGATCCGACCGGGACGCCTCGCAGACGTGTTTCGTCGGGGATCGGGATCAATGGCTCAACTGCAACCAGGATCCTCTCAGGGTGTCCCTTGGGAATGGAGATCCGCAACCGTGTCTCATCGAATTGGGCTCTGGCGATGAGTGCTCGGATGGCTGAACGAAGCGAATCCCGTTCTAATTTGAGAGGCATTCCCTCAAGATGGGCAGATTCTTCCAGACGATCGAGGTGTACATCAAGGAGGACGGACCGGCGACCGAGGAATGTTCGTGTAATTGTATAGATCCCCTCGGGTTCTGTTCGGCCCAATTGGTCGAGGGTTTGAACTGAGAGATGGGCATCTTCATACTTCCCACCCGGGAATAGATAAATTCCTTCAACCGTCATCTTGGGCGCAATTCTATCAAGGTTTGGGCAGAAAAGTACCTGCAGTCTGCGGTGTAAGCTGTGAGAGCATAAAGCCTGCGCCGCTTCTGCCAGGAAGGGTCATCTCGGTGGCACCCACGTCCTGAATCTCTGGGAAAAACGCTTTGAAAATAGGTTCGTACGAATGAACCGCGTTCACCTCATCGACTGAAAATGATAATTTGTTCAAGCCGATCGAGATTCGCGGGGATGTTCATGGCCATGGAATGGTCACGAGCGTGGAATACCCCAGTTTATTGAAAACCCTGACCTGACCGTAGGAATCTCCAGCGCAGCTTGTATAGTCATCGAACGTAATGCTGGTAGCCGTCGTGCTGAAAACTTCATCCCACAAATAGCCGCCGGAGGTGCAGATGCGTGCCTCGATTAAATAACCGAGGTCCACGGATGGAGGTGCCGCATTCCAACTGACGGTGATTTTATTGCCATTTCTCACACTATTCACTCCCGCAGGGGCGGGTACCTCGGAATGTGTAAAAAGTTGGGGATACACGACAGGGATTTCTTCAAGTTCTATGGAAGGCGTCACGGCTGATGCGGCGACCCAGCAGCGCCAGTTCGTATCGTGTGGCGTAACCCACAACCAGGTCTTGCCGTAGTTCCTGCCCATAATTAATGCGGTATCGCCCTCTGTCAATCCCCAGGCATAGAGATAGTCCTTATCGGGGCCGTAGCGGCAGTTCACGCTCCCATTCGCTACGATCGTGGCAGGCTCATCCGTGGGCGTGATGGATGGTGTCGACGTGTGCTCAGGTGTGGGTGTGTCCGACGGGAGAGGAGATGGCGTGGCAGAGGGGAGTACGGTGGGCGTGGACGTTGGGCTCGGGCTCGGTGAAGGGGTTGCGGTCGATGTGATGGTAGCTGTCGGTGGTTCCGACGTAGGCGTAGGTGGAGACGATGCAGGACCACAGGCACTTATGAAACCAACGAGAATAATCAGAAATACCTTCGTCAATGACGATAAACTCATTCGCTGCCTCCACTAATCAGGGATAAAAACCTTTTCCGAGTATATCCAACCGGGAAGGATGCATGGGGATGATACAGGTTATCCCCAAGCCTACATCGAATTCTCCCCGCCTGCAATAGGAGGTTGTACCTTTTGACATGAAGCCTGCCTGTGCTCGGGAGAGCCCAGATCGTGGACACCCTCCCTGCAGAACAGGGTTCTTCTGGATCGATGGGTATGGCCACATGAAAACTCTGATCGTCCGAAGATGGCTTACACAGCTTTTTCGAGCATTTGCAGGACGGCCTTGGAAAGGCTTTCGGATGTGAGCGGCTTTTGGAGCCATATCACTCGACGTCGGTCGAGGAGTTCTCGCGTATGGCTGCCTAAAGGGTACCCCGTCATGAGAATCATTTTGATCTCTGGATAGGAGCTCTCAACCGCATCGTAGAGGTCCCGCCCCCCCATGTTGGGCATGACCAGATCGCTGATGATGAGTTTAATGTGAGCGTTTTCATCTTTGATGACTTCCAGGGCTTCTTCGCCATCGCCGACATTTAGAAGTTGATAGCCCATGGACTCAAGAATCTCACAAATCGCCTTGCGGGTGGCTTCATCGTCTTCGACCACAAGAATTGTCTCCCCCGTCCCGCCAATGATGGATTCATACTCGATGACATGTTCTGATAGAACCACATCGGTCATCGCCGGGCAATAAATCGTAAACATGGAACCCAGCATTTCCTGGCTGTCTGCATCGATATATCCTTCATGTTGTTTAACGATGCCGTATACCTGGGCTAAACCCAACCCCGTGCCGCGGCCTTGAGGTTTGGTCGTGAAGAAGGGCTCGAAAATATGCGGCATGACATCGGGGGGTATTCCGACGCCGGTATCGCTGACGCGAATTCTCACCCATGGGCCTGCGGGCATATCACGGAACGGAGCGGAACCGGTGATGACTTCAAATTGCGAAATGTCAAAGATGAGATCGCCGCCCTCCGGCATAGCATCTCGCGCGTTCAGGGCGAGGTTCATGACCACTTGCTGCATGCGGGTGGGATCAGCATTGATATAGTAATGTTCTTCATCGTTGTAAGAGAAAGTGAGCTTGACGTTTTCTGGGAGTGTTCTGGAGAGTAAATTTTCGAGGTCTTTGAAAAAGGGTACCAGATCTAATACATGGCGTTCCATCACCGATTTTCGACCGAAGTCAAGGATTTGAGCTGTCAGCTTCGCCCCCCGTTGGGCTTGATTGAAAATCGTATCAAGACGCTCGCGTTCTTTTGGATCGAGATCGTTGCTGTTCAACATGAGCTCACTGTAAAGGATGATCGTCCCCAGGATGTTGTTGAAATCATGGGCGATCCCTGCAGCCAGTTGGCCGACGGCTGCCAGACGATCCTGCAATTTTGCTCGCTTCTGTGCGTTACGTGCAGCGGTGACATCTCGTATGATTGCGCTGGTAAATTCACCGTCACGCGTCTTCCATGTAGCCAGAGATAACTCTATAGGAAATTCTTCACCGTTCTTCCTGCGGCCGGTCAATTCGATGGTCTTCCCGAGCTCTCGCCCATTCCCCGACAGTTCTTCCTTGGGTCCTTCTGCTTGTTTAATCTCTAAATCTTCTTCCTGGATGATCAGATCTACTTTTTTCCCGATGACTTCGTCGCTGGTGTAACCAAAGATGTACTTGGCGGCCTTGTTCCAGTAACGCACATAGCCGGCGTGGTCCATAAACACAATGGCATCTGCCGCGGTTTCGGCGATACTGCGAAATCGTTCTTCGCTCTCACGAACCGCGGCTTCTGCCTTAATTCTCCCCGAAATGTCTCGAGCTATTCCAAGAACCAGAGTCTGGTTTTCGATCTTGACTGGAAACGTGCTTATTTCAACCGAAACCCGATCTCCATCCCGGCGCTTTAGATCGAATACATCCGGACCAGTTCTTTGACCCACGACGTTCCTGCCCAAGAGCTTCGCTGCTCGCGGGATATCTTTCTTCTGAAGCAGTCCCACTTCGAGGAAGCTTTTCCCGATCAACTCCTCTTTGGGGTACCCAATTATTTTTTCCGCAGCACCGTTCCCGTCGATGAATTCACCCTTAAGGTCGGTGAGATAGTATGCATCGGGAGCGTTCTCATAGATGATACGCAGCCGCTCTTCCGAACGGATGAGTTCCTCTTCCGCATGCTTGCGCTCGGTGATATCGCGGACCACGACGAGCATGACTTGTTCGCCGCCGATATGATGCAGACGGGCGGAAATCTCAACCGGGAAATGAGTTCCATCTGCGCGCGCATTTATGGTTTCGAATGATTTCTCAGGCAGCTCATCCTGCTCCAGGTCATCCGGGAGAACTTTGAAGGAGCCGGTCGGGAAGAGATCTGAGATGTGCATGTTTAAGAAATCTTCGCGTTTAAATCCAAATAACTCGCAGGCCCGCTCGTTAACGTCGAGAACTTCTCCATTCATGCTCTCAACAATGATCGCGTCATGTACACCTTCGAAAATGCTGCGGTAGTTGGACTCGGATTCGCTTAATGCATCGACAACCTTTTGTCTTTCCAACAATTCTTGTTGGATCTCTTCGTAAAGGCGAGCGTTTTCAATCGCAGCCGCGATTTGATCTACGAGGGTATCCATGACAATCTGGTCGTGTTGGTCGAATGCATTTGGTTCCTGACTTTGGATGTCGAGGACGCCTAATATTTTTTCTCCTACGATGATGGGAATGCTTAACTCGGATTGAGATTGAATTGCTTTTGGATAGAAATTTATATAACGTTTGTCGTCGACGACGTTATTGACCAGGAGACTGGCGCCTGTTTTTCCAACCCAACCGACGATGCCCTCTCCCAGCTTAATGGTGTGGTATTCCGGGAAAGCATCAACATAAACGCCCGACCGGGCTCTCATCTCAAGAGAATTATTCTCCACGTCCAACAGAAAAATCGCGACGTGTTCGTAGTTAAATTTTTCATGAACAAGTTGAACTGTTCGATCGAGCAGATCATTAAGATCAAGTACAGCGGCGATTTTCCCCCCGATTTCACTGAGGATTGACAACTCGATTGCACGCTTGGCTTGTTCTTGCTCTGCAACCTTACGGTCGGTGACATCCGTCACGATCCCGAGAATTGCCGGATCGCCATTGTATGTCATTAACCTGGTCGCATGGATGGCATGAAGCTCCTGCCCGTCCTTGGTGATCAGGATGGATTCATAAGGCGGAACTTCCTCACCCCGCTGATGTAATTCCAGGTTTTTCTTGATGGTCGCAATGTGGTCTTCAGAGATCAAGGAGAGAAAATCGAATTCTGGGGAATAGAATTCCTCCCGTGAAAACCCCATACGCCTCTCACATTCTGGATTGGCGTAGATGATTTTCCCGGCCTGGTTGATAAAGATCATGTTCGGAGATTTTTCCGCGAGCGTGCGGAACTTTTCCTCGGATTCGCGCAGCGCCAGTTCTGCAAGTTTCTTCTCAGAAAGCTCACGTTGTACCTCTGTGTAGAGCCTGGCGTTTTCAATGGCGGCGGCAGCGTGCTGCCCGATGGACTGGCAAAGCGCGATTTCATCGCGAGTGAACTCGCGTTTCCCGCTTGTGTCCCAGAGTTCAACCGAGGCGATGGTACGACCTTGGATTTGCAAGGGGATGACGAGGATGGCCTGTGCGCCATGATCATTTAGATATGAGCGATTCGCAGCCGAGAGGCTCTCATCGGCGAGATGATAGTTCAGGACTCTGCCGCTGCTGATCCCGCGCACATCATATGGAAAATCATCACCCATTTGGCAGTTCTCGCCGATATTGGAAACTCGCTCCTTCTCGTTGGCAGATGGACTAACGAACTTCGCCAGTACAGTTGAGGAATGATTTTTCGGGTTAAAAGTACAGATGCAAGCGCTCGTTGCCCCGACTGCCTGACCCATCTGTTCGGTGATTTTGTTAATCACATCGGTATAGTCGAGCGATGAACGGATGACAGAAGCCGCAGCATGTTCTAAGGCTTCCTCTTCGAGTTGTTTCTCGGCTTTCCTTCGCTCGGTGATGTCTCGCACTACAGCGAGTACAACATCATTTCCGTTGATGTTGTGAAATCGGGCGTTGATCTCCACCGGAAAGACCTCTCCATCGGAACGGATGTTCATGACCTCGATAGGGTTTTCGAGAGGGTGGTCCTGGTCAAGGATGGGCTCAAGCGATTTTTTATTTTCCGGTATCGACAGATCGAACAAAGTTTTTTTTATGAAATCTTCACGCGACCAGCCATACATCTCGCTTGCTCGAGTGTTGATGTCGACGATGGATCCGTCATGTTTAACCACCACGATGGCATCCTGCACGCCTTCGAATATGCTTCGATAACGAGCCTCGGATGTATGTTTCAAATCCTGAAACATATCCTGCATTTCCTGAGAGGTATCCGCGAGGCATTGCTCCAACTCGCCATGTTTATGATCAGCGGCGACGTAAGCTTTTTCGACCTCTGTCAAGAATTGTTCCCAGGTCTCGAGATCAGGAGGTGATTTGGGATCCGCATCCAGTTTCTTCAATTGTTTGGACAACTGGCGATGTGTCATCGCTGATAACCTCAAGATTTCATTTTCTAGTCTTGATCAGACCCTTCCTCTGAAGAAGATGGACGTATGACTCGCTACGTGAGCCCGATGACGAGGAATGGGATCGAATTGTGTCGGCTTGAATCCCCTCTGGCAATTGAAGTCCCAGACTAAGAAGATGGGGAATTTGAACATGTCGTTGTCCTCTCGATCGTTGATCCATCCGATCACGTAGGGGATCGATAGCGACTTTTCTCAAGGTACGCTTCTAGCATTTCAATGTGATAGCGACGGTGGCCTCCGGGTGTGCGGTAGGGAAACACGAGTCCATCCCGTTCCATCCTATAAAGGGTGTTCTTGCTTATCCCCAGATAGTCTGCGGCCTCACGTGTATTCAGTAATCTTCGTTGTTCACGGTATTCCATGATTGTGAAATCCTCATCGTAGATGAGCTCGAATCTGCGATTTCACTATTCTCCTCGACAAGAGCAGATGCAGATTTGATGCCATCCTGGTAGATTTCTATACGTTTGATCGCTTTCGTGTCTACTTAGGATAACCAACCAACGAGGTCAAGTGGTGGCTTTGTTAGTCGATCGTAAGGTTTTATGCGAAGGAAGTTGGATGCTGTGCTAATGATTTCTTTTTTTTCCAGCGGCTGGTTCGAAGCTGTAAGATGAGAAGGGTAAGAGCCGAGCCCATCTTCAACATGCCCTAATGTTCTCCATGCGGGCAGGGAGGGAAGGAACGGGGTAAAAAAAACCAGCCCAACGGCTGGTCATCATGATAGATTCTGAATTCAGGTTATCTTCGTCTCCTATGCTTAATCCTTGGAAACCTCGTACGAACACTTTGAACGTTCATTTTGGAGCATGCTCACAGCCTCAGCGAGATCTTTGGCGTACTGAAAATCACCGGTCGAGGCTTCGGAATTTGAAAGGACCCACTCTACCCAGGCGATGATGCGGTCAAAGCGCCATTCTCGCCCGCCCCGGTCAAGCTCGATCTTGTCACCCCACTCTATCGATCCTTTAGCGTAGTTCAGCCAGGCGGACAATAGATGGGCACGCACCTTCGCTCTGAAGTCGTTATCTGAGAAAGACAGGATTTTGTGTGCATCCTCTGATGAGATCGTCCCCCAGAAATCATTGAAATATCCCGATTTATTTTCTATAAAATCGAGGTAGCGTTCAAGTTCATCATCATCAATTTGGTGGCCCCCATTTTCGGCAAACTGATGCTTCCAAAAGCCCAGGGAGCCCACGCATGCTCTAACGTCGATGACTTTGACGCCTATTGTGATTTCAGTGTTTCCACCATCGTCGTCTTCGACGATCAGAGAGACCTCATGGACGCCTGTCTCCTCAAACGAAATTTTAAAATCGTCATCCGCCTCAAATGGGTATTCGCCACCCGGGCTCAGCTTGTCATCAGGGGTATCACCGTTGTTAAAATGCTCCGAGGGTTCGTCTGCGTTCCACAAGAAGGTCAGATCATCCGAGCCCGGATCTGTGGCCCTGGCGCGGAACTCGACTTTTTCGCCTACATTGACGGTTGCCCAATAACTATTCCCGCAATCGTTCCGATTTGTTCCTTTGTCGTCTTCCTTGTGCTCACAATCCCCGCTATTGTCGGTTTCAACGAACTCGACCTCCGGTGCGACATTGACGACTTCGATTTTGATTTCCTCTGAAACCGAGTTGCCTTGATCGTCTGTCACCACAACCCGAATATCGTAAGCCCCGTCGTCACCATAGATATGTTCGAGGGAGAACCTCCCCCGATCGTCTACGATGAGCGTCTCTTCAATTCCGCCGAAGCCGTAATTTACCTTCGCGGTCCAGTTCTTTGAATCCGGGTCTTCGATGCTGCCGACCTGTTGGAATCTCTCGCCTTCTGAAATTGAAAGGGCAGGTCCGAGATCGATCGTCGGTCCATTCGAAGGCGGTGATTTTGGATCTTCAGTCCCAACCGGGGATGGAACCGGCGTTCCCCCTGGTTTGGTCGGTTCGGGTTGTGGCGTTTCACTCACGTCGGGCGACGGGGAGGGATCTGGGGTGAGAGTCTCCTTCGGTTCATCCGTAGGATCTTGGTCATCATCACTACAGAAGTAGCCGTGGTCTCTGTGACCCTGCAAGCAGGTTACGTGCGTGCCCCCCGCATTCACCCAGCCATTTTCGGACAGATACTCTTTCAGCCAGGTCGCTTCAAGCTCGGTCGAGAGGGCTTGCTCTTCAGTGGTTCCCCCAATCGTTTCGCCAGCCTTAATCGACCATGGACCAAGGATCTCACCCGAATATGCCCTGAGGCGATACTCGCCATCGGCTCCATTGCTCGCTATTTCGAAGCGGAACAGGTCCTCGTCCTTCACGAGGCACGAACGCACACTTAGATTGGGCGGCTTTGTAGCGACCGGAGTCGTTTCCTCAGTCGGTTCTGAGGTCACTTCGGGGGTCGGGTCTATGGGGTAAGGATCTGGATCGCAGAAAGAGACCGCGGCGACGGCTCCACTGCTTTCAAGGTGGATTTCCAGCCGAGAAATATTCTCTAAATCGATGAGCACATCTTGGACGCTGTTATTGCCGAATGGCTGCATGGCGAACACGCCCAATTTGATGCCGGATGAATCGAACGCCACGATGGTTCCGTCGGCTTCATCCACATCGATGTCCAGAAGCTGGATCTCGTGCACTTTCGAGGGCTCCTGGAAAGTAAAGATGAGTGTCCCGCCGGCGTAGTAATCGTCCGGATCGTCCTGGTCTCTTTCTTCAGATAGGATGAGTACATTGCCGAGCGGCGTGCGATTCTCGCCAGGCTGACCTTCTTCACCCCCAGCACCTCGTCCTGGACCACCGAAATCCTTGTTTGGAGATCCCAGATCCCAGTCATAGCCGGTGGGATTTGCACTGTCGAAAATCATAGCCGGATGTTTCCCGGGGTGATCGGTCGTAATGAGGATGCCTATCGATTCCCACTCGGTGTCGATGATCTCGCCTCTGACGAGCCGATCGCCGGATGCGTCGGTTTCGAAGTCCAGAGTCCAGGAGCAAAAACCCGGTGTTGATGATGGTTCGGGCGTGACGGACGGCGTGACCGGCGTGGTCGTCGGCGTGACCGGCGTGGTCGTCGGCGTGACCGGGGTGACGGACGGCGTGACCGGGGTGGCGGTCGGCGTGACCGGGGTGGCGGTCGGCGTGACCGGG
>CAZMZL010000024.1:0-19573 GCA_964570595.1 uncultured Anaerolineaceae bacterium | reverse complement strand
GATGAAGATGTGACTGTGGTCGTCGATCTGTTCGATCTGGGCGTCGGCACATACCAGCTTGAGCCACATATTGCTGTGTTGCCCCCCGATCTCAAATGGGAAGGGCCGATACCCGCTACGATTGAGGTCACGGTTTCCACAACGCCGCCTCCCACGCCCACTCCCCCACCACCTCCGCCATGATACGATGATTCAAAAACCCATTATCGCCCTGGTTGGTCGCCCCAATGTCGGGAAATCAACGCTTTTCAACCGTCTCGCCGGGTCACGACTTGCAGTCGTGGATGATACCCCTGGAACGACCCGCGATCGGCTTGTCGCGGAAGCCGAATGGAACGGTGTCGTCTTCGACCTCGTCGACACGGGCGGCATCGATCCTACCAACCTGAGCCGCCTAGAACCTCTCTCCCTCGATTCTGCAGATTACATCAGCCACATACGAGGTCAGGCGGAACTTGCCGTCCGTGATGCAGATGTCGTCCTCTTTCTCGTGGATGTTGAAAGTGGCGTCACACCGGCTGACATCGAGGTCGCCGAGATATTACGCAAACATCAGCGCATGGTGAAACAGGTGGAGACTCCATCAATCCTGCTGGTGGTTAACCGCTGTGACAACGCAGAACGCCGAGGTGAAGCCAGCGTTTTCTACGAACTGGGCATGGGAGAACCCATCCCGATTTCTGCCCTTCACGGTACCGGCACAGGGGATTTACTTGACTTGATCGTCGATGCCATAGGTGAACGCGTTCCTGACGCCGAAGAGGATGAGGGGGACATCAAGATCGCCATCGTGGGACGCCCGAATGTAGGCAAATCCAGTCTCTTGAACAAACTTCTTGGTCAAGAACGTGTCATCGTCTCCCCGATCCCTGGAACCACCCGGGATGCGATCGATACGCAGTTGATGTATCACGATACCGCGATCATTCTCATCGACACAGCAGGCATCCGCCGGCGAGGACGTATTGAACCAGGGGTAGAGAAGTATTCGGTAATTCGCGCGCTGAAGGCGATCGACCGCGCCGCTGTGGTGCTCCTTATGATTGATGCCACCGATGGTGTAACAGCACAAGATGAGCACATCGCCGGGATGGTTCTCGATAAGTTCAAGAGCGTCGTCGTCATTGTAAACAAGTGGGACGCCATCTCGAAAGATACCCATACCATGCCGGCATTCACGGAGCATGTACGAGAACGATTGAATTTCATGGAGTTTGTCCCCGTCCTTTTCATCTCAGCAAAGACAGGGCAGCGTGTGAACAACGTGATTCCAACTGCGCTCAAGGTCCAGGAGGAACGGCTGCGACGAATCCCAACCGGAGAACTAAATCGCCTCCTTCAAAAAGCGATTCTTTCACACGCCCCTCCATCCCGGAAAGGCAGACGTCTTAAAATCAAATATGTCAGCCAGGTGCGGACCAATCCACCGACATTCCTGTTTCATGTGAACAATCCAGATCTGGTCCATTTCTCATACAGCCGGTATCTCGAGAACCAGATCCGTGCGGATTATGGATTTGTTGGCACACCCATTCGCATCTCGTACCGCCGCAGATAGATTCCCCCACCTTGAACATCACTCCAGTCATCGGCATGATATAATGCCCCGTCGTGGGCGAATCCTTCCAACAAGATCCTGCGCCTTCAGAAATGGGCGCCTCCACTCCACCTGGCTTCTTCTCCCGAATGCTGCGTGCGCTTGGTGAAATACTCCAGACGGTTCTCATCGCCGGTCTACTGTTCCTTGCGGTCAATCTTCTCACCGCCCGGATTCGAGTCGAAGGCATCAGCATGGAACCCACGCTGCATGAAGGCGAGTTTGTCGTCGTAAACCGGTTGGCTTACCGCTGGCAGGAACCCGAGCGTGGCGACATCATTGTTTTCCATTTCCCCTTGAATACACAGCGACGGTTTATCAAACGCATCATTGGCCTCCCCGGCGACACTGTCGTTGCGCAAGATGGCCAGATCTCGGTTAACGGTTTTCCTTTGAATGAACCCTACATTGCGGATGCACCACGATATAACGGCGAATGGCATGTTGAAAGCGATGAGTTGTTTGTTCTAGGAGACAATCGTAATAATTCCTCCGACTCTCAAAACTGGGGGACGTTGCCGTTTGGTGAAATCATCGGCAAAGCCATCGTCGTATACTGGCCTCTCGATGATGCCGGATTGATCACACATTCCAACCTCATCGGCGCAGCGGCGAATTAGAAAATCCTCCCTCGCAAACCCCTGACTCTTTGTGCTAAAATCGAACATGCGTTATTGAATGGTAATGATTCGACCGCATTTTCTGCGTTTTTGTCCCTATCCGCTCCGATCAATTAGGATAATGGCCGTCAAAGATGATCGAAGAAAATCACTCCCCCTGCCCCGAGTGCTTTGCTGGTTCCCTGAATCCAGGGCGATCGTTTTTATTCAGCGTCTGTGGAAGATACCCGCTTTGCATTCCAGATTTCCCGGCGTGGGTATGTGATGTCTGTGGCTACCGGGAGTATGATCTTAAATCACTGGCTGAATTGGAGACCCTCTTCTTTACCAAAATGACGGACGCAGCGCGGAAACGGACCGGAAGACCGAGCGATACGATGGACACGATTCGCTCGCATTCCGAACCATAGGGTAGAGGCAACATGGACAAAATAACGCCGTTCAAAATAAGGCAAGATCTCTCACATGTCTGATTCAGAGACCAAGATCGTTCCGCCTCGTGTCATCGTAATTGCCGATATCGAATCGAATGCACAGGCTTTGGTCGAAAGAGTGCTGAAACCCGCCGGCATCCAGGCATGGATTCGGGGGGCGGAAGCGCCTCCACCGGATGTCCTGCTCATCGATGTTACTCAGCTGCGGGGCGATCCGCTTGCGAACCTCCGAAACTTCCGCAGCACCGGTGATGATTCCCCTGCCATTCTGCTGGCAGCACATTTCCCTCTGGCTAAGATTCGGGAACTTTTCAGACTTGGCGTCAGCGATTTCCTGCTGAAACCCTACCGCCCAGACGAACTTCGTGATGCAATTTATGAACTCAGCGAAACTCGGTCGGCCCAGACGAACACAAAAACTCTGGCCACGCGCGTGGATGGTATGCGTGAGCAGCTCCGACGGCGGTCCGAAGAAATCCGCATGTTGAGCGAGATTGGGCGAACGGTTGTAAATCTCGAAGATCTCAACGGGATCCTGATGAGCGTCGTTGAAGCCGCATCATTCGTCACCGATGCGGAAGAAGCAAACATATACCTTGCCAATCCCGAGAGTAAAGAGCTTGTGCTGCGCGCCAGCAAACAAGCCGGTGAAAGGAATGCCACACTGCAAAAAATCCGCGTGAACGATACGCTGGTCGGGGAGGTTTACAATTCTGGCCAACCTGTACTTCGCCAGCCTTCGCTCGACACAGGACCCGTCAAGGTGCAAACAGGATTTCTCGTTCAATCTACTGTGAATGTCCCTCTGCGGGTTAAGAACCACGTCGTCGGTGTCCTCGGTGTTTATAACCGCCTCACCCCACGGACGTTTAACGAGCATCACCTCACCCTGCTGACGGCGCTTTCAGATTGGGCCGGGGTCGCACTGGAACAAGCCAGCTTAAAACGAGGCGCGCAATCGGATGTAGAAACACAAGGGAACACCCAGGCTGCCTCGCCAGACTTGTGGCTCGGGATCGACCAAACGATCGATGCGCTCCAAAAAATGGTAAACGCCGGTGGCGGCGCCCTGCCACCCCACACGGAAGCCGAACTGGAAGTGGCGCTCGCAAAATTAAGGGATATCAGATCGATGCCGGTGGCAACGCTCGACTCGGAACAGGCCGCGGAAATGATCGATCTGCCTGGCCTCGTAGATGAAGTCGTTAATGAGATGCAGAAAGTGGCCAGCATTCGGGAGTTAGAACTCATTGCAGAACGAATCGACCCGATCCCATTGTTTCGCGGAGAGAAGGGGAGCGTCAGACAAGTCCTGGAAGCACTTGTAAGCGCCGCAATCCGACGGACCAAGAAGGGCAGAATTGTGCTTGAAGCGCACAAATTCGAAATTTTAAAATCTCAAAGTGATGAATTCCCCCTCACAGTCAATGTTGAGATGCACGATGGATCGTGGGCCGCCGTCAGAGTTTCAGATTCCAGCTCTGGTCTCTCTCCAGATACCGTGCAAGCAATCACCGTATCCAAAATCGATCCGCATGCCGGGCAAATGGGGCCGGGACTATCCATGGGTGAGATCCGCATGATCGTCGAGAGCATGAACGGCGTGATGTGGTATGAACATACCCCTGCAAGCACATCGATTACTTTCGCTCTACCTATGCTGTAATCTGGAGGACGGACATGGCAAGTATTTCTACCTCAGTCGAGATCTATACGAGCAGCCATCGCATCCTTGGCAGGGTTCATCCGACATCGACGGGGCTCTTCAGCTTTCTCAATATTCCAACCACATCCTTTGTAGAAATCGACGGTGCGCACCTGATGCGACTCCACCAACCAGGGAAACTGGTTGCACGTTATCCATCCTTCTGGCTGGTAAAGAGCGAAATCGTTGCCGTGTTGCTGAGCAGCCGTTCGGAAGTAGGCGCTACCGGTTTCACTCGAGGAGGGTACAGCACGAATGTGCCAAATTGGGTGCGGATCGTCATGGGTGGGTACGAATTCATCGGGATCATCGAGACCCCTGGAAAATTTAATTTTGGTGCTTTGATGTTTGAAGGTGACCGGTTGTTCCTGCCGCTCTACAGTGCCCAATTGTCGGCCATCCTTTTTCCCAACGTGAAGGCCGATTCCCCGGCGATGATTGTGAACCGGAGCATAATCGAGGCGATGGCCATCTTGCCGAAGGACGAGATTCCAAAACTGGGCGGAAATGCATCATCGTGATACGGCGCCGATAAGTTTCGATCGCATACAAGGAGGGGGACTTGTGATCCAATTGGGTGCACGTGACACCTCATTCTACCGTTCAGATCGGACACATGGTTTGAGAGAGACGTGATCTTAATCACGTGAGGGGGTAATACAGGGGGAAATGGGACTTTTCGTCTTCAGCCTGATATGGCTTGGGGGAATCGCGGCGGGTGAGACATTCCCATTAGACATGTGGGAGTGGTTGCTGCTGTTTGCGATCTCCCTCGGATCCATCATCCTGTTTCGACCCTTCCACAATTTCCGATGGGTATTTCTCGCCTGTGTGGTTTTTCTTCTCGGAATGGCGAGGCTGCAGGTCGCTCAACCCGATTTCGGACCAGATCATATCTCACACTACAATGACCTCGGGACTCGACTGACCCTCACGGGCACGATTATCGACGATCCAGACATCCGGGATACCTATGTCGGTTTACGAATGGATTTGGAACGATTGTGGATCCGGGAATTGCAGATCTACAGACGAGTCGAGGGCAAGGTGCTTCTCTACGCTCCGAGGGATAAAACCTGGAGCTATGGAGATCGAATCCGGGTGCAAGGCTATATAGAGACCCCACCCAACTTCGATACCTTTTCATATAGGGAATATCTTGCCAGACAAGGGATACACTCCGTCATTCCTGATCCGAGGATCACTTTCATACGATCCAATGCGGCGAATCCCTTTCTTAAAATGATTTACGATGTCCGTCAGCATGCGCGCAAGACCATTCGAAAGCTATTTCCAGATCCTGAGGCATCACTCCTTGAAGGAATCCTCATCGGCATTGAGAGCGGTATCTCTCCGGAGGTTCGAGAAACTTTCAACCGCACCGGGACAACGCACATTATCGCCATCTCTGGTTTTAACGTCACCATACTTGCAGCGGTTTTTATGGCAGGTTTCGGTCGCTGGTTCGGAGCCAGGATCGGGGCTCTCTGTGCGGGTATCGCTATCCTGCTCTACACCATCCTCGTGGGCGCCGATGCCACTGTTGTGCGTGCGGCCATCATGGCAGGGCTCGTCATCTATGCGCTGAGAATAGGTCGCCAAACCGACGGCTTTGCGTCATTGTCAGCAGCAGTGATCTTGATGACACTCGTGAATCCCAACATCCTCTGGGATGTAGGCTTCCAATTATCTTTCGCGGCGACCCTGGGCCTCATTGTATACGCTTCTCCCCTGCATGACGGTTTCGTCCGGATATCCAGTCGTTGGTTCCCGCAGGATCGTGTGAAGGATTATTCTCAGGCGATCGCGGAGGTTTTCCTTTACACCATCGCCGCTCAACTGACGACTTTTCCTCTCATGATGTACTATTTCCGGCGAATTTCCCTTATCTCCATCATCGCCAACCCACTGATCCTCCCGGCGCAGCCGTTGTTGATGATTCTTGGAGGCATCGCCACCATGATTGGAATGCTCTCGATTCCGCTTGCTCGTCCCATTGCAGCCCTGGCCTGGCCATTTCCTGCCTTCACAATTCATACGGTTGCCGCGCTCTCCAACTGGCAATATGCATCCATCGGGATTGGACCTATCGGTTTTGGGGCTGTTCTTGGTCTGTATACGATACTCGGGCTGCTAACCTGGCTGACGCTCATACCTCCAGGCAAACAAAAAGCCACCGCGCTGGCTCAGTCGATTAAGTCTCATCTTCAGATACCTGCCACAGCGGTTCTGGTCTCGCTCATGATTCTGACAGGATTGACGTGGCTTGAGGTCATGCGGCAGCCGGATGGATTGCTGCATATCACAATCCTCGACGTTGGACAGGGCGAAGCCATTCTCATCCAAACCCCTCGGGCGCAGAATATACTCATCAACGGCGGCTCAAGTTCGATCAGGCTGTCCGATGCGCTCGGAAGGCAGCTCTCGGTTTCCAACCGGAATATGGATGTGCTTTTCCTCACCCACGATGACCCTGTCCATATTGGCGCACTCCAGGGTATCGCAGATCAATATTCATTCGACTTAACCCTGGTGAGCGGCGAGTTTAAAGGGACGACCTACAGAAAACTGGCGGGAAAACTACAGAATCCGGATACAGCGCCGGTGCATATCGAAGCTGGTCACCGGCTCAAGTTTAGTGAAGACGGATATCTTGAAATTCTTGCGACGGGTGAGCGCGGTGCGATCATTCTTGTTCGATACGGACGAGCGCGCATCGTACTTGCTTCCGGCGCTGGTCCTGATTTGACCTCAGCGCTCGCTGGAGAAGAGAGCATCAAGAAAGTCTCCGCAGTGCTGCTATCCGACGGAGGTGATCGAGCTGCCAATCCCCCGGGATGGCTCACTCGCCTCGATCCGGAGTTGATTCTACTCTCCACAAACACGGAACAGCTTCCTTCGGGGGACCTACTTCGTCAGCTTATGGGTCGAACGATCGTGCGCACAGATATCCATGGATCGATTGAATTGGTCACCGATGGCGAAAAACTTTGGGTGCAGGTTGAACGGAATCCTGCAAACGCACCTGAAGCTATTGAACAGGAGAGGGATCAAAGCCATGATTGATGATGATAAGATCGTTGCTCACCAGGGCGGGTTAGGAAGAACGCTTCAATAATATGGGCGCATCCTCTGCTCGTGTCCAGCAGAATTCAGCCACACCGGAGGATCAAACTAAAACGTATCGGGTGTTCCAGAAGATGATGGGATCGATCTAATTGACGGAAACGGGCACGTACTCACGCAGCGCCCCTTTCAACATATCCGCCGTAAAGGGTTTCGGCAGAAAGCTATTCGCTCCGGCGCCGATGGCAGCCATACGGTCCGCCGGCAGCGTTTTTGCGCTGATGACAATAATGGGGATCTTGGACCACTCATCCATCAAGCGCAGACGACCGATGAGCGTGAGGCCATCGATCTCGGGCATCATGACATCCATGAGGATTAAATCAGGGACGTAATTCTTCAATCGGAACAGGGCGTCGCCTGCATCGTTGGCAACATACACGTCACAACCATAACTCTTTAGCACATCAGAGATGACCGTGCAATATTGTTTTTCGTCATCCACAATCAGTATCGTCGGGCGTGCCAAGGCCTTTTTCCTCCTGCTTCGATGGTTATTTCTAGTTGTGAATATTCTGATATCAAGATGAGGTTCGTCGATTCAAGCGGCCGGGTATCTGTTGGCTCATCGTATCCAAGATCCCGGGCATCTTAAGACGTCTCGACAACACGATGATGCGATACGCTGGAAGACTTCTTTCCATACCCTGCCCTCGTATACCGGACTCAACCAGAAGTTGCTCGACGCATCATGGTCAGTCTCACGCTCAATCACCCCTTCAAAAGAGTACCTGAATGCTTGCGTCATTCCAATTCTAGGCTTAATCAGCCGAAAACAAGCTTGCGATTACCTTGCATCTCCAGGGGTATGTTCATGGGGCGTATCACAAGGGGTTGATGATCCTTGGTCTTCCGCCCCAAGCAGCGAGACCATCATGGTTCTGCAAGGACTGTGCCAAATCAGGGAAACATCGTTCCTGCAGGCCAAGGATGGATCAAGGATCGCGAAGAAAGAACCCCTATTCGAATCGACGTGTCACGCGGTCATGCAAACTTGATCGGCGCCGCCAGGGTGGTACTTTTCTTTGGAGTGGATCCATATCGTGGCTTACGCCCTCGTACGGTGTTATCAGAGATACACCCATGAGAGATTGGATATCATTCCCCCTGCACGGGTGCAATCATCCCGTGTTCCATCGTCGTTCCGTCCCTCGCAAATAGGTGTTTCGATATTCGTGTTTTAACGTGATATGACTGTGTATCAAGCTGGAGACATGGCTTTGATCCACGATTTTAGGAGGAACGGATGAAGAAGAAACTTCGAGGATTGAAGAGACTGGCTATTCAACTGGACTTCAATCACTACCGGGCAAGCGTGCCCATCCGTGATATCTCGGGAAGCGAATTGAGCGTTATCGATATCTGGCCGGAGGGCGCGGAAAGCACTCTTCTTTTCATTCATGGATACGCGGGTGTCGCTGAATCATGGGAATATCAGCTCAATTACTTTATGCGAAATTACCGCGTCGTCGCACCGGACTTGAGAGGCCACGGTCAGAGCGATGCCCCCATGACGCAGTACCTCATGTCAGAGCTTGTCACGGACATCGAAGCCATTACTGAAACTCTCGACTTCCCTGAAAAATTTATTTTGATTGGTCACTCATTCGGCGGATCCATCTGTATCGAGTACGCAGTGAAACATCCAGAAAGATTGGATCGCCTTATTTTGCTTGCAACCGCCGGCGAATACCCCTTACCCAGGGCCACATCGCTGCTCAGTCACGTTCCAGCCGCCGCTTTTCGACCATGGTGGAAGTATCGGCCGCGCTGGAATGCCGAAATTCATGTCATGAAACGCATGATGCTGAACAATATGCGCCATTGGAAGGGATGGGACAAAGTTCCCCGCATCCAAACTCCCACGCTCGTGATCACAGGCGAACGAGACCGTTATTTCCCACGCTATGTGTTCGAGAGACTTGCCAATGAGATCCCGGGAGCGGAAATTGTCGATATTGGCGCATCCAAACATAAAGTTCAGCTCGAACGCTACGATGCCGTCAACCGGGCTATCGAGCGATTTATCGATGTCGATCAGAGTGAACATCGAGCTTCTTGGAGAACAGCACCTTCAGTGAAGGAAGACAACAGCGACCGTCCCTGGCTCCGGAGTTATGGCAAACACACGCCTCATACGATCCCCATCCCCCGGCAGCCGTTGCATAAGTTTCTTGAAGCGGCAGCCGACTGGCTGCCAAAGAAAACAGCCACCGTGTTCTACGGATCCAAGCTCACTTATCAACAACTAGAGGCCCGTACCAATCAATTTGCCCACACACTCCACGGCATGGGCGTTCGCCCAGGCGATCGGGTGATGATCGTTCTCCCCAATATGCCGCAATTAATCACTGCATACTACGCGGTGTTGAAGATTGGGGGCGTCGTCGTTCTTCCAAACCCAGATGTGGATGCGCCGGGTATCCTCAACCAAATTCAACAGACAGATGCTAGAGTACTCGTGACGCTGACCGAGTTCGGTGGTCTGGCGAAGGCGATACGGAAGCATACTCCGATCGAACTTGTCCTGACCGATATTCGTCAGGCAGTTTCAGCACGCACCTATCGTCAGCTCATGTCACGTTGGGAAGGCGCTGGTCTGCAGCGAGGGGACGAGGCTGACGAAGGTTTGCTGATGGATCATTTGATGATGGACGCCTCGCGTGAACCGCCTGAGGTTAAAGTGAATCCCGAGGACCTCGCCGTCATTCTCTTTACCAGCGGCACAACGGATCAACCGAAGGGCGTCCGCTTGAGTCACGCCAATCTGGTGGCGAACGCCCTGCAAACGCGGCACTGGATACCGAACCTCGAGATGGGGCAGGAAACATTTCTTTCCGTCATCCCCCTCACCCACAGCTATGGCATGACAAGCGCCATGAATATTCCGATCGCGATGGGGGCGACGATCATTCTGCTCCCCGTCTTTGAACTCGAACAGGTGCTTGAACATATTAAAGAATACAAACCTACTATTTTCCCTGGGGTCCCTTCAATTTACATGGCGATCAACCAGGCGCCGAATGTCCGTTCATATGCTCTCTCATCCATCAAGGCTTGTATCAGCGGTGCGGCGCCTCTTCCCGTTGAAGTCCAGGAGAAATTTGAAAAACTCACAAAGGGAAGGCTGGTCGAGGGTTACGGGCTAACGGAGGCATCGCCGGTCACCCATGCACATCCATTCGAACACGCGGGCAAGGTTGGCTCGATGGGAATTCCAATCCCGAATACCGACGCAAAGATCGTCGATCTCGTGTCCGGTGAAGACCTCCCTCCGGATAGTATCGGTGAGCTCGTAGTCAAGGGGCCTCAGGTGATGCAGGGCTATTGGAATGATGTCTCCCTGACTTCAGATGAAGAATCGGTCTTACAGGATGGCTGGTTGTTCACCGGCGATGTCGCCGTGATGGACACGGATGGGTTCTTTACCATCATCAGCAGAAAAAGGGACACCATCATGGCAGGGGAGTTCAGTGTTTTTCCGCGCGATGTTGAAGAAGTTCTATACGAAAACAGCAAAGTCCTTGAGGTCGCCGTGGTGGGTGTCAGCGCCGACGATGGTGGACAACGAGTCAAAGCATTTGTTGTACCTAGAAAAGGCACCGATTTGTCCGAAGAAGAACTTCTCGACCTCTGCCGGAACAGATTACAACCCTACGCAGTCCCCTGGGAAATTGAATTCAGGGAGGAACTGCCAAAATCGTTTGTGGGCAAAGTACTTCGAAGGATGCTCGTGGAGGAGAATCCGAGCGAAACGTAAATTCGGGGTCGATTTCAGTCGTCGTACGCGCAGAGGCCTTATGCCCCAGAAAAAGGGGGAAGGTACAGAGGCGCCAAGGATGGTGGGATCAGGCGATAATGATCGACACAACCCCACCGTCCAATGTAGTTTGACAAATCCATATACTCCTACTACGATAGTTATATAACACTATCATAGTAGGAGTATAACGTGCCGACATTTACAAGGCGGATTCAAGCTGTTCTCTCAGAGGGGCAGTACCGGGATTTGATGCGTATTGCTAAAAAGCAGCACAAGCCCATCAGCCACCTCGTGCGTGAAGCTATTGAAGAGGTGTACTTCGGTGGATCGGCCATGGAAGAGCGCAGGGAGGCGCTTGAAGATCTACTCTCCATGAATGCTCCAGTAGCCGACTGGGAACAAATGGAGGACGAAATCATCCTGGGTGCGCTTGGAGCCAAGACATGACTCGTGTCTTCTTGGATGTCAACGTGCCTATGTACGCCGCTGGATCAGAGCACGAGCTCAAGACATCCTGTCAATGGGTACTGGAAGAGATCGTAGCGGGGGGGATCAATGCTGTGGTGGATACCGAAATAATCCAGGAGATCCTCTACAGATTTGGTGCAATTCGTCGACGCGATACTGGGGCGAGGATGGCAAGACGTGTCATGACGATAGTTCCAACGATTCTCTCTATTACGGCTGATGACGCCGAAAAAACAATCGAGTTTTTTGAAGCTTATTCCGATGAAGACATTTCAGCCCGGGATTGTATCCACGCCGCGGTGATGATTAACAGGGGAATTGATGCGATCATTTCCACGGACGAAGACTTCGATGTTTTCAAAGAAATTCGTCGAATCGATCCCAGAGATCTGGCCCCTTCCTAAATTAGCAAACCGGCCAAGGCAAGGATGCTCTTGCCTGGATTCTGTCCAACCATGGATCAAGTATGATTACCGGGCAATTTAATCGGAAGACCAACCACCCCCGGTGCACGACCGTAGGGCATCTCACATCCGCACCTCAAAGCGAACGGAGGCCAAGTCACATCAAGCGCATTTATCGCATCTACCTTTTCGCCTTTGGTACACTTATAATCTCGATCATACTCACAGGTGGTCTATCGATGTTCCAATCCAGCTGGATACTCTCACAGCTCTCAAACAGCCATCCAGATGTGCTCTACTCGGTCTATACCGAGGACCGAGTCATCGGTCTGACAATCGATGACGGACCCGATCCTGAAACCACACCAAAAATCCTGGATACGCTCGCGGAGTACGAAGCACACGCAACATTCTTCCTTCTGAGCGATCAAATCTCAGGAAACGAGGGCCTCGTAGACCGCATCGTTTCTGAAGGTCATGAGATCGCCAACCATCTAGCGACCGACAGACCCGCCATTTTGTTAAAAACTTCAGAATTTGAACAACTCCTGCTAAAATCTCACGAATCCCTATCCTCCTTCGATCAAGTAAATTGGTTCCGACCTGGATCAGGTTGGTTCACGAAGAGCATTCTGGCTATCGTTAAAAAGAATGGCTACCGCACAGCTCTGGGCTCGATTTATCCATTCGATTCTCAAGTTCCATCTTCCTGGTTTTCTACCCGTTACATCCTCTGGCAGATTGCTCCTGGTTCGATCATCATCCTTCACGATCGTGGCGCGCGTGGCGACCGGACCGTCGAGACACTGCACACAATATTGCCAGATCTCACAAATCGCGGGTTCGAAATATTAACCCTTACGGATCTCATCGCCCATGAGGAATAACGGATGCGAGATCCCACCGTTCCTCTACCGTAAACCCAATATGCCTATTGCGGCAACGAGTGACCGCACCTTCACCGCGCACTACCAATCATGATCTTGCCCGGAAAGCGGGTTGAAACCCGGGAAATTGTGATCCGCTTCATGCAGGACTATGGACAGCTCGAGCGAAGGTGAAAACCGAGGACCTGGTGATGAGCAAGAACAAACGCACGTTTCTCCGTTCTGATCGATGGGGTGAGTTACAGTCTTTTGCGACCGATCAGAAGCGCAAAATACCGCCGCCACCCATCCAAAAACCAGCCCCTGAGGGAGCCAGTCTCATCCCGCTCATTTCGCCTTCAGACTTTCGTGTGGGGAAAGCGCTGCTCCTTGACGTAATCCAAGCGCGCAGGAGCGAGAGAGTTTACTCAGACGAGTCGCTCTCTTTCGAAGAGCTTTCTTTTCTATTATGGGCAACCCAGGGCATCAGCAAAACCTACAGCGGGGGTCTCGCCTCGCTGCGGACCGTCCCATCCGCCGGCGCGCGGCATCCCTTTGAAACCTATCTCCTCGTCCAGCGTATCGAGGAACTCGATCCCGGTCTCTACCGGTATCTTCCCCTCGAGCACGCTGTTTACATGGCGGATTCAAGCGAGGGTCTACCAGCACGCATCCACGCCGCCTGCTATGAACAATACATTCAAGATTGCGCGATCGCTTTTATCTGGACGGCGATACCTTATCGGACCGAATGGCGATACGGGGATATCTCACCTAAACTTATCGCGCTTGATGCCGGTCATCTATGCCAAAACCTGTATCTGGGGTGCGTGGCCATCGATGCGGGTGCATGCGCGATCGGCGCCTACGAACAAAATGAACTCGATCAAATTCTCAATATCGATGGTTTTGATGAACTGGCAATTTATGTGGCTGCCGTGGGTAAGCTCGACTAAGGAACAAGCGGAGGAGGTACGACATGGAAAACAACCCTTATAAACACCTTGCGCACAGGCTGAACGATCTGCCCAGTGGCTACCCGGCAACCGAGGACGGCGCCGAACTCCGCATATTGGAGAAATTATTTGCGCCGAAAGAAGCTGAACTGGCGGCAGAACTCACTCTGACGAATGAGACCCCCGCCGTGATCGCTGAACGACTGGGTAGCGATCCACAGGATGTCCGTATGCTTCTTCGAGGCATGGCCAAGCGTGGTCTTATCGTTGCAGGTCGAACGGAAGACGGCCTGGGATACAGCCTCATGCCCTTTGTCGTGGGGATATACGAATATCAAGCCGGAACGATCGATGAAGAATTAGCTACACTATTTGAAGCCTATTACGTACAAGCCTTCGGTAACATGCTCAGCGTAAAACCTTCTTTTCACCGGGTTATTCCGGTTCAGGAAAGCGTACCGGTTGACATCGACGTACGACCCTATGAAAACGCGTCAGAGATCGTGGACCAGTCTCAAGCCTGGGGTGTCATCGATTGCATCTGCCGGACACAGAAGGAGTTGATCGGAGACCCATGCGAACATCCGAAGGACGTCTGCATGGTCTTGAGTGAGGTCCCCGGCGCATTCGACAACAGCACGGCCATCCAGAAACTGGACAAAGATGGCGCTCATGCCACTTTGAAAAAGGCGGCCGAAGCGGGATTGGTGCATTCGGTCAGCAACAGCCAGGAGGGACACTGGTATATCTGCAATTGCTGCACCTGTTCTTGTGGGATTCTTCGAGGGATAGCCGATCTCGGCATCGCAAATGTCGTCGCGCGCTCACCATTTTTAACCGCATTCGACGACGAGCTCTGCTTCAGCTGCGCGCTTTGTGAGGATGCGTGTCAATTCGGGGCGCTCACGTACGAGATCGTGCCCTCGATCGATGAAAACCGTTGCGTCGGCTGTGGATTATGCGTCATCGCCTGTCCCGAGGGCGCGTTGACGATGACACGGCGTTCCGAGGATAACATCGAAAGCATACATGTCACGCACACCGATTGGCGCATGGCACGAGCAGCAGCGCGGGACATCAATTTCGATGATGTGCGCTAATCCGAGGACCCGAATCATGGCGGTACAATTGTCGCTCCCCGGAAGGACAAAGCCCTATGTCATGGCGCACCGTGGCAACCAAGTCAAATTCCCCGAAAACACAATTTCTGCCTTTCGCCAGGCCTTGGACGATGGCGCGGACATCATCGAGACCGATCTACATATGACCTCGGATGGCCACTTTGTTTGCATCCACGACGACACAATCGATCGAACGACCGATGGCCACGGTCTCGTCGCCGAGATGACGCTTAGCGAGCTGCGCACGCACAATGCCGCCATCCTCCAACCGGATCTCGAACCCGAACCCATACCTACCCTGGAGGAGTTCGCAAATCTCATTCCCCCGGATGTTGGTCTCGCCCTTGAATTAAAATCGGACATCTTCTTGCTGGCGGATACTGCTGCTCGCCTAACCCAACAGCTCGATCACCTTGGAGTGTCTCAACGAACCGTCATTCTTTCCTTCAGTCTCAAACGACTCAAAGCCATACGAGCTGCCTCGCCAAATCTCGCACAAGGATGGATTACGCTTGGGAATATCTGGCCACGGACGGGCGTGGAAATGCTTGGCCCATTTTGGATTCTGCTGCTCTTGAATCCCTTCTATGTCCGTCGCGCACACAAGTTTGGTCAACTTGTGTGCCCTCTGGACCCAACGCCGGATGCCAGGTTGGGCCTCTATTTACGCTTGGGAGTTGATGCCGTTTTAACCGATAACCCTGCCGCGACATGCCTCGCGCTGGGTCGTGCGTAATCCTTGCGCCTTGAGTGAAACATCTTAATATTTCATTCCCGTGTCCACCTGGAAGGCAGGACGAAACTCGGGATGCAAATGTAAAACTATGGAGATCGGCATGACCGTCGACAGCTTTAAGTTCCTCCCACGAATCATTGGAAAGTTCTATCAAATGACGGAGCGGGAACCCATCTATCCCATCCCGTGGACGCCGCTTGAGCGACCGATTCACGAGTGTAAATTTGGATTGGCGACCTCCGCCGGTTTGTATCAACTCGATGTCGATCAACCCTTCGACCTCGAGCGTGAACGGGGCGAACCTACATGGGGCGATCCCGGCTTCCGCCGCATCCCTTCCGGCATACGACAGGTCCAACTCGGCGTCAGTCATCTTCATGTCAACGCAGACGATGTGCTGAAGGATGTTAACATATTGCTACCTGTGAACCGCTTTCAGGAACTCGCCGACGAGGGCACAATCGGTGGGTTCGCTGAGTGGAACTACTCATTTATGGGATACCAGGGCTTCCCTCCTGACACCACCTCTTGGGAAGAAGAGTACGCACCCCAGGTAGCTGATTTGTTCCATGAGCAAGGCGTACACTGCGTGCTGCTCACACCCACCTGACCCGACTGTGCCATTAATGTGCCCGTGTTGGCGCGCACGCTGGAAGCTGCGAATCTTTCGACGGTACTTGTCACCATGATGCCCTATTGGTCGGAAAAAGTTGGTGTGCCAAGAACGCTTGCCGTTGAATTTCCCTTCGGTCACACGTTGGGTGCTCCCCACAACGCCCCTCAACAGAAACGAGTGATCCTGCAGGCTCTTAACGTGCTTGCCGAAGCATCCGAACCTGGTAGGACTGTTCATTCAGGCGAAAGCTGGGATGAGCCCATTGAAGATGCAATACGATCCTGGCAGCCAAAGGAGCCCTCTCCGATTATCTCGGAATTATCCCCAAAATTCCGAGATATGCTCCGGAAGCACCGGATAGACAATTCTCCTTAACTCATAATCCATCCAACCGTCACCACCATTAACTTCCAACAAATTCTGTTGTTTTCGATGTAGGAATATCTGGTATAACCTGTAAGCATGCTCGGTAACCAAATGAATGAATATGGAACAGCGTCGATGAAACTTGACCCTGCGATACCCATCATCGATCTCCATCGCCATCTGGATGGGAACGTACGGCTTAATACCATTCTTGAATTGAGCCGCGAACACAATATCAAACTCCCCGCAGATGATGCTGAAGGCTTGAAGCCCTACGTCCAGGTCTCGGAACCGCAGATCAGCGTGATGGCGTTCATAGAGAAATTCCGATGGCTCACCGAGGTCATGGTGGATGAAGATGCCTGCCGCAGAATCGCTTATGAAAATGTTGAGGATGCTCTCAATGAGCATATCGATTACATCGAACTGCGTTTCAGCCCATGGTTTATGGCAGAAAGACATCGTTTGGAACCCGAAGGCGTCATCGAAGCCATTCAAGATGGGATCGAGGCTGGCCGTCGTGATTTCGGTGTCAAAGTAAATTTGATCGGAATCCTCAGCAGGACATATGGGCCCGAAACTGCATGGGTTGAGCTGGATGCTCTTCTCCGTCATGCCGATTTTTTCGTCGCGCTGGATCTTGCGGGAGACGAGGTTAATTTTCCCCCAGCCCTATTTATCGACCACTTTAGACGTGGACGGGAAGCAGGTTGGGAGATCACCATTCATGCCGGTGAGGCCGCAGGACCCGAGAGCGTTTGGGATGCCATCAACTTGCTGGGCGCCACGCGCATCGGCCATGCCACCCATGCGATGGAAGATCAAGCCCTTCTCGATTACATGGGCGAGCATGCGATCGGGATTGAAGCCAATATCACGAGCAACGTTCAAACGAGCGGTGTACCAAACTTTGCCAGCCATCCTTTAAGGCTTTTCCTTGAGCAGGACTTACTCGCTACAATCAATACGGATGATCCCTCGATCAGTGCCATTGACCTGCGGCACGAGTTCGAGGTTGCCGCTCCGGCCGCAGGTTTGTCGCCGGAGCAGATCCACCGGGCTCAACGTAATTCACTCGCGATCGCCTTCATGTCGGCGGAGGAACGTACAAATCTTTCAAATTCTATTGTCCCTTGAGCAGTATCCTCCATGCCCAGGTACCATGTAATCAATAACGTGTGACACCCACCCGTAGATCAATTTCGATCGCAGCAATGTGAGGGAAAACGTGAAGAATATTAATCTCATCGGTCTTATCAGCATTGTGTTCGCCCTCGGTGCTTGCTCCACCTCTTCATTTGAAGCCGAACCCACGACAGCATTTAAAGAAGCTGATATCGTGATCAGCGAGGTGATGGCAGGCATCGAAGGAAACAACAATCATGAGTTTATCGAGCTTTACAACGATGGCGATGCTCTTGCCGATTTGGAGGGGTGGTCGCTCTGGTACCGACTCGCCACAAGTGATGACGAAACGCTCGTGGTTCAGTGGACAGAACGTACCCTCATCCCTCCTAAGGGCCACTACCTTCTTGTGCGAGAAGGTCAATCGCTCATCGAGGAAGCGGATGAATATTTCTATCAAGGGCTCAACGCTTCAGGGGGTGGTCTCACACTTCGTGATAATGAAGGCGCCCAACGTGATTCACTGGGCTGGGGGAAGGCTCCCCCACAATTCACCGAGGGCGTCGCCGCCCCGGGACTAGAGAATGGAACATCTCTTGAAAGAAAATTGATCGAGGGGAACAGCGTTGACGAAGATGACAATGCTGCCGATTTCAAGACGAGCAATTCCCCCCAACCCCAAAATGTAAGCAGTCCGGCAACCCCCTCTCGGGGAGAAATGATCCAACTGCATCTCGCTGCCCCAGATCAGGTCACACCGGGATCGAATTTCGAGTACATCCTTACGGTCTCAAATCCCTCCGAAGCAACCGTGTACGACATCCGCGTAGAATTAACCATTCCAAAGAAACTCGAGGTCATTGAAGCTCCCGAAGGGTGGGCCGATCAGGATGGGACCTCTATTTTACAGATCGAAGAGCTCGAACCTGGAGAAGAACTCGCCTTCACTTTCCAGGTCAGGACGCCCTGGGAGTATTTCACTGCAGAAGTAAAGAATGCACTCGCCAACCCGGCCGAGACAAACCTCTACAGCCTCGCGGAGGTCGTCCGAACAGAGGTTGAGGGAGGCCTGATCCCAATTGGCATCGCCCGAAACTTGATTGGATCGGAGGTCACCGTTGAGGGGATTGCAACGATGTACCCCGGAGGTTTTTTTGCAGGGTCGGGCGCGAAACTCTACATTGAGGATGATTCGGGCGGCATCCAGATTTACGTCCCTGGAGGCGCAGGTGCGCTCGATGTTCCCATTGGAGCTGCGGTGAGGGTCAGCGGGGTGATTGAGCCTTATCGGGGCGCGATAGAATTGATTCCCGAAATCCCGGAAGACGTCGAACTGCTCGCCCCACCCGACCCCGATCGGCTCCCTGCTCCAGAGCCGGTTTCCATTCGCCAGGCTGCCAACGACGCCGAAACTCTGCCCGGCAGGCTTCTTCAGGTTGAAGGTACAGCCACACGGGTGGATGAATTTAATTACAGCTACGAGATCGATCTTGTCGATGATGATGGGCAGATGATCACCCTATATGTCGATAAGTTGACCCATATCAACATCGAATCCCTGGAGGAAGGTCGACGATACCGCGCCACAGGGATCCATGAAGTCAGGGATACGAACCTTCTCCTGAATCCCAGAGCCCAGGATGATCTGGAGGAGATCTTCCCGCCTGAAT
>CAZMZL010000023.1:0-20006 GCA_964570595.1 uncultured Anaerolineaceae bacterium | reverse complement strand
AGATGGCGATATTTCTTGCAGCCACCAATCCCATGAATGTAAAACCAGCCACGAGGAGTATTTCAACCGGATGCACACGCTTTTTCGACGATGCGAATACGGCCAGCAGCGCGAGCAGCATCCATGCAAAAGGCTGGGCCTCAGGAAGATGGAAATCAGGCGATTGCCATTCCTGGATATATTCATGCAGCACGCCTATGGAAATGGTCTTAAAGGGATATAGGAGCATGCTTGGACCATGGGGATTCAGGCTGACTGCAGCGGCGCAAAGCAGACCGACAAGAATGTAATTCGCATAGGTACGGCGTTGCTTCGACCAGAGTTCACCGAATGTGGCTTTTTTCGTGATCCGTTTCAATCCATCGTTGATGGCCTCTCCGATCAGGTAGGTGATCAGAAGGATAAAACCGATCGCAAACCCACCATGAACATTTGCCCATAGAGCCATGAGGATCGGTAAAGTCCATAGAATATTTCGTTTCCCCAAGCGAAATGCTTCCAGTACAAAAAGAAAATACGCAGAGAATAATAAAGTAAAGATATGAGGTCTGGCCGACCAAAACACCGCCGAGACCGTGGCCGCAAAGATCAGGACAGCAGCACGGAGCAGAATATGTCCCTCCAGTGACTGAAAGAGAACGATGAAGGTCAGAAGTACGATGAAAGCTGTAAGGACGTTTAAGCCCCCGAAGGAGAATTGATCGAATACTGAAAAAAGGGTGATCTGGGCAACCCAGCCAGGATATTTCCAATCTTCGCCTAATCGTGTAAGCGAAAAAGGATCTTCGCGTAATATCTCTTGATTCTCAAGTATCCACTCCCCCGCTCGTAGATGCCACCACGTGTCCGTATCGATAGAGACGCGAACGGC
Source organism: uncultured Anaerolineaceae bacterium (assembly GCA_964570595.1). Lineage (GTDB taxonomy): Bacteria > Chloroflexota > Anaerolineae > Anaerolineales > E44-bin32 > E44-bin32. The sequence continues at coordinate 19,135 of CAZMZL010000023.1, read as the reverse complement.
CATCGTAAATATCGCGATAAACGTGAGACCGATGACGAGATTACGGAACTTCAAAGGGTTTCCTACCTCACTTGAACTATGCTCTGTGACTCCATCTTGTTTCAAGCATTATGCATGATCCGTGACTGTGGATCACTTACAGTTAGCTCACGAATACGAGGAATCCGCTGCAATCATCGTTCCAAAAGCCCAGGGCTGCTAAGCCAAAGGTATTAATAGCGTTCATTCAACGCTTTTTCCTGCCATGGCCAGCTTTCACCCACATCGGATGGCCTTAACGGGTAGGAAAGCGAATAAAAGACAAGGTAATTACCGATAACTTTCTCTTTCCATGATACCCCTTTGTCAAGGAAAGTTTCACGCATGAGCTTATTGAGCGCATCTTGATTGGTCAGGGTGATATAAGCCACGGATTCGTCCCGCTCGACAATGTCATTGTAGGGGTCGTAGCGATTGTCTCTGGAGGTATAGCGTAAATCCAGATGATACGGCAATAACGGCGTGAAGATAATTTTCTCCTTGGAATGAAAGGCCAGCGGATAGCTCACCCAGTAGTTCGAGTATCCCGTCAATTCATCCTCACGGGTTAAAAATGCGATCAGGTCATCGTCAAATTTATGATCGATTCGTGTGCTTGCATCGAACTGCGTCGTTAAGCCAGGCGGATAATTTGTGGCTTTCTCGAACGTCCCCCAGGCATGAAAGATGAGGATGACAAGCAGCAAGAGATATGCTGGATATGGACCGTAGCGGGTTTTGGAAAGGCTGACAATAAAATCCCCCGCAAAAATTGCGAGAATGGGAACCAGGGGGATAAAATATCGACCGGACGGATCGCTGCCAAAGGGTGTAAGCAGAAACCCCAGCAGAAGGGTGAGCATCACGCCCACCAACAACCCATAGGCTGATCGGTTTTGATCATCCTGGCGTAGTCGAAACATTATGCGCGCAAGTACGCCGATCCAGAAAACAGCTGCGATAGGGATCAGGGGCTTGGCCAATAGCTCGACATCCCAGGGCGCGCGGAAACCCCAGGTTACACTCGGGCCAAAGAGAATGAGGTTCCTGACCCTCGCTCCGAATTCTTGCAGGAATGTGCTTAGCGAAGGATTGCCTATCGCCGAGCCAGAGAGTTCCTGAAGCAGAAGCGGAACGGAGTTGTCACTGGCCCACAAAATCATGGGCATCATCCCGAGAATGCCTCCCGACAGGACAAGAAGGACATCCCATTTCCAGGTGAACCAGCTCGATTGTCGGCGAAGTTCCCAGAGGAGGAAAATCCCTGCCGGGATTGAGTAGATCAGCGATAGTCCAAATGCCCACAACCCCAGACCTGAAAGGAAGCCCCAGGCAAAGAAGAGCCAGCGTCGGTGATGGTTGCGTGCGATCGCCAGAGCGAGGAGAAGCACGAGGTTGCCAATGAGCATCGCCTCACCATAACCACCGAGTGAGACCGTTGTGTAGAGCGTAACGTTGACCGGCGGGATTGCGAGCAGAATACCCGCCGCAAAGCCCACAACTTCCGATTTGAATACCCGGTTCCCGAGGATGATGGTCGTGAAGATGGTGAGCAAGTAAAGGAGTGTCTGAACGGACCTGATTACAACCGTACTCTGGCGGAAGATCGCAAAGCCGAGCGCCACAAGCGTCGCATCCAGGCTGCCCATGTAGGCTTGTCCATAGAAGAATGCCGGCCATCGTCCTTGTAGGATATGTCGCGCCATGAGACCCACAACCGCCTCGTCGGCATTAAGGGGAACGGCATCCTGCGCGAGCAGGATAATTCGATATACGAGCGCGACACCCAGGACAAGAACGATCATCCATTTTTTTCGTATGGGAGTCACAGCCTACTTTCCTCCTGCTCGAGCCGCCTGTATAATGCGCGGGTGCGCTTCCGGAAGCTCCTTCAACCCGTTGTCCTTATCCCCCTCCTGGCATTTTTCGCCCGAATACTGCCAGGTCCGCGGACGATTGATGACGCTTACATCACCTTCCGATACGCTCAGAATTTACTTTCAAACCAGGGTCTTGTCTACAATCCTGGCGAACCAGTCCTGGGAACGACGACCCCGTTATTCGCTCTCATCCTTACCCTCATCGGTGCGCTACTGGGGACTGCTGAAGCCTTTCCCATCATCGTACCGATCCTAAATGCCCTTGCCGACGCGATCGTTTGCTATTTGCTCATCAGAATTGGAGAAACGCTGCGAACTCCAAAATCCGGGGTTGCCGCCGCCCTCATCTGGGCCGTCGCGCCGATGTCCGTCACCTTCGCAATCGGCGGGATGGAGACGAGCTTTTTCGTCATGCTCATGCTGGCTACATTTTACTGGCATTCTTCTCACAAACCAGTCCTGGCTGCCGCAACGGGCGCTTTATCTCTTTTGACCCGACCTGATGCGCTCATCTTCCTGCTGCCCATCGGGGTCGATCGTGCGTGGGCGTGGGTACGAAAAAAAACCGGTCGTCCCACATGGCTTGAGATCGGCGTATTCTTCGTCCCCATTGTTGTCTGGATCATTATTGGGACCCGCATCTATGGAAACCCAATTCCTCACAGCGTCATAGCGAAAGTTAACGCATATGTCCTGCCCCCTGAAGCCGGGTTGATCCGATTACTTCAACATTACGGTACCCCATTTCTGGGTCATCTGACATTTGGGAATGCGTGGATTGGCGTGGGTCTTGTACTCTTTACAGCATTGTACGCTCTGGGATCGATCACGATCCTGAAAACGAAGGTTCATGCATGGCCCATCATGACGTATCCGATCCTCTATCTCCTCGCCTTTTCCATTGCAAATCCGCTCATATTTCGCTGGTACCTTGTTCCTCCACTACCGATCCTTTTCCTCGGCATTTTCGCAGGAACAGAGCGGTTGGCTGATGATTTGAAATTACCCGTATTGAACTATGCCTTCATCGCCGCTGCGTTTCTGATGACGCTGAATGGCTGGCAGATTCGCCCCGACCATGGTCCTGATCGACCAGCGCCGGAAATGGCCTACATCAAACTCGAATTACTTTATAAGGAAGCGTCCACCATCTTAGGGGAGCGCAATCTGACGAACACGACGATTGCAGCAGGTGATATCGGTACAATCGGCTACTTTACACAAGCACATGTACTTGACACGATCGGATTGATATCGCCCGTATCTCTCAAGTACTATCCGCTTCCCGATTCTCTTTACACTATTAACTATGCCATCCCGCCCGATCTCATCCTGGACCTAAGGCCTGAATACATCGTCATCCTGGAGGTCTATGGCAGAAACGGTCTTCTTGAGAACGAAGACTTTCAAAACTCTTACCGTCTCGTGGAAAAGATTCCGACGGACATCTACGGCAGTGATGGATTGCTCATCTTCGAAAGATCCCCTTCATGAATTCGAAAAAAGTCCCTCTCACACTTGCCGCCCTGCTCATTCTCTACTCGGTTTACGTATTCCTTGGGGTGAAGTCCGTCCCATTCCACCCTGACGAAAGTTCGCTCCTTTATCAATCCCGTGATCTCGAAAAAGCAATTTCTGAGCCCGGGAGTTTGGTCTGGTCAGAAACCCCCGAAAATGCCTATGATCAAACCTATCGATTACTAAATGCCCCCCTGGCCAAATACGTCATCGGCCTGGGAAGGCTTGGGGCGGGATATGACGCCGAATCGGTTTCTGTGGACTGGGACTGGGGAGCGTCCTGGGAGGAGAATGCCCGGCAGGGCGCCCTGCCATCGGATCGTTTGCTTCTAGGAAGCAGGTTCGCAGTGGCTTTGTTCCTTCCGATGAGTGTTGTGACAATTTACCTCGCCGCTCACTCCATAGGCGGCGTAAAAACCGGGCTTGTAGCGGCGCTCCTTCTTGCTCTCAATGCGCTCGTGCTCCTGCATACACGCAGGGCAATGGCCGAGGGTGTGCTGCTGTTTGGTGTCTGCCTCGCCATCCTCGGGGTGCTGTACGCTGATCGATTTCCCTGGCTCGATGGTCTTGGTTTGGGGCTGGCAGTAAGCGCCAAGTATTCCGCGCTGGCGCTGCTCCCGGCTGGTCTGATCGCCGTTCTCTGGGATTCGGAGTTAGATCGTCGTGAAATACTCAAGAAACTGGGAATCTTCGTGCTCACATTATCCCTGGTCGTGATCTTGCTCCATCCTCTCCTCTGGCGTTCACCCGTAAGAGCTGCAAGGGAGATGATTCAGGCCCGTGCCGATTTTCTCAGCTCACAAGTGATCACGCTTCAAGCGCACAACCCTGAACAGCTCCTGGATTCCCCAGGAAAGAGACTGGGCGTCATGCTATTCACTGTGTTTCTCGGAGCTCCTCAATTCGAGGAAGTGGGAAATTACTCCAGCAACCTGGCAGACAAGATCGATGCCTATTTAAAAACCTTTGGCAACAATCTCCTCCGCGGGCCTCTATGGGGAGGCCTCCTGCTATTTTTCACAATATTGGGGGTCCTGGGAGGGGTGAGAAAAGCTGGAGCCAGCGATTCAGGACGACGGCGAAGAGGGACCATTCTGCTTTTGCTCATGTCGGTATGCCAGGCCGGCGCCTTGCTCGTCCTCAATCCGCTCCCCTACCAACGATACTATCTCCCCCTCATTCCCTTTGTATGCCTCTGGGCTGCTATTGGATTGACGGATTCCTACATGGTTATCAAAAAAGCCGTTCATCACTCGAACGGCTTTCCAAACGGATGATCGGTCCTGTTATTCCTTGAGATAATCTACGAGGATCCGACGATGAGATGGATGACGTAGACGACTTAAGGCTTGCGCCTCGATTTGTCGAACCCGCTCCCGGGTTACTCCCATCTTCCTGCCGACTTCTTCCAATGTATAGCTTTGTCCATCGAGGAGTCCGTAGCGGAGCTGCAAAATACGCACCTCGCGAGGCGGCAGTGAACCGAGGACATCCCGCAATTGCTCCTTTAACAAGTTCTGAGTGACCGTCGTCGTCGGAGCAGGAGATTCTTCATCCTTAATAAAATCTCCCAATACCGAATCTTCTTCCTCATCGGTGGGTGTCTCCAACGAGATAGGTCGTCGGGCAACCTGGATCATGTTCTCCACTTTTTTAGGGGTTACATCGAGAGCCTGAGCGAGCTCATCCGTCGTTGGGCTCCGACCTAGTTTTTGCGTCAGTTGATGTGACACCCTGAGCAATTTATTAATCTGATCACCCATGTGCACGGGAACCCGGATGGTGCGGCCCTGATCTGCAATTGCTCGCGTAACCGCCTGTCGGATCCACCAGGTCGCGTAAGTCGAGAATTTATGTCCGCGCCTGTAGTCGAACTTCTTTGCGGCGCGGATCAAACCGATATTTCCTTCCTGGATGAGGTCAAGAAAAGGGACGCCACGACCCATATACTTTTTCGCAACACTGATCACAAGCCGCGAGTTTGCCGTGATGAGATGCTCACGAGCCGCCCAGCCATCCTCAATGGCAAGCTGCTTCTCCCGGCGTTCTTTCATGCTGACGGTCGCACTCGCGAGCGCCTCGCGGGCAATTCTTCCGCGCTCGATACGTTTGGCAAGAGAAACTTCTTCCTCCGCAGTCAAAAGTGGCACACGACCCACTTCTTTTAGATACAGGCCGACGGTATCATCCGTGTCGACGGTTAAAAGATAGTTTTCTTCAAGAGCGGCTCCGATGGCATTGCCGCTATCGGAGTGACTTACACTCGCAGGTTTTGCCTCTGCGGCTCCATCCAGAACACTGAGGCCGGCGCTCAATAGCGCTGCATAGGTATCTTCCAATTGGTCCATATCCCGCTCAACTTCAGGAAAAACCTTAAGGATTTCATCGATCGTGACGAAACCTCGTTCCTTCCCTAGTTCGACCAATTGAGCGATCGCCGGATTCTCCTGTTCGGCCGCAAGCGCAGCTTCTTTTAACTCCTCATGTACGCCAACCTTTCCTTCAGGTTCACTCTGGCCGTTTTTACCTGTCTTAGTAGTCTTCCGTCTTTTTGCCAATGTTTGTGTCCTCTTTTATCAGCTTACAATTTTAATTAACCGTAAACAAGCACCGATGAAGGATTCTCTCACTCAATTCTGCAAAATTATTTGTCAAGAGCGAATTTGTGGGGAAACTGATGGATTGTCCGATATTCAAAAAAGATATTGGTCCTTCGTTTACCACCATACAAGTCTGAGTGCCTGCTTCTTCCCGCCCTTCCCTCCGATTGTCAGGATTATCCAGCCTTGATAAACCCCGCTCCCATAGACATACAAAAAGCACTGCCTCCGTAACTTACTTGGCGGCACGTGCTCCACCTGACAAATAAGTACCTTACGCAAAACACTATACAAAATTGGACCATTAAAGTCAATAAGCATTTTAGCATTTTATAGTTGGCACCAGTACCCTCAACCCCTCACATCGGTTCATACATTGGCTTGACAGAGCATATTACCCCGCTGTAAAATTTCACCGCTTCCTTAGACAGGACGGTTTCAAACGAATTACACAGCTCCTGACAAGGAATACTAGATCGGCCTTGACAAATTTCTCATCTCCCACACTTGTTTTCCTGGGAGAACAAGCACCCTCACTCGAGCTCGAGAAATCAGGTCGTTCTTTCCTGTTCGAGCAAACTCAGTCAGCAGTTTAATGCCCATCGTGGGGCGATGAAAACTCCGATCCTGACAATCCAGATTGATGTGATCACCATTCAGGGAGGTTAACTTGGTACCGAAATGATTTGATACTTGAGTCAACTTCATCACGTGCAAGCTAACGCGCATCACAAAATAAAAGGAGAGAGATCTTCAAAATGAATGAACTATCACAACTTGAACAGACGATGTTATGGGGCGTGGTCGTCGTAGCGATCATCAGCCTTATCTATGCCCTCTGGCTCTGGCGCGATACGATGAGCAAGGATAAGGGCTCGAAGGAGATGCAGGTGGTTTGGCTGGCGATAAAGGAGGGCGCCCATGGTTATTTGCGCCGTCAACTTCGCACGATCATCAAGACGGTGCTGGTCCTGAGCGTCGTCCTTTTCCTGAGCGTTTTCGTGATACCCCCATCTGAAGAAGCCGTCAACAAATTCGGGGAAAATGCGGTCATCGCAGTCGCGGTCGGTCGCACGTTTGCTTTTTTCCTGGGAGCCGCGTTTTCAACCATCGTGGGTCAACTCGGCATGCGTGTGGCGATCGAAGGAAATATCCGAGTATCTGCTGAAGCGGTTAAGGAAGATTATAACGGCGCGCTGACGATTGCCTACCGGGCTGGAACATTCACGGGAATGTTAACCGACGGTCTGGGATTGTTAGGAGGCACGCTCATCTTCATGTGGTTCGGTCGGGCAGCGCCTGATGCGCTCCTGGGGTTCGGGTTAGGTGGCACGCTCGTGGCCTTGTTCATGCGCATCGGCGGTGGAATTTATACGAAAGCCGCCGACGTGGGCGCCGACCTCGTCGGTAAAGTGGAACATGGTTTGCCCGAGGATGATCCCCGCAATGCGGGCGTCATCGCCGATCTCGTTGGGGACAATGTCGGTGATTGCGCAGGAATGGCGGCCGATATTTTTGAGTCCTACGAAGTCACCATCGTTTCCACGTTGATCCTCGGTCTCGTCCTGACGCATCTCACAGGAGACACATACTGGATCGTCTTTCCTCTGGTCGTTCGAGCCATTGGGGTGATCTCCTCCATATTCGGTACGATTACGGTCCCGATTTGGGAAAATTTCCCCATCAAATTCCTGCGTGCCCATGACGCAGAAGAAGCCATGTTCCGCTCGTATGAAGTTTCGAGCCTGAACACCGTCATCTGGGCCATGGTCGTTGGGTTGCTCTATGCTGGGGAATGGAAATTGGCGCTCCTCAACGCCGTGGGAGTTGGACTTGCCGTCGCATTCAATCCACTGACGTCATACTTCACTTCCTACAAGAAAAAACCGGTGGGGGAAATCGTCGATTCCACCAAGACAGGAACCGCAACGACGATTCTCTCCGGGATGAGCGTCGGGATGGAAGCGAGCGTCTGGAGCGTCGTGGTAATCTGTATCGCATTAAGTGTGAGTATGATTCTGTACTGGGGAGATCCGGCGATTTTTGCGCTGTATGGCGTCGCCATGATCGGGATCGGGATGCTCTCGCATACCGGGAATAACGTCGCCATGGATTCCTTCGGACCTATCGCCGACAATGCAAACGGTATCGGAGAAATGGCTGGCGTCGGTGAAAAAGCATGGAAAATCCTGGCCGATCTAGATGCTGTCGGGAACACCACAAAAGCCATCACAAAGCAAATTGCCATCGCTTCTGCCGTCATCGCCGCTACAAGTCTGTTCTTCTCCTATGTCACAGATATCCGCATCATGCAGCTTCGTCTTGGAGTCGAAGCCATTGAATTCGTCCGAATATCTACACTTGCAGGCGTGATCGGCCTGCTACTCGGAGGGACTTTACCATTCCTCTTCTCTGCATTCAGCATCAAAGCAGTCGCCAGAGGAGCGAATCAGGTCGTACAGGAAGTTCGACGGCAGTTTCGCATCCCGGGGGTTATGGAAGGCACGGTCAAACCGGAATATGAGAACGTGGTCGAGATCACCACCACCGCAGCGCAGAAAGAACTTCTCCCGCTTGTGGGTCTTTCCGTAGCCACTCCAATCCTTGTCGGGTTGATATTCGGAGTTGAATCCCTCGGAGCCTACCTCGCCGGCGTCATTCTCGTTGGACAGCTTATGGCCGTATTCATGGCGATTTCCGGTGGGGCTCTCGACAATGCAAAAAAGTATATCGAAGATGGACACCTCGGGGGCAAGGGGTCGCCTGCACATCGGGCCAGCGTCGAGGGCGATACATTCGGTGATCCGCTCAAAGACACGGCTGGGCCAGCCTTAAACCCGATGATCAAGGTGGTCAACCTTGTGAGTCTATTGGCGGCACCGCTGATCGTGCAATCGCGCGGTTCAATGGCGGCCTGGATCGCGATCGCTGTGATGTTTGGCATCATCATCTGGGCACTCCGACAGAGCGGTCGGCCGCTGCCCATAACCACCTACGAAAACGAACCCGCATCGAGTTGAACGAACGCTTAGAATCAAAGCTTGGACATTCGATGGGGCTGCCCCAAAAGGGCAGCCCCTGGTATTTTGTACGCCCGGCATGGGCGATGGCTAGTGGGTGATCGCCCTCTGCGGGCGCTGATCCGACGAGGCGCCAGCAGCAGGCAACTGTGCGGCTGCGAACCGGCGCGGGGATGAGGGAGCACCCAGGTTCCAGAAAACGGAATCCACCAGCCTGCTGGTGGCAAGGAGCAAGCTCCTTGAATCCGGAAGCAGGAATCCATCAGCTTGCCGTTGAGGAGAATCAAGCATCGGCTTTCGATTGATGCATAAAGGGGGCCGTCCCAAAAGGACAGTCCATCTTCTTGTTGATGACTTCAGGGTGAGGAATGAAGTATGCTCGAGATCATGGGCACAGGGATATGGCTATCCACTTGCCTCATCTTTCGAGACCGCCCCGACATTTTCTCGGGAAACGACATTGTTGTAAAATGCGGCCATCACCGCTAATCTGGGATGCAGCCATCCACCTCCCGGGCCTGACGTTATGGCAACCATATCTTATTGACTTTCGGGCCGGATTCCTTTTACGCTGTAGGCGAACCTGGCCAGAAACAGGTTTTGTCCTCAATATCCTGTGAGGTTGCACCAATCATGCGCCTAACAACAGGTCGAACAATGGTTCTGGATCTCGATTCGATCGGCTCACTTAATATCTGCATAGCTTCGAGGAGAAGATGAATCGTACGTTCAACCGGCTGGATAGTTTTGTCTTCGTCAGCGACATCATCATCACTTGTTTCGGGCTGTTAACCGCCTCCTACTTGCGAGACACTTTACCCTTTGGAAGGTCGCTCGGTGAGAGCGCGTCATCACTGCCGGTATTCTTCTACGCGGTCGCTGCGCTTTGCTGGTCGGGATCACTCCTCCTCGCTGGAGCTTATGACACAAAGCATGCGGACCGCACCTGGGTTATCATCACTCGCGTAATCTTTGGCGGCATGCTCGCCACATTGCTTCTCGCCGGGATTCTTTACCTCACATACCGGGAAGTTTCCCGGCTGCAGTTCGTGTACTTCTTCGTGATTAACCTGATCTTCCTCCTCGCTTATCGCTGGATCGTATTCGGACTATTGCAGCCCCGTCTATCGACGCCGATCTTTAACCGCTCCCGAGTGATCATGATCGGAGCCGGAGATCTGGCTCAGGAGGTTGTACAGCAGGTCCAGGCGAACCCGCTCTGGGGATATGACATTGTCGGCTATATTGACGACGATCCAGAAAAACGAAAGAACACATACAATGGATTAGAAGTCCTTGGAAGCCTCGATGACCTGCTTCAAATCCTCGAAGCCCGTGACGTCGTCGAGATTTGGAGCACCCTTCCCCCGCGCGCGTATGACAAACTTCACAACCTGGTCGCTCAGTTGGAGAATTTTCCGGTGCGTGTAAAAGTAATTCCAGATTACTTCTCACTCGCCCTTGTCAAAGCGAAAGTCGAGATGATTGGTGGATTTCCGGTGATTGGTTTACGAGAACCCGTCATCGATGGCGTGAATCGGGGGATCAAGCGTTCTTTTGACTTCCTCACCAGCGCAGCCCTCATCGTCCTGACTTCACCCATCATGCTCGTGATCGCGTTGCTTGTCGCCATCGAGGGTTCAGGCCATGTAATCTTCCGGCAGACTCGTGTCGGCGAGAATGGTGTTCTTTTCACGATGTATAAATTTCGCACCATGATTCAGGGGGATGATGCTCCTGATCCACCCGCTGAGAACCAATCCTCCCCACAAGCGCTCCAGCATAAACGGCGGGACGATCCAAGAATCTCCAGGCTCGGACATATCCTCCGAAGATTCAGCCTCGATGAACTTCCCCAACTCATTAATGTCCTCAAGGGTGATATGAGCCTTGTTGGCCCGAGACCAGAAATGCCGTGGTTGGTGGACCTATACAAACCATGGCAGAGAAAACGGTTCGCTGTCCCGCAAGGTCTGACAGGCTGGTGGCAGATCAATGGGCGCAGCGAGAAACCGATGCACCAAAACACGGATGAAGACCTTTACTACATATACAATTATTCACTTCTTCTCGACGTCCTTATCCTGGTCCGCACGCCTTTTGCGGTAATCCAGGGACGGGGAGCATTCTGATGCCGCCAGCAATGATAACGTGGCCTCTACCCAGCGCATGAGTGGGAATAAAATCGCAATCTCACTTGTTCCATCACCGCTGCATGTCTACCCCGGTCATCCTGAATCGCCCGATCGATTCGCCCATTTCCATCGCATTCATGACGGACCTCTGAATAAGTATATTAATGAGCTCACCCCAGAACCGGCGCCCCTGGAGATGATTCAATTGGTCCACCCCGATGCATATGTGGACGAAATTCAAGAAGCCAGCAGTTCCGGACCGGGCTTTATCGATTATGGCGATACATACGTTACCCCGGCGTCCTTTAAAGCTGCTTTAAAAGCCGTGGGGGGTACCTGGGCCGTGGTTGACGCTGTCATCCAGCGAAAGTGTGAATACGGATTCGCTCTTGTCCGCCCTCCCGGGCACCATGCTACGGCGACCCGGGCCATGGGTTTTTGTCTATTCAACAACATCGCCATCGCTGCTCGAAAATTACAAGCACAGGGTTTCCACAGAGTCATGATCGTCGATTTCGACGTCCATCATGGCAATGGCACCCAGGCAATATTTGAACGGGATGAAAGCGTCCTCTACCTTTCCACGCATCAATGGGGGATTTATCCCGGCACAGGTTCCTTGAATGAAAAAGGAATGGATGACGGTGAGGGCAGTATCATCAATATCCCCCTCCCCGCCCACGCTGGAGACACCGCCTTTGAGGCGATCCTCGAGAGGATCATCTCGCCCGCAGCAGATCGTTTCAGACCTGATACGATGCTCATCTCAGCAGGATTTGACGCGCACTGGAGAGACCCTCTGGCATCCCTGCAATTGACCACTCGCGGCTTCTACAGCCTCGGGCGTGGGTTAAAAGTTCTGGCTGATGAGATTTGTGAGAGTCGAATTGTTTTCATCCTTGAAGGAGGATATGATCCACAAGCTCTGGCTGAAAATGTACGAGCCATCCTCTTTGCACTTTCCGAGCAAGAATTGGTCGGTGAACTTAAGGGATCACCTCCGCTCCCGGAAACGGATGCGAGTGCGATGATTGACGAAGTCATCCGCAGCCATGGTTTTTAAAGGATTCATGTGTGAATTAATGATTTTTACTCATTACGGCATCAAAATTGCTACATTAAACATAGGCGGAACAACGATCTTGCGGAATCGTGTGATGTAAGGCATACTCATACATAAGGCACTGCCATGGCAGAAATATCGCTACGCGCATATGTAAAGCAAATCGACGACCTTATCGAACGCGATCAACTCGATGAGGCGATTGCCCATTCCAGACACATCCTCGAAACTTACCCGAAACACCTGGATACATACAGGCTGCTTGGTAAAGCATACCTGGAGGTAAAGCGTTATGGCGACGCTGCGGATATTTTCCAACGCGTCCTTTCTGCGGTGCCGGATGATTTTGTTTCGCATATTGGAATGGCGATTGTACGTGAAGACGAGGGGAATCTTGATGCAGCCATTTGGCACATGGAACGTGCCTACGAAACCAATCCAGCAAATCCGGCTATTCGGCAAGAACTCAGCCGTCTGATCGGCAGGAGAGACGGCCTCGAACCTCATAAAATTCGGCTGACGCGGGGCGCCCTCGCAAGACAATATGCTCAAGGCGAGCTGTACGCCCAGGCGATCGCCGAATTGAGGTCCGCCCTGAAGGAAGATTCCGATCGGCCGGAGTTGCAGGTCCTCCTGGCGACCATGTATTGGAAGTCGGGACAGGGTGTTGAAGCCAAAGATGTGTGCACGCAGATCCTCGAACGATTACCCTTCTGCCGTGAGGCGAACCGCATCATGGCCGCGATTCTTCAACAGCAAGATAAATCCAGCGAGGCGGGTGAATACCACCGCAAACTGGCCGCCCTGGATCCCTACGCTTCCTTTGTTGAAAATGCCGCAATCGATCCCAGTACCGTTGACGCCAATTCCGTTCGAATAGAGAGACTGGATTGGCTCCCGGGTCAGCCGCTTGCAAAGGCCGAGCCTGAGTGGGTGGCATCATTGGGCGTTGATTTATCCAAAGGGGAGCCGGCAGCAGAACCCATAAGCAGTTCACCATCTTGGCTGCAAGATGTAAAACCTTCTCCGAGTATCGGTGGTGGTACAACTCCCGCACTTGTAGGCGCAGAGGCTAATAAGATGACGAATAGTTCAGAAAAAGACGATCAGGTACCAGAGTGGATGAAGGAAGCCGGTTGGAAGCCTTCGGATGGCGAAGTAGAAGAAGGTCCAATCTCTTTCTCCGACGAAGAACTTGGCGAACTAGAGCCCGGTACTCCTCCAACATCTGATGACGCCGAGCTCGCCCCTGCAGAAATCCCGAGTTGGCTCCAGGATATCGCGCCTCCCGATGCCGAGGAGGGAATTCAGGAACCCGCGGTACCTCTCGCGGAGCCAAGCCCCGGGACGGGAATGCCCGACTGGCTGGGTGAAATCGCAGAAGATGCAGAAGATGTGACCCCTGAGCCGCCCGTGTCTCCCGAGCCCGATGTCATGCGACAGGAGCAGCCGGAACAACCGATGGCGGACCAGGCTGGCGCCGGCTCAGACGCCCCGGGAGTTCCAACATGGATCGAAGACGATGCACCTGGCGCGACGTCGACCATCATCACGTGGCTGGGCGATAAACCTGCTGCTGAAGAGGAAGAGCAGCCAAAAGCCGGTGTTGTTCCGGAATGGATGCAGGAAACCAGCCCGCAGGAAGCGGTCGTCTCCTCCGACGAAGATGCAGAGGTCCCCTCGTGGCTCGATGGAATGAGCGAAGAACCTGAGGCGGTTGAGAAAGTCGAGTCTCGCGATGGTGATGGGCCTCCATCATGGTTGGCCGGCGTAGCAGAAGCGGCGTCACAGCAAGATACTGGGGTCCCCGTCGATGTGGAGCTCCCCAGTGCAGATGCGGACAGCCAGGGAGGCGAAACACCCGCAGAACGAGAGCCAGCGCCAGATCTGGAAGCAATGGAGATCCCCCGGGAGACCCCTGATTGGCTGCGCGGAATTGCAGAACCAGCCGCGGCCCTGCAAGATGAGGACGAAGTCCCCGATTGGCTTTCGGGTATTGGCGCGGATGACTCTGAAGAACCCAAAACGGCTGAAGATGAAGCTCCCGACTGGTTGAGCAGGATCGGTGATCCTGATGAAGCAGATGTCGCTGATTCGTTGGAACCTGTGCAGGAGGTACCAGAGGCCGCCATTCCTGAGCCCCCAGAAGCGGCTTCATCCGCACCTGGTGACGAACGCAGCATTCCAGACTGGCTCTCGGGAATTGCAGGACCCGATGATCAAGAAATTCCCACCCCAGATCTCTCACGTCTCGATCATCTTGATGATGAACCCCTTACGGCTGAGCCAGACTTCGGGATTCAAACGGATGGGGAAGAAGACTTGAAGGTAGAGATCGAAGACAGGCTTGCAGGGATCGGAGCAGATTTCGATCAACCACCTGCAGAAGCTGCCGTCCCACCTGCTTCTGAAACTATTGGAGCGACCGATGATCAGGTTTCACCTGCAGAGGCGGGGGTGGCCGATGATCTGGATGATGAAGAGGTTTTCAAGTGGCTCGATGATCTGGCGGAACGAGACGAAAGCACGGAAGCAGCGCCTGGGGCGATATCCGACATTCCCATCGCAGCCGATGAACCAGTTCTAGCCGACGAAATGCCCCCACCCGATGAACCCGATGCAAGCCTGCAGTGGCTCGAAGACCTTGCTACACAACGCGGCGTAGAAGCCGAAGTTGAGGTGCCTGACCTCGAACCGCCTCCTGTAGTTGAAGCCCCTCCCGTAAAGGAGCCAGCATCCCAAGTTGGGATTGAAGCTCCGTCAGAGACGACATCGGCGGATGCCAAGGCGCCAGACTGGCTGCATGAGATGGCTGCCAGTCCAACCGATGAAACCGTGATATCCGAGATCCCTTCAAAGAGGGCGGAGCATGAATTTGTTGCCGAGACGCCACTTCCGCCGGTCGAGCAGGATGTTACCCGACCCGCACAAGAAGCGGTCGTTCATGAAGAACCAGAAGCACCGGACTGGTTGACGGAAGAACCTTCACAAGCGCCCGCTGCCCCTCCTCAGCCACCTGCGCCCATTCCAGCAGCCGCACCGGAACCCGAAATTGCCCCTGAAGAATATGCTCCTCCGAGCCCGGTGCGTGAAGAACCGATCGCGCCGCCAGAGCCGGAGAGTGTGATCGATCAGGCGCCCGCAGATGCGATAAGCGCTGAAATCGTTCCGCCTACGTCTCAACCGGAACCGGAAGTCAGCAAAGTCCCAGTACCGAAACCTGATTATAAGGAGCCTCCTACGGATGCCTCCCAACTTCTCCAGGCTGCACGGCAAGCCTTGAGCGCCGGAGATGCAGGCCATGCGTTATCTGAATATAAAAAGCTCATCGAGAGGAAAAAGGAACTCGACACCGTGATCGGCGACCTGGAGAGCGCTGTGCAGCGCTATTCGAATCTGCCGACGATGTGGCAGACCCTCGGTGATGCGTATATGAAGGTGGATCGGCTGACGGATGCGATCGAAGCTTATCAAAAAGGAATGGAAGTTGCTTGATCCTAAATCACATTCGAAAAAAGACGACATGAACTCGGGAGCTCCCGAGTTCATGGTTATTGGAGGCAACCTTGGAACGCACACTCGTACTCATTAAGCCCGATGCAGTTCAACGGGGATTGATCGGAGAAATCACCCGACGTCTTGAAAATCGTGGGTTAAAGATCATCGCAGCCAAATTTCAATCCGTACCATTAGATCTTGCGGAAAAACATTACGCAGTGCATCAAGGCAAACCTTTCTATAAAGGCCTCATCGCATACATCACATCCAGCCCCGTCATGGCGATGATATGGGAGGGACCGGATGCAATCTCGGCGGTTCGGCAGACAATGGGTTCAACCAAACCCACCGAGGCTGCACCAGGCTCGATCAGGCATGATTTTGGACTTGAAGTAGGAAGAAATCTCACACATGCATCGGATGGCGTGGAGACAGCCGAAGCCGAGATTCGGCTTTGGTTCTCCAAAGAGGAACTCACACCATGGGACCGTGACGTCGATCCCTGGATCTTCGAAACCAAAAACTGAACACGCTCACCCCCTCTGTTCAAACGAACATCAACTTTATACCCGATCAACGCAGGCAAAGTCCTTCCAGGCGCCCGATACCGCTGACACGCTGAACTGACAGAGAAGACTGAAAATGCACGGCATACCCATGGGTTGGTGGATCAGATGAGCTGGGCTATTTCGGAAAGAGCCAACACTTCCATCGCTGCAAGTGTACCTCGAATACAAAGTACATCCCTGGATGGGAACCCCAGGGAAATCATTGTTTTTCAGCGCTTCGGTGGTTCAACGACGCATTCGTTGGGGGAAAAAACCGATGCAAAACCGGAAATCTAAGGGTGTGTTGGCTTATTGGATATGAACCAACACATTCCCCTCTTTCCATAACTCTTCCAGGTTGTAGAAATCCCGCCTTGCTGGAGTGAACAAGTGGAGGACGACATCCCCATAGTCATGCAGCATCCATCCTGTCGATGCTTCCCCTTCTATGCGGTCGGCGACAAGCGCATATCGTCCTTTGGTCTTCTTCTGTACCTCGTCAGAAAGGGCACGAAGCATCCGGTCGCTTGACCCCGAGCACAACACGAAGTAGTCGGTGAATGTGGATACGCCGGTGAGATCGAGGAGCAGGATATTCTCGCCCTTCTTCTCGTCAAGCGTATCGACGATGATTTGAGCTAATTCAATCGCTTCAGCGATGTCAGTCTCCTTGTCATGGTTTCTTGTATCTTATCTCGGCCCATGTTTTCATGCGAACCCTCGATAAATCAAATCTATACCTGAGCTCCCTATGGATGGTCAGGAAATAACACCTGTCTGCTCGGTTAGGAACACAACCCCTGATCTATCCAAGAATGGATTCCAACCGACCGATAGAGCGTTCGCCAGGTTCGACTAGCGCAGCGTGAAGGATGCCAGGTTTGAATATTTCGCTCCGTCCGGTCGCAAATCGCTGCGGATAAGGGAAAACTTATCCACCTGCATTTGACCAATCATACCCGTGTTCATCTCAGATACCAATTTTCCAACCGTGCCAGGTTTCTTCACACGCCCCACGGTAAGATGGGCATGGTACGGCCTGGTTTCGGGCATGATCCCGAGTGGTTCTAAAGCAAGATCGATGTCTTTCTGTAAAGTCGTTAATTTCCCGCCGTCCTCGCGGATCCCTACCCACAACACACGCGGTTGAGCATTATTCGGAAAGCACCCGATTCCCGCGACTGTGAGGGTGAATATAGAGCTTTTGGGAGAAAGTTTCTCCAAGGTTTCTGTAATCTCGCGGACCGATTCATGCGGGATGTCGCCAATAAACTTTAGTGTGAGATGGATCGATTCAGGTTTTACCCAGCGAATGCGGGCATCCTCACATGATCCCCGGAGCGATTCGATCAGTATGCGAAGTCCGTCTTGAATGACTGTGGGGATCTCGATTGCTATAAAAATGCGTAATTTATCAGACATAAGAAGAAGCGCGTCTAAAATGGCTCGTACGATAGGTCCTCAGAAGGATCCGTCGGATTATACCATCCCGGTAACATGATCAAATGACAGAACCATCCCCGCTTGAAAATAATTCCATCGGGCTTGCCACACATATCTCGTAGTGGCTATGCGAATATCTGAGTTGTCGCCAGGTGGCCGATGTTCCTACAAAATGATCGCAATCTCGATTTCCTATTGATCCCTGGTTCGCTCGTGGGTAGAATAATCGCATGCATCACAAAATCCACCGTCGGGATTTCCTAACGATGGCCGGTCTGAGCACCGTCGGTCTTGCCCTCAAGCCCCCTCCTCCAGCGGAAGGTCAGATATCCGATGCGCTGGGCCGCGTCGCACACAGTCAAATCGGCTTGTATCCAGAACCCTCCTTCGCTTCAAAACGCCTGGCATACCTGACCCGGGATACTCTGCTTCCGCTGCTTTCGAGCAACATGTCAGACGATGGACCTGTACATAACGCGCTCTGGTACCGGGTACCGGAAGGCTATGTCCATTCTGGCAATATCCAAACCGTAAGATGGGAAACCCAACGACCGCGCTGGGACATTCCGAATACCGGGGCGATATTCGAAGTCAGCGTACCCTACACTCGAGCATATCGGCTGGCAGATCCCGCTTCCTTCCCGCTTTATCGCTTGTACTACCAATCGACAGCCTGGGTCGAAGAATTGGTCCGTGGGACAGATGGCCGCCATTGGTACCAACTTCGAGATGATCTGCTGAATGTGGTTTACTTCGTACGTGCAGAACATCTACGCAAAGTCGAACCCGAGGAACTTTCTCCGCTTTCGCCTGATATCCCTGAACGAGAAAAACGACTGGAAGTTTCACTCTCCAGGCAAGAAGTCCTGGCCTATGAACGCGATCATCTCGTGTTCAGAACCAGAATATCGAGCGGCGTGCCCAACTCAAAACCCAGCAGTAACGGAATACCCACGGCCACGCCAAAAGGAAACTTCTATATCGACAAGAAGATGCCCCTTCGCCACATGGGCGACGGTCGTCTGACCTCCAATTTAGAAGCCTATGAGCTCCCCGGCGTTCCCTGGGTCTCATATTTTCATATCACCGGAGTCGCCTTCCACGGGACCTATTGGCACAGCGACTATGGTCGACCACGCAGTCATGGCTGCGTGAACATGAGACCGGAGGACGCGAAATGGCTTTTCCGATGGACGACGCCGGTGTCCATCGGCGACAAGATTCTTACAACGGGATATGGCACCTCAGTGTGGGTATATTAAAGGATAGATGTCGAAAAGAACCATTCAGTTCTAACCTCCCGCGGGCTCTGAACCGGGAGGTTTTTTTCACGTGATACCGAAGAGCCGCCACGAAAGGCGGCCCCTACGAGATCAATCCGATTGTTCAAGAAGGCCAATTCGAAGGGCGGC
>CAZMZL010000022.1:0-20295 GCA_964570595.1 uncultured Anaerolineaceae bacterium | reverse complement strand
CTTCAAGTAAAATGCGACTCATTCGTATTTGAAACTAATGTTCATTTCCCAACCACTTCGTTTGCCAAATACAAGCCTGCTCCCAGGATCCGTTTGAGCGGATGGTTTCCGTGAAGGATATCATGAGGGTGACAGCGTTTCAACGATCTTCTTCGCCCGATCTTTTTCGCCCAGGCCTGCGCTCGCTCAAGTTCACCCTCGACCAAAGGCCCTTTGATGCGCTCGACGAGGAAGCCCTCAAGCGGCAGGACAAGATCTCCCCCTTTCTTCTTGAGCGCATCTCCAAAGGGTTTGTCAGCGTCGCTAAAAATGCGGATGAAGAATGCCAGGATGGCGGTCTTTTCAATCTCTTCGACAGCGGCCTAATCCGATCCGAGCACCTCCCCAATCGCCCTTGCGACGATCTCCGTATTCCCAAACTCCGAGTCATGTACGGCAAATGCCTTCATTAATGACCCCTCCAAATCAGAAATTGGGTCGATCAACTTTTACATCATGCAGCCATAATCAAGACAACATGGAACATCCTCTGTGGCGAGGTTGAATAACCCATGTCGCACTTTGGGGTCGTGCCTCGCGACAGCCCTAGTTGTGATTTCCTGTTTTTTCAGAGAAAATCTTCCTGCATCTTGACCTATCAAAGCTTTTTTATCGGACAGGAGTTTCTCTAACCGCAGGATGGAAGGGAGCGTTGGGTTGCACAGCTTCCCAATGATGAAATCACAAGAAGAAGTTCATACGAAGGACTGCAATACTCAAAAAATCAGAATAGCGATGCTGGCGCCCTTTCTGATCGCGATCGGGGCCTGGTGGCTATACACCCAGGCGGTCATACCGCAGCCCTACTATGTGAATGCCGACCCGGAGATTCCCTATTTGATGAGCTCGTTGTCGGCCTTCAAAGGGGAGCCATACACTTTCATCGACCACCCGGGGACGCCGATAGAGATGATCGGTTCCGCAATCCTCGGGGTGACCTATCCGTTTGTAGGCAAGATCGCTGATTCATTTACGTTGGCACATATTCTCCATCCCGAGATATTTCTTTTTATCGCGCGCACATCCCTTGTGCTCATGAGTATGGGGACGATGGTCCTGCTCGCTCTCTATACGGTCCCCGGCGATCACTGGACCGACGCGCTTGCGGCGGTTGCCGTCGCCATCCTGTTCTTTGCGATCCATCCCCGCGGGTTTGTATCCATCGTGCGTTGGTCGCACAACTCCTTCAGTTTTCCTGCGGGGACATTGTCAGGTCTTGGGATTCTCTCTCTCGTGGTCTACAAGAAGGGAGGGACCAAGGCGCAGATCGTCCTGCTAGGATTTTCATTAGGGGTACTTACGGCCGTCCAACTCTACTTCCTCACCTGGGTCGTCGCCGCCATTACCGCAATAGCTGCGTACAACGTCTTGTCAGATCGTGGATGGATGAGGGCGCTGATTTCGAGCGGCCAGATTGGCGCATCCGCGCTGGGGGGTTTCGTCGTCGCAACGCTTCCAATCATCAATCGCTATCCGGAATTTCTCTCATGGATCATTCGAGTGGGAACCCACCAGGGCCGGCATGGGAGCGGCCCGCCCGGATTCGTTTCACTGGAGACTGCAGCGGCGAACTTCATGGCCCTGTGGGTTGAGCTGCGCCTGCTGTTCATTTTGATGGGTCTTATGATTGGGGTGGTCGCGGTGATGGCCATCATTCAACGCCGATCGATTAAGACCCACGCAGGGTTGTGGGCCGTCGCCCTGGGCATCATCCTTCAGATAGGACTGATGAGCGCGTTGGTGATCAAGCATCCCGGGGTTATCTATATGCAGGCCGTCGCAGCGGCTCTCCCTATCCTGCTGGCGGCAGTCTTCTCGTTGATTCAGTACTCATTCACGCAGGGGAAATCCATCTCACGGCTCATAAATTTTGGGATAAGCACCGTGATCTTCGCGTTTTTCGCGTTTGCCCTGGCTCGATCCTTCATTCTCCACGATGCTGAAACCAAATATGTGGGGACCGCAGTAGGAGATATCAACACATACCTGGATGACTTCGCCCGAGGACAGGGGCTTGATCGATCGTCCCTGACGGTCCTCGGTATCTACGGTTTGCCATTGAAGTGCCAGGCGCTCTGGTATGGGAATCAATATGCCGGCTATACGCTGGCCGACGAGATCAGCTCGATTTGCTCCCGAGATCTCATTTATGATCTCTGGGAGAACCGAGTCGTTCTCGCAGATGGCTCCTCAGTTCCATTAGATCAATCCAACTGGGATGTTCTGGTTGTATACGAGGCTGCTTTCAAGGACTTCCCTGACCTTGCTGAAGTCGGGGAAGTCGTGGTTTCAGAAACTCGACTGGGTACCTTCGGGAGGATCGTGTACGTGCTTCATGATCCAGATTCGTCACACGAGTAGGGTTAATTTGTCATTTCGAGCGAAACGAGAAATCCCTACAATGAATTTTATGTGTGCTCCACATGAGGGAGGGAGGTGAGCCTGATCCGAGCAAAGGATATCTTATTGCGTTAAGCCTTGGAGCAAGCGCCTGGGGAAGGGAGGGGAAGTGCGCCGAGGGGTGATCGAGCCTGCGACTGCTGGCTCCTAAAAAAGCTCCTGTTCTTCCCATTGAGCCGGCGGTGCATGAGACATGATTTCAGCGCCCGGTGAAATGGCAGATCAACGAGATCCGGATCCATTCAGGATCGAGGCCTCGGCTGGCACCCTCCACGGAGGGTCGTTTTGAATGCCCTCGTGTCCTCGCCGGGGCGGGTCATTGTTCAAGCATCATTTTTCAAACACATTACGCGCAAGCAAGAATTGTGAGAATATGCTAGGGCAGAGGACATGGCGGCTCAGACACTTCCGCGGCAATTTTGTCATAATTGGAATCATCCCATCCAATCCACTCGCATCCTGGAATAGAATAGTAAACGGCGGCTTTCTCCCAATACTTGAGTGATCTGGAGCTTGTTCCATCTGCGTATGTCACATAAACACCATTGAGAGTCCATCCCAGTTCAACCCCGGGTTTATAGTGCCATTGCTTCCATGCTTTATCTGAGTCGTTTTCATCGATAGAAACGTAGAAGTAACTCAGAACGACACCATCTTCAGGGCTCTTATTTGCTGTTTGGATCGTGAAGCTGCATAGATCTCCCGTTTCCGAAAATTCTGCTTGTCCCACGACAAGGGAGAAATCATTCTTGGCATTACACTCTTCCAAAGTGAGCTCGATGAGCGCCGCATCGGTCTCGGGTTCACCTGGATCTTCAACCTCGTTCTGTATCTTGTTGCGTTGATCGTAGCAAAGTCTATGAATGCCGTCGACATCGTAATAACGCCTGAGGTTGGACATCTTGACCCCGTCATTCGTGGAAAACGAAACGCACTCGGTCACCTCTGTCTCAATCACATCCTGATCGATAATCATCATGGTCGGAACCTCATCGCAGAATGCATCCAGACCTGGATCGTAGGTATATTGTCTGACCGTCATATTCTCGATAATGGTCAATTTGTCCCCATAAATTCTATATGTCACCAAACCATCAGGGTTGCGAACCACATCATCCGGCGGGCAATCTTCCGGTGAATCAACGGGCTCAAGGGAGATGAGTTCAGTCTGCGATGCACCCATATATGCTTGCAGTTCAGCTCTCTTCTCATCGTTGAGGCTCCATCTAGAGGTATCCTTTGTGGCGGTCGGCAGTTCGACGATTGGATTTCCTATCACTTCACGGGTGTTGCAAGCAAGGGAAGCCCCAATCAGGGCGGCAATGAAGAGCAGGATCGAGGTGTACTTCTGAGCGACTGGGGACAATGGATGGGTCCTTTCTTTTCGAAGGGACTTCGATGTAAAGGTTTACCGTCCCAATAGACGGAAGAATGGCTAAAGCGGATCCTGACCGGACATTCATTCTCGCACAGCCTGACCTCCAGCGCCATCTGCATATTCGTTTCACCTTTGTCATGGAACGAAACTGCTGCGGTTGGCGTCCGGCGAACGGCTTTGAGCCCCCTGTGCCGTGTGTTTTGGGGTCAGCGGAAGCAGGGGAACTTCCTGCTCCGGCTCTTCACCCTCCCCAATCATACAACACCGTTGCGTTTTCGGGCCGCATCCCTGGCGAGGCATGTCTGGAGGATACGGTCCGTCCGAGCGAGCGGAGTTCTGTACACAAAATGTATTTTCCGATCGACGATACGATGCATGCTATAAGAGCGCTTCGTCTATCGGGTGCATGGGACCATGCCCAGGATAGATACGAAGGGCACCCCGCTCCCGCAGCAGTGCCCAGCTCGCGGCCACCACCCCGGTATTCTCTTCTCGGGCGAGGGTCATTGGCGTCAGGTCGCCGGTGAAAGCTGAGCCATCATCGAGCACGAGGGATACGCTATCGAAAGAATGTCCCGGTGTGTGCACAATCTCGCCGGGGATATCGATGCGTTTCAGCGCCGAGCGGCTCTCGGAGAAGGAAACCGTAAGATTGTCATGCATCGTGATTTCGACGTAATGGTCATCTGGCTTGATCCATGTGTTCATGAGCGGGATCGCATCGATCTGCGCGTCGAGCACAAGCAGCGGAACACCTGCCTGCTTGATTTCTTGGGCAAGACCAGCGTGATCGATGTGGTAGTGGGTTGCCAGACCGCCCTTGATCTCGCTGAGCGGAACGTCCATCCGCTTGAGGCTTGCGCGCATCCTTCCCATGGTGCCAGGCCAACCCAGATCGACAAGCAAACGCGAAGTGCCGTTGCTGACCACCCAATAGTTTGTCGAGCGGTACCCTACATTAACGACTGTGAGTTGTCGGGGTTTGGGCATGGTTCCTCGCGTGCCTGACTTATTGTATCTATAGAGGTGCATTTCTCAAATCTTATTCCAACCGTCGAGGTTGCCCTTGCGAGTGAATCCACAGCGCATGGGGCGCTGCTCAAACAGGAAGAAACTTCAACCCATGTCATCCCGAAACAGCTTTACCGCTGAAGCAATCCCCCGCATCGCAGAGGGAGATCGCTTCGCAAAAAGACGCTCGCGATGACATGATAATGAGTTTCAAATCGTTGAGCCTGCGACTTTCGATCCGGGGCGGCATATGCCAAGTAAAAATCCCGCAATTCATGCGGGATGGGGGTATTTTTGAAAGGTGCGCCGTGCAGGGATCGAACCTGCGACCTTGGGCTTAAAAGGCCCCTGCTCTGCCAATTGAGCTAACGGCGCAACGTGCTGATTTTATCATCGGGGTGGAGCAAGCGTCAACGGCTGTGGGCAAATGATTGGGGCGATGGTGCGGATTTTCCTGATCTCGGGTTGAAACTCGCTCCGCCCGATAATCTGAATGCATCTCCTGGGGAGGAACCGGAGGAAGAGATCGACTCTTGCATGGTTCCTGGCCGGTAGAAGGGAGTTTCGTGGCCCATAAATACTCCGCCGCATGTTTCCGGACCTTCGAGTATCCCAAAAACACGCATTGTGCTTTACATAATTATACGTCTTTTCGCATAAAAGGCCCTTGTACGGGAAATCTCGGGCTATAATCTTCAGTGATGTCCGCTCATTTATACCTCTCTCCCCATCTCGATGATGCCGTCTTCTCCTGTGGAGGGTTGATGGCATTGCAGGATGCGCGCGGTGACCCGATCTCCGTGCTGACGCTCTTCGCTGGTGATCCTCCCGATTATCGCATCTCATCGTTCGCGGCTGAACTGCACGCCCGTTGGGGTCAGGCCGGGCCGCCCGTCGCCATCCGCAGGGCGGAAGACAGAGTCGCATGCGGGCGGTTGGGCGCATCGGTGGTGCACTTATCCTTCCCGGATGCGATTTATCGACTCGGACCGGGAGGCGAAATTCTCTACGAGAACGCAAAATCCCTTTTCGGTCCTCTCCGGGAAGAGGATGCAGGTCTTGTCGATGTCCTCGTCCACGCGCTCCAGGAATTGCAGCTCTCACCTGCGAATATTTACTGTCCTGGGGCGTTGGGGGGACATGTGGATCATCGGCTGACGAGGATGGCCGCAGAGCGTTTGGGGCACAGCTTGATCTACTATCAAGATTTCCCATATGCGAACAGGGAGGAGGTTTGGCCGGAAGAGTTCGGCAAACCTCCGGGCGGGGAGAAAGTTATCCCGCTCACGGCTGAGGCTCTTGAGACCTGGGGGCACGCCTCCTTGGAATACCGCACACAGTTGTCCACGTTCTGGGAAAGCGAAGACGATCTCTACGATGAAATACGAGCGTTCCACGATGCATCCGGCGGGGTCCGATTAATATTCCCCATCGAAACGAACACCAGCCCGGAGCGCTAGATCGAACCCTCCAAATTTGTTGACGATCGACCGAATCAGAGCGGATTTGGGTCACAGCTTTTTATGTCGGGCGGAAAAAGCACCACAGAGGGTGCGATCAACGTCCTCCTAGACAGTGCCTATAAGTTGTGCTATCATGCCGACGTTGAGCGTGGCTGAGAGGAATCTCTCAGTTTTTTTCATCTATGTCTGGTGAGCACAACATATTACATTAAGGGTTGAAATGGAGAACAACGGCGTATACCTCACTGCTGAGGGAAAGATCAAACTCGAAGAAGAACTCGAGCATCTGCGTGAAGTGCGTAGAAAAGAAGTAGCTGAGCGTCTTCATGAAGCGATGGAGGACGGTGAGCTGATTGAGAACGCAGAGTATGAGGCTGCGAAGAATGAGCAGGCCTTTGTCGAAGGGCGAATTCTTGAAATCGACCGAATGCTTGCCCAGGCGATCATCATCGAACCCGACGCGGATGCCGAGCATGTCGTCATCGGTTCAACGGTGGTGATCAGGGAAGGCAGCAAAAAACCGGAGACGTATACCATCGTTGGCGCAGCGGAAGCGGACCCGAAGGAAGGTTTAATTTCAAACGAAAGCCCTCTGGGCCGAGCGCTTCTCGAAAAGAAGGTGGGCGAGAATGTCGACGTACAGGCCCCCGCAGGCGATCTCCGTTTCAAGGTTGTTAAAATAAAGTAACATCATCAGCAGCATGTCGCGCCCCGTGTGTGCTTTGTGCCACGCGGGGCGCTTTTCGTGTACACTTGCGGCGTGTGAATTGGCCATCATACGATCCGTCGGATCCTGAATGAGAGGGAACAAGTGGGTATGGAAGAACAATCAGAGCTCGAGCGCATTCGCAGAGAAAAGCTAGAAGCACTCCGTGACAGTGGGATGGAACCGTTTCCCGCGCGCGTGGATCGAACGCACACGACTCTCGACGCTATTCAGGCCTATGAGTCCCATGAGGGTGAGGGCGAAGTTGCCGCCGTCATCGTCGGAAGGATCCGCTCGATTCGCGAGATGGGCAAGGTCATTTTTGCACACGTCGAAGATGGGATGGGTCAGCTTCAGTTGTTCCTGCGGAAAGACAATATTGGTGGAGACCGCTTCAACATCTTCAGAGAACAGTTCGATCTGGGGGATTTTATTGAAGCCAGGGGTGTCATGTTTCGGACTCGTACAGGCGAGGCAACCCTTCGGGTTGGAGAATTCCGTATGCTCGCCAAGGCACTCGCACCGCTGCCCGCTTCGAAAAGCGAACAGGTGGATGGAAAACGCGTCGTCCATAGCGCATTTTCGGATCCGGAGGCGCGTTATCGCCAGCGCTATGCCGACCTTGCTGTAAACCCGGAGGTGCGGGAGATTTTCCGGACTAGGGCTCACATCATTCGGGCGCTGCGCGGTTTTTTCGATGCCCGCGGTTTTGTCGAAGTCGAGACACCCATTCTCCAGCCGGTTTACGGCGGTGCGGCGGCGAAACCGTTCACCACGCATCACAACCAACTTCATCAGGACCTCTTCTTGAGAATATCGTTCGAACTCTATCTGAAGCGCTTAATCGTGGGCGGATTCGAAGGCGTGTACGAGATTGGACGTGATTTCCGGAACGAGGGCGTCTCCTTCAAACACAACCCGGAATTCACACAGCTCGAGTTTTATCAGGCCTATGCGGATTATCACAGTGTGATGGACCTCACCGAGGAGATGATTTCCCACACAGCAATGGAAGTCCTGGGGAAGCTGGAGTTTGAGTATAAGGAAAATCGCATCGATCTCACACCACCCTGGGAGCGGGTCGAACTCCGGCAAGCGTTGATCGATTCTGTGGGCATCGACATTGGAAAACACCTCGATGCGGATTCTTTACGAAACGCGATGAAGAAGGGAGGTTTCGAACCTTCGTCATCGTCGACGCGCGGCAAGCTCATCGATTGGCTGATTGGGAGCAAGCTCGAGCCCGATCTTATTCAACCGACCATCTTGTTCGACTATCCGCGCGATATCTCGCCCCTGGCAAAAAGCAAACCGAATGATCCCGCGACGGTCGAACGCTTCGAAGCTTTTATCGGCGGGATGGAAATCTGCAACGCTTTCTCAGAACTGAACGACCCGCTCGACCAGGAGCAGCGCTTCCTGGAGATGGGTCGGGAGTATGATGCCGATGATGAGGAACGCCACCCGATGGATGAGGATTACCTCCAGGCGCTGCGGTATGGTATGCCTCCCACCGGAGGATTCGGGATGGGCGTGGATCGGCTGACGATGTTATTCACGAATCGAACCTCAATTCGAGAGGTGATCCTCTTTCCTCATCTGCGCAGCAAAGATTAATTCGGGGTGCATTCGGCGGAGTCGGATCGTCAGGGGCATGATTAAATCGGCCGCCCTTCTTTTTATGATTCTCCTCTAACCTGTGTGGGGGACCAGGTGGATTTACACTTTCCAGTACCACTCGAAAAGTAAATCATAGAGGCCCATGGGCCTGCCGCCCACAAGGTTCCAGTTCTTCCATAACCTCCCGTGTTCAAAACCTGCGGGAATTTGTACGTCTGGTCATGGAAGCGCAGGTGCAACCTGCGACCGGAAGGGAGGCTTCCCGATAGGAACCTGACGGGGTAAGTCCTGTGAAGGCGAAGGGACCATTCACCTGATTCTGTTAGGTCTTCTCCCCCGGAAATTATTCACATTCTTTTGGGGAAGAATCGCCCTCACCTTTATTCTCATCCCAACGGGTACTCCCAGCGTAGAGAGGAGCAAGCCTCGACATAAAATCGGGGATCCAGGTAGAGACCAGGGCGTCTCTACGTATTCAAAATGAATCACCATGCCCAACCTATTCAGGCAAAATTCCTGTAATTGTGGAACGAATGATTAAACCCCTCTCCATGAAAAAGGAGAGGGGTTGGGGTGAGGGTTGTTCGCGTTATCTACGCTTGCGGAGGGCGCTTAAGCCTCCCACGACGAGGAGGGTCAGCAGTGCGACAGCCGCCGTGGCCTGTACGACCGTCTTCGGTTCCATCCCTGGCATGACGACTTCACCATCCCCATACGACTTGAAGAGCTGACCCCATTTGGTCTGAAGCGCGCGCTCTACTCGCTTGCGACCGATGAAGGGGTACCAGAATACATTGTGGTAGAAATTACTGGCAAAATACGACCAGGGCACGAGCGGGCCCTGCAGCAGCACTTTCTCAAGCGGCTTGAGTGGTCCGTGATAGATGGCTTTTTGACCGAGGCTGGCGAAGGTGTCCTCCTGCACGAAATTCCAGGGATTTTCTGATTCGATGTCATATCCCACGATCTGGATCTGGGATGGATCGCCCACGCCCATGTCGAGCTCGTGTGCCCTTCGTATGAAGCGAATGCCCAACGGATCAAATCCTTGCAGTTTGGCGGATACAGCATCGATGGCCACTTGATCTGATGATGCGAGCAGGATGTCTTTTTCATGCCAGCGCATGGCGCGGGGGCCGGGTCCGTCTCCGGCAAAAGTTCCGTCCATTACGGCGAATAACCCGGGGTGAATCTCCTGCTGGATCATGAGCAGGTCGACGAGCGTATCGTGGATCACCGAATGCGTCCAATGCCGGTTCCGATGGAGCAATCCACCAAAGGCGTTCTTCATCGCACCCGTGATGGTCGTGAAGACGTGCGTCTTGATGGTGGGGAGTTGGATGATGTTGATACCGACCAAGGATTTCGGGATGAGCACGCCATCGGGGTACACCTTGTCCAGGACAAGGAAGGGACGTTTCTTGGGCACGTATTCGAACCACTCGAAATCTTCCTCGTAGAGGTAGATACAGGGAATGTCGTACTTGTCTGTGACGAAGCGGTGCTTGTTATTGAATTCGCCCACGCGCGTGTCCACCACGACTGTGTCGTTATGGACACCGACCAAGTCCTTATATTCAGCCGATTGAAGCGCCTGGATCACACCCTCGATTTGCCAGGGTGTGGATGAACAGGCTGGATACCAGGTTTGCCAGGAGATGTTGATCTTCAGCCCGGTCTTGTTTTCTTTAGGCAGCGCCTCTTCGAACTTAGCCAGGCGCATCACTTCCCGGATGTCATCGAGGATGGTGTCAGGTGTGGTTTTGATTACGGCAACAGTGCCCTTACCAGCGAAATCGCTCATCATCACTCCTTGATCTGAATGAGAACATTCTAACGCACTCCACAAGGTCGGGAAAGATCGACTTCGGAACGACATGGGCGACTGAGGTACTCCGGGAAGTTGAGTGAGCGCGCAATCGGCCGAGGGAGTCCTTTGCTGGGGCGGAAATCTTCTGAAGGTCATGCTACAATACCAGCGATATGAACCCGGAACTGGATTTCGATTTCCTTCCTGAGGATGAACACATCGAGGGGCTCGGAGGGTCCACCTCCCGGCGAGATGTGAGGAATCAGATCTACCTTCCTCTCATCGTGGGGCTGCTCTTCATTGCCGCCATCGTCATCGCATTGATGAGCGCCGGATTTGGGACAACGAGCGCCTGGGCGGATGTCTCGTTGATTCTCATGATCATACCGATTTTCATACTCAGTCTGATTGTTCTGGCGGCATTCCTAGCCGTTACCGTTGGCGTGATTCAGCTGCGAAGTATCCTCGTGGCTCCTCTCCGGCAGGTGTATCAATATGTCCTTCAATTCGGGAAAAGCGTGGATGGCGTCGGCGAAACGATGACAAAACCGTGGATCTCCCTGCATGCATTCCTGGCTGCGGTGGATGCTCTCTTTACAGGAATCACTAAATTCTTTAGCTCCCTCAAGGATGAAGATTATGGATGAAATAAATTCATGGAAAGCGAAAACTCTTCTCATCGGGACCGTGCTTGGCGCGCTCACAGGTTTGGGTGTGGCGTTTCTTATGGTGAACCGGGCGGACCAGGAGGAGGCCCGCGCAAAAATGGGTGCGGGTGAGGGTATTCAACTGGGCCTCGCCATCCTGGGGCTGCTCCGTCTCGTGAGTCAGTTTAGCGATGGTGATAAAAAACTTGAGGATTGACGCTCCCGGGTCCCCTTGATCGATCACCATGAGCGAATGAAGCGATCACACGTCTGTATCCAAGCAGACGTGTTTTTTGTGTGCGCCTCTTATGCCAAGGTGCGAAGAAGCTTCGATTTGAATAACGGGTCGATGATAAACGGAGTGTTGACATTCAGATTGATAAGAGTTCACAAAGCCCTGTTCGGAAATCGATGAGAATAAGGAATGTGTGATGTATGCATTGGGATTGGCTTGTCCCTTCCTCTTTGTTCTGATTCTGTCGTCCTACACACCATTCCGCTTTCGCCGATCTCGCTCCGCCGTCCCCATCCTTTCATTCTTGCCGACGCTGATCGACCATCTACTGCGTCGTCGCTTCGTCCAGCCGCCGGAGGAGACATCCAGGGCGGCACGGGATCCAGCTTATTGCGGAGGTGGCACAATGGGAAATGGTGAAAAGGGATCAAGCACAATGAGATTGAGTCTCAGGAAATTATTGTGTTGAGCCTGTCCAGAACGAAGCGTGAAAGCGCCTCTACTCAAGATGCGATTAGCGAATGTGTCATTTCGAACCCCCGGCAGGGGGTGAGAAATCCCCTATCAAGTCCAAAAAGATAGAACCCATGATCGGAAAGAGGAGTTCTTCTCCCAGAGTTCGGGAGGTCTGAGATGGAAGTGAGGGGGATTTCTCGCTGCGCTCGAAATGACACAAGGATAAGGGACAAGGCACACGGGAGGGTTAAAGTGACCCTTGGGACATCCACGTCCATGATGTGTCTCCCTCATCCGGAAAAGAAAAGACTCAAAACCAAGTTCGGGCCTTTTAAATCACGACAACTTAAACGAATTGAGGGCTGGAATTCAATCCTCGAACGGGATCTCCACCACCATATCCGCGATCTTATCGCGCAGGGACTGAATCTCCGCCTCGACCACCCCAACGAGATCAGAATCCGGCACGATCCTGCTTTCCGTTTGATCACGATGCTTCAACTCCACGCCTTTCTCCTTTATCGTCCTTGAGCTGACCGTGAGACGAATTGGGATTCCAATGATGTCCGCATCCGCGAATTTTACGCCCGGGCTTTCCTTCCGGTCGTCGAAGAGTACTTCAATGCCTGCGCCTTGTAATTCCTCATAGATGTAACCGCCCTGGGATTCGGCCCCCTTGAGCGCGATCAGGTGCACGGCATAGGGCGCGATACTGATGGGCAGGATCAGACCATCATCGTCGTGATACTCTTCCGCTACGGAGGCCAGCAGTCGACCACTTCCGATCCCGTAGGACCCCATGATGACGTACTGTTTCTTGCCATCTTTATCCAGGAAGGAAGCCTCCATATCCTCGCTGTAGCGGGTTCCCAATTTGAATATGTTCCCAACTTCTACACCCCGGGAGGCGCGCATCAGATTTCCACACGTCGGGCAGGGATAACCCTCTTCGGCCAGCACGATGTCCGCGATGATATCGGCCTCATAATCACGACCCGAGTTGACGTTACGGAGATGGTATCCATCTTCATTGGCGCCGGCTACGAGATTGGGGGAATCGGGAATGAGATCATCGACGACCACGAGCGCATCCTCGATGTCCACGGGAGAGGCGTATCCAGGAACTGCGCCGACGGCGATGATTTCCTCCTCGGTCGCACTACGCAGATCCTTTGCCTTGAGCGCATTGAGGAGCTTGGTTTCGTTCAGATCCATGTCACCGCGTACGATGGCGAAGACGAATTTTTCGTTTTCCTCCGTACCTTCCGAGAACGTGGCGATCAGGAAGACTGCCTTGGCCGTCCTCGATTCGGGGATGTCCAGCAATCTGGCAAGCTCTTCGATGGTTTTTGTATCAGGAGTGGCTACTTTTTCAATCTCCAGGAGTTCTTCTTTTTCGGGGATGGCTTTCTTGAAAAGCGCGATCTGGCGATTTGCCGAGTAGCTGCACTCATCACACAGGAGCAGTGTATCCTCGCCTACGGGTGTGAGATACATGAACTCATGCGCCATGCTTCCACCCATCATGCCGACGTCCGATTTCACCGCGATCACGGGCAGCCCGCAGCGATGAAAGATATTGAAGTAGGCTTGATAGTGAGCCTGATATTGTTTGTCGAGACCTTCCCAGTCCGCATCCAGACTGTAGCTGTCCTTCATGGTGAACTCGCGTACACGGATCAGCCCTGCGCGAGGGCGGGGGTCATCCCTCCACTTTGTCTGGATGTGGTAGATGAGCTGAGGTAACTGCTTGTAGGAGTGGATCTCTTTCCGGATGATGTCCGCAACGACCTCTTCGTGCGTCATCGCGAGGACCATGTCTCTGCCCGCCTTGTCCTTGAAACGGCCCATCTCGGACCCGACCTGATACCAGCGCTTGGTCTCTTTCCAGATGTCAGCAGGATGGACGACCGGCATGGTGATTTCCTGCCCGCCGATGGCGTTCAGTTCCTCACGCATGATGTTTTCAATCTTCGTGAGCGACCGCTTGGCTAGCGGCAGATAGCTGAAGATTCCCGCGGCCAATTGACGGATGAACCCTGCTCGTAAGAGCCATTCATGGCTGGGAATTTCAGCTTCCGAGGGTCGATCGCGCAGTGTCTGGCTGAAAAGTTTACTCATCCTCATCGTATGGTTCTCCTGTCTTCGCAGTTTGGCGCAATATCCATCAGCACCTATTGAGATCGAATAAAAAAAACCCCGTGACGATCGGGGCAAGGTTGGATTCCACTTTTCGATCACGCGTTCAAAGTGGTTTATGCGCCATCGCAGAACTCTGCCCAGGTCGTATGTCGGCGGGTAGGGACGGGCGATTTGAATACCTTAGTCGACGCGTTCATCGTGGCGATAAAGTACCATCTTGGGGAACGGACGTCAAGTAGGGGCAAGCTGGTCACGACCGACCTGGCGTGAGATAATTTGGTTCTCGTGAAACGAAACTCCTTCTTCCCGTTCTTGATATGGATCGTCGCTGCCCTCACCCTCACCGGATGTGTCGGCGGCGGAGGGAGTTTGCCTGCCTCCCGATCCAACGTCATCACGCCGCCAGCGAAACAGATCACTCCGACGCCGTTTCAACCTGTCCCCGCGACGGCAGAACCTGTCGCCATCACCGTCTGGACATCGCCGGCATTGCCCCCGGGCCTGCGATCCTCACTCGATCCCATCCTGGAGGATCCAGACTCGCCGTTTGAAGCTGTCGAGGATTATGCCGGCGCACAAATTCGAGTTGAACCCAACCCCGAAATCCCTCTCACGGAATGGATCTATGCCCTGGTCTCGCCATTCCCGACGATCTCGGACGGCATGACTTTAGATGAATTGAAGGCCATCTGGCAGGGTACGGATGTCCCCATTTTGCTCTCCTCCGCAACGCTCTCAGCCGGGGAGTCTTTTCTCGGAACACCCGAAGGTGGATCGATCGAAATCGTCGGTGAGGAAACGTTGGTGCGGGAAGCCTGGGAAAGAAAGCCGATTCTAGCCATCGTGCCCTTTGAGGATTTGGAGCCGACGTGGAAAGTTTTCGAAATTGACGGTCTCTCTCCCATCCGTTCGGACTTTCGTCAAGAGGCGTATCCCTTACGGATCACATTTGGGCTGAGCGGAGACCCGCTCGCGGTCGATCTGCTGCGCGCACAACTGGATTGGTCGGGAAGCAACCGCGATCCCGATCGCATGACGGTCCTTTTAATGACGGGGGTGACGGCGCTCACGCGGGCGACTGCATGGCGCATGGAGCAGCGAGGCATCACCTGGCCCGGCGAACTTGTGGGGGACTGGATGCGCAGTGCTGATCTCACCCATGTGAGCAACGAAGTATCCTTCGCCGAGACATGCCCGCCTCCGGATCCATCTCCCGCCATCATGCGTTTCTGCAGCTCCCCGGAATATATCGAACTGCTGGAGGATGTGGGGGTCGATCTTGTGGAGCTTACGGGAAATCATAATGTGGATTGGAACGTCGCTCCGTATCTCTACACGCTCGATCTGTATGAGCAAGTGGGGATGCTCACCTTTGCGGGTGGGAAAAATTTGGAAGATGCCTTGCAGCCGACGATTGTCGAGCATAATGGAAACAGGCTGGGATTTATGGGGTGCAACGCTGTCGGACCCTCCTACGCACTGGCGACAGAGACGACCCCTGGAGCAGCGCCATGCGCATCTGACGAACTCTGGGAGACGGTCGCCGACCTGCGCGATGCGGGGGTTTTACCCATCGTGACATTCCAGTGGGCAGAGGGCGCCACGTTGCTGCCGGCGCAGCGGGAGGCGTTCCAGAGAGCGATCGAATCGGGCGCCGTTATCGTGAGCGGAAGCCAGGCTCATCAGCCATTGGGGTTTGAATTCTATGACGATGGATTTATCCACTATGGATTGGGTAATTTGTTCTTCGATCAGATGCAGTCGAAAGCAAACCGCAGCGAGTTTCTCGACCGGTACGTATTCTATGACGGGCGTCACATCAGTACGGAATTGCTTACGGCCTACCTGGAGAATTATGCTCAGCCGCGGCCGATGACCGAAGCTGAGCGCGCCGAGTTGCTTGAGGATGTTTTTAAGGCGAGCGGCTGGTAAAACCCTTATCGGAGAATTGCTCGAGCACGCACCAATCTCAATATTACAAATGAATCGAAGCACGTTTGAGGAGAGCATCCGCCAACTGTTGGTGTGCCGCGACGGCGTTCTTCCTGATACGTTTGATTTCTTGCATGAACGAGGTGGCTTTCTTCACGTCCTCCATGCTGTTCGCGTTTATTTCGACATTCATCGCAGCGGCGTAAAGCGATGACGCTGCCAACGCGCCGGCCGCGCCGGCATCGCTGGCCGCGTTGAGGTTGCCGGTTTCGGCGACCTCCGCTGCGAGGTTTAAGACCTTAATCGCCATCTGGGCCACCATCAAAGGAACCTCTGATGCATGCAGGATGGCCGCTTCAATCGCATCCTTTCGTGCCTTGATTTGGTCGTCACTTTCCCTGGGCAACCCGTAGGCGTGCAATACGGCATCGAACGCAGCCGAATCCTCATCGACGGCGATTGAGAGAGATGCTCGCAGGTTGGCGGCCTCCTCTGCAATTGCGAGCATACGATCTTCCACCTCTGAATATTTTTTCTTGCCGATGGTGAGGCTCGCCACCATTTCGACCAGTGCGGCGCCCATGGCGCCAGCATACGCAGCGGCAGAACCGCCGCCCGGGGTGGGTTCAGCCGACGCGAGTACGTCGAGAAAGGCTGAATCGTCAGCCGCCTGGTTGGGAATCGCCGCGCAAAGGCGGGATTCGAGCACCTGGTCGGGTTCGAACAAGTCGAGTTGTAAATACCATTGCGCGGCGTTGACAAGAGCGGCTTGCGGAATCAATCCGACAAGTTCGCTATTTCGAATACCCACTCCATGATCTTCGGCCTCTTGCCGTATGGCCTCAACGACTTGCGCGATGGGTGTTTCCTCGTAATTGGTGAGGTTCATGGAGACCTGGGCGATGCCGTCCACGAGCATTCCCAGTGCCTTCACATTGGGTAATCCACCCGATGAGGTTCGCACAGTTCGGGCGATCTCCTTGGCAACACCCACATCTTCCGTCGTCAAATACACGTTAAACGCGATCAGAGGCGGTCGAGCGCCGATGACGGTTGCTCCAGCTTTGCCAAGTTTCCGGGGACCGAAATCGGGAATACGATCCTCGTCGGTCTCAATGGAAGTCTTGAGCGCTTCATATTCCCCCTTCCGGATCTTCGCCAGGTTCTCGCGTTCGGGCTTCCTCGCCGCTCGTTCATATAAATAGACCGGGATGCTCAGTTCCTCCCCCACGCGTTTACCGAGCGCGTTCGCTAATTCGACGCAATCCTCCATCGAGAGGCCCGAGATCGGAACGAAGGGGACCACGTCAGTCGCACCGATGCGGGGGTGCTGCCCCTCGTGCTCATCCATATCGATGAGACGGGCGGCTTCGGCAATCGCAGCGAAGGCTGATTCTGCCACGGCATCCGGTGGTCCGGCAAAGGTCAGTACGGTGCGGTTGTGGTCCGCATCCACATGCCGATCTAAAAGAAGCGTGCCGGGGACCTTTTGTATTTCTTTTTCGATGGATTCAACGACGTCGAGTCGACGTCCTTCTGAGAAGTTTGAAATACACTCGACGATTTTTTGTGTCATGGCGCCTCGTAGAATTCAGGATCGGTTGATTATAACGTTCTGGATGACCACGAGAAAGGAAAAAGGGGTCTAAGTGCAGGCGCAGCCAAACCCCCGCCATCTCTAAACCTCCCGCATCAGGTTCCAAACCTACGGGAGATTGCTCGGCTTGGAGGTTCCGCTCCTTGTGGAGGGAGGGGGCGTGATCCGCCTGGTCCATCCTTCAATTGAGAAAAGGACCGTGCAATGAAAGATCATCAAAAAATCTGAGAGGTTCTTCTGAAAATTAAATCCCGGACACGTTTGAGATGGCTTCCTGATCGACGATGACAATCCTTTTGCGACCTATCTCGATCCAGCCAGATCCTTTAAAATTGTTCAAGATCTGCGTGGTCGTTTCACGGTATGTCCCCAGCATCTCGGCCAGGTCCTGGTGTGTGTATCCCTCGACGATAGCGGCGCCATTTTCCTCCGCTGACAGGCTGAGCAGCAGCGAGCTCAACCGTGCTGGAATACCCTTAAACGCAAGCTCTTCCAACTTGGCTTCCGTCTGTTGAAGCCGAATCGCCATGGCCTCCATGAAGCGGATCCCCACGAGGGGTTTCTCCTGGATGAGATTTTCGATGTCCTGCCTGCTCATGACGCATAAGGTACAGTCATCGATCGACTCTGCAAAGGTGTTATGCATCCCTTGCCCTACCAACGACATTTCCCCAAAAATAGATCCTTCATCGAGTATGGCAACGATGAGCTTCTTGCCATCTGGGGAGAGCCGATAAAGTTGTACGCGCCCTTTTTTCAAGAGAAACAGGACCTCGCCGGTGTCGTCCGGAGCGTAAAAAACACGACCCGGTTCACACGTGCTCATCGTGGTCGTCCGATCCATCTCCTTCAATTCATCTGGAGATAGATCTTGAAAAATATCGATGTTGGACAATCCAAGATACTTCTTGTCATCCATCGCTGCTTCTTTCCTTCTTGGCTAATTGCCGATGAAATTTTCAAGCCTGGCGACCAGGTCCTTCTCCCCCGGGTTGCCAAGATACAGCATCCGTCCATTGAAGAGATACATCGGTACTGCAAACACATCATCGCGCTTCTGAACTTCACTTGAAATATCGATGACGCTCACGTGGATCTGCGGCAGGTGAGATCTGACATGGTTCGCATTCTTCCTCGCCTGCTTGCATCCCCGACAATTATCTTCGATAAAAATCTCCAGTACTGCCGGCATACCTTCCCTCCAGGGAGGGAATATAGCATGTCTCGGTTTGCATCCCCGTAATCGGAATTACGGTTCAATTTCGGAAATGGCTGCATCCTATAGATGGATCGATAAGCGCTGCTATTACTTCCATTTCGAACCCCATTGGGTTTTGGATGAATAAACGCCTCTGAGCAGGTTGCGTGGTGCACAATCGCACATGTATCCGATACAATTAAAATGTTAGATAAGGGCAACCTCGCTTGATCGTACTTATCATCCGGTACAACTTTTACTCTGTTCGTAAAGGAGATTATTCCGAATGAAAAAGAAACGACTTCTCCAGTGGATGATGTTTCTGGCCATCACAACGCTCGTGCTGACAGCCTGCAGAACCGGCGATTCGCCGGTAGATGCTCCAGATGCAGCAGCTGGGGGACAGGTATCTCAAGATGCCATCCCTGTTCCCGATGAGGCTTCTTCCGCAAATGCGGCAAGTACGGATGGCGACGAACAGCCTGAGATGGGATCGGATGAGGCGGCAGAGCCAGTCGAATCTCCTCCGGAGCCCCGGACCGAATTAGAGGCGACGGATCCATCCACGGTGATACTCGCCTCGGGGTCGCCACAGTTGGTTGAGTTCTTCGCTTACTGGTGACCGACCTGCCAGTCGCTGGCGCCCGTCGTGCACGGGCTCGAGGCAGAGTACTACGGACAGATCAATTTCGTGTATATTGATATTGACGATCCTGTGAATGATCAATTCAAACGAGCGTTGGGCTATCAATACCAACCTCATCTATTCCTCCTGGACGGGGAAGGAAATATCCTCGGACAGTGGGTGGGAAGGGTCGCAGCCGATGAGCTTCGATCGGCTTTCCAGGGGGCTTTGCAGTAGCTGAGTATCCTTTAGTATCCTGGATACCTATGGTATCCAGGATACTGTTTTATTTACGGGAAAAAGCCAGAATACCTTGTAGCTGCAGGGATGAATGGCAAGCGGTGTATGGGGGTGGCAACTCGCAGTAAGGCTTTTCCCTTGGAAGATGCCACGCAGCTTGCTGCGTGGCTCTTCATTCCTCGCCCAACACTCGTTTTGCAATCACCAGGCGCTGGACTTCGCTGGTGCCTTCCCCGATGGTCATCAGGCGGGCATCTCGGTACATTCGTTCCACGGGATATTCGCGGCTGTATCCGTAGCTTCCAAGAATTTGGATCGCATTTCGTGTGACGTTCTCGGCCATCTCAGAGGCAAATAATTTAGCGATGGCGGCCTCGCGATTGAAGAAAGCGCCCTGATCTTTTAACCACGCTGCTCGATAGACAAGCAGGCGAGCAGCTTCAATTTGGGTGTTTGCATCTGCGATCATCCATTGGATGGCTTGCAGGTCTGCGAGCCTTTTACCAAAAAGTTCACGCTGCTTTGCATAACGAATTGATTCCTCATGGGCTGCTTGTGCGATGCCCACAGACAGCGCACCAATGCTGATCCGTCCTCCATCCAAAACTTGCAGGGTTTGAAATAAACCTTCACCGGGTTTTCCGAGCACATAGCCTTGAGGGACGCGCACATCCTCAAATGTGAGCGCATGGGTGGGCGACGACCGTACACCCATCTTCTTCTCGGGGGGATGGACATGCAGCCCGGGAGTATCGCTGGGCACAACGATGAGGCTCAGCGACTTTGAACCGCCCGA
>CAZMZL010000021.1:0-20945 GCA_964570595.1 uncultured Anaerolineaceae bacterium | reverse complement strand
AGCCCGAACTTATGGATGTTTTGAAAGTCTCGACCCATCACAATCTCTATCGTGCGCTCCGAGACTTCATAAACGACGGACCCCTGGGTGTTCTCCTGGGCAACTTCATCCCGGAGGGACATGGCGGTGGACGGGTCAGGGTTGAGCGCTTGGACCCTCCGGGGTGGGATAGAAGTAGATGCTCCCGTCATACGAGTCGAAAAAGACCGTCAAGCCCTCGGTCAGGGATTGGATTCGAGCTTGCGTATCATCCCCATAGATTGGCCTTAGCTGCCATTCGAGGGGTCGGAACAGGACGAGCGCCGCGCCCTGCTCGCGGAAGATGCGCTCGGTCCCATTCGCGCGGTCATCGCCGAAGCGAAGAAAAACATCCCTGGGCTCATCGAGAAGTATCTCCGGTAAATCATAGGACGGTCGGTTCAGAAAGAGAAGAACGGCGTCCGAATCATTGGTAATAATCGCTGCGCTCGATGGAATCCCCGTCATCGCTCGAATGGTTTCCGAAGTTTGCCAGCGCCGGGTCGAATAACCCTCACCATTTTCGTGGAGGTATTCAAGCTTCGCGAAGCTGGTTTTCATATTTGAGATGATGACCAATCCTGTCAGGAGGAGGGGGGAAAGGCGGACTGCCCCTGTTTTGCCGTAAAGATCGGCAAAGGTGAACAGGAACGAGAACAGCGAAACCCAGACTGCGACGTAGACCGGAGAAAGAATCCGAGCGCTCAAATCTGGTGTGGGCCGAGTAAAAAGAAATGTGATTGTGAGTGCGAACAGATAGCATGCCGTAAAAATGGTGAACGTAAGTGCGATGAGGTACCCGGGATCAAGGATCCGGGTCACTTTCTTCTGCCCCGGCTTTTTCAGGATTAGGATGGTCGTCGTCGCGATGAAGGAAGCGGAAATCACAAGCAGGATCACGATTTTTGCTCGATAGGGGATGCTTAAGAACGAGTTCCCGATTGGAATAAAATCCCAGAAAAAATCTACAAAAGCTCCCCTGATGGGTTCCATGCGATTCCACAATCCCGACATATCGAAATTAACAGTTCGCACGGCACTATCGATGGTTTTTAACCAGAGCATCCAGAGGAGGATGGGGAGCATGGCCAGCACAACGAATAGGAACGATTCTTGAAATCGTCGCTTCCATTTCTTTTGGGACAAAAAAATGATGACCAGCGCTCCAGTCAACATCAGGGATATTCCAATATAACGGGTGAAGATTGATAAACCGCATAATATACTGGCGATGCAAAGATGCGAAATTTTGTCGGAATGGAAGAAATGAAGCAGAAAAAGAAGAGAGCCCACGACGAGTGTAAGAAACAATCCTTCTGACATGACGCCGCTGTATAAATAGAGCATAAGCGCCGATGTTAATAGGACCAGGCCGACCGACGCGGATAGGAGGATTCGTCGAGTGGAGTAATAGAGGTAAGTTCCCAGACCCCATAAAGTTATGGCAAAGAGCATTGCATTTGCAGCACGAGCTCCCGTGATCAGATCTACATTTGCCCAACCCCACAGGGCCAGCAGGAGCATGTAGGCAGGCGGGACGTGGGCTGTATAGACAAAATCCCCGGATGCTCGCATAAGACCAAGCCCATGACCGTTGAGGAGATTTCGCGCCACGGCGATGTAGCCCGTTGAATCGCTCTTTACCCAGGGTCCCCAGCGGGTCGCATAGATGATGGCGATGAGACCCAGCATTGCGATGATGAATGCAAGGATATACCCGAGCCATTTTTGCTGAATGGTGTTGAGTTTATCTCTAGAGTGATCTTTCACGGCAGCATGATCCTGTATCGTAAATAACTATCGTAACCATTCTACTTCACGTTGCATCTCCGAGTTGTACATCCGTATTCGGGAAGCTTTGGGTTTCTCCTCCAAATCATGTGGAGAGGTGACACAAACGTGTTTGCTTTCAGTCCTGGCATCTCATAATTACGGGCATCAAGTCATCCGTGAGCACGGTGAAATTAGATGAGAATAGTCATGGCAAACGCGAGGTCGCCCCATTAATTACGCGACCAACACCTTTATCAGAAGGCTCATACATTATCCAGATGATGCCTCAAGATCCTTTGGGTATTCATCTCTCAAATTTAAGGAATCAGGAAGGGCCCCACCCGGCAATGACGGGAACGGCTCCTCAATAGTACATATTCTTCCAAAGTCGATTCCTCCGTCATTGCCAGGCTGGATCCAATGGATCTTCCAGCATTTGCGTTATGACGATATCTCGAAATCAAAACCGGCCGGGTTCAATACATTTACGCGCAGAGACCGTATCCTTAGCCCCCGGCGGAACGGTGCAGCCTAAATCCACTTGATCAACCAGGCAATTTGGAGGAGAACCAGAAAAGTCAATTGCTGAATGGATGGACGATGACATTTCTCCTTCCCATTACCAAACAGCGTGTATAATGCACAACTTCTCGCGAGGGAAATGATTTGAACATCCATGGACGCTATGACTGAAATCGACTTCCGTATGAAGTGGTACGTCATGGCCGCGGTTGCTATGGGGATATTTCTCTCCACGATCGATTCGAGCATCGTGAACCTTGCGCTGCCCACGCTTGTGAGAGAACTGCACACAGATTTTCCCACCGTTCAGTGGGTGATCCTGGGATACTTGCTGGGGCTTACGGCTCTGATGTTGAGCGTGGGTCGCCTGGCGGACATCCGCGGGAAAAAGCCGCTCTATATTACCGGATTTGTCATTTTCACCATCGGATCCGTCCTCTGTGGTCTCTCCCTGACAATTTATACGCTGATACTGTTTCGGATCGTGCAATCCATCGGCGCAGCCATGATTCTGGCGTTGGGGAGCGCCATCGTTACCGAGAGCTTTCCGCCCGAGGAACGTGGAAGGGCCTTAGGCGTGAGTGGGACTGCGGTTTCACTCGGGATTGTGATCGGACCCACACTGGGCGGGCTGCTGATCGACGCATTATCGTGGCGTTGGATTTTCTTCGTGAACCTGCCCGTCGGGATTATCGGCACACTCATGGCAATTCGGTATGTCCCCGCGATCAAACCTCGCGGGGGGCAGCACTTCGATATCTGGGGATCCACAACCCTGGTCGCGGGCTTGCTCTGTCTTTTGCTCGCGTTAACCTGGGGTCAAACGATTGGTTTTACAGAAGGCCGCATCGTATTGTTATTCGCAGGGAGCCTTCTTTTCCTGATCATTTTCCTCCTCATAGAGTCACGTATTGAGGACCCCGTTATCGATCTATCGCTATTCCGGGGCGAGAAGTTCAGCGTTGGGTTGATTACGGGATTTATGACCTTTTTTGTGATTGCGGGCATCATCCTACTCATGCCCTTCTACCTGGAAAATGTCCTCGGTTACGGCACACGACAGGTCGGCTTAATGCTGGCCATCGTTCCAATCGCGATGGGCATCATCGCCCCCATCGCAGGGTCGGTCTCCGATCGAGTTGGGACCCGACCGATCACGGCCGCAGGTTTGTTCATCTTACTCATAGGGTATGTGGGTTTGAGTACTTTAAGGTTGGATACGACGGCTGTGCAGTATCTTCTC
This sequence comes from uncultured Anaerolineaceae bacterium, assembly GCA_964570595.1. Lineage (GTDB taxonomy): Bacteria > Chloroflexota > Anaerolineae > Anaerolineales > E44-bin32 > E44-bin32. Next base: position 17,389 of record CAZMZL010000021.1, on the reverse strand, counting down.
CTATTCCTTCCGATTGGTCTTGGGATGGGCATCTTTCAATCCCCAAACAACAGCGCCATCATGGGTTCGGCGCCCCATGAGAGTCTCGGTGTGGTCTCCGGTATGCTGGCGATCACGCGCACCCTGGGGCAGACGACGGGAATTGCCCTGCTGGGCGCACTCTGGGCGAGTCGGGTGTTCTCCTATGAAGGGGCGATCCTGGATGCAGGGGCGACCGAGGCATCCACAGCAGCTCAGGTTGGTGCGTTAAACGATACGCTGCGAATCGTCGTCGTGCTCATGTCCATCACATTCATCATCGGGCTATGGAGCTTCATCGCGGACCGTCGGAGGTCGAGACGAGCAGCGTCGGCTTAAGTTTAGGCTTTCCGACAATTGCAGAGCGTGCATCGTTCCCGCCGTCGTCCAACCATATATGGCTGGGTTTCTCGCTTGTGGCGAAAGTTCATACCGGGTGCCTCCCGGGAGGATCCATTTCACCTTACAGACGTACTCGGGAAAGAGAGGGGTTGGCTAGAATGCCGCGTAGACCAATACGCCGTATATCGCCATCGTAAGTATTCCATCGATGACAATGTAGGCCACAATAAGTTTGTAGGTGGTGGGCTGCTCTTCTCGCGAACTGATGATCCAGGCGAGTCCGAGCGACAGAACCGCGATCAGGATTGGGACGCCGATCAGAAGAGGGATACGAATCCAGTCAGGGAGAAAGACGATCCAGGCGGAGAAGGGAACATAGGTCCGTATCCCTGGCAGAACGCCGATCTTTGCGACCCAGAGTGCCACGAGCGTAATTCCCAGCGTGAGCAGCCCTCGGATATCGGTGACTTTCTCGTCTGAGCGAAGCAGCCTGCTAAAAATCACAAAAACAATCATCGTGGGGATGATCCAGATAAAGGCGACCGGGATCAGGAGGGCTCCAGTGAGCAGACCGAAGATCGCCTCTGCTGCAACTCGACTCATATCGTCCGTCGTAATTCCGCCGAGACCATCCATCAGGGAGGGAGCGGTACTGGCAAAATACACCATCCACCCGGGTTCCGATCCTTTTTCCAGCCAACCGAGATAGAGGTGTCCATCTTCATCGCTGAATATGGCCGGCTGACTGGAGAAGCTGGAAGTGAAACTGAGCTGCTGGTAACCCTTGTGGACACCGTCGTGGAGAAACACACTGCTGACCTGGGATTGCGTCTTGCGGAGCAGATACCCAAGGCGGGCGTGGAACGCGACGACCAACTCATCACCCACGGTCGGACCTGGATTAACCTGGGTAATATACCGACCACCTCCCACAAAACCTTCCTGGAGATGTACACGTTCCCCGGTGGGTGGAGCATCGGATTCCATCTCCTCATAATTAAGGTCATACGAATAAGGCACCGTCAGGTTTTTCTCGTTAGACGCTACCTCGGGATGCCCGATCGGGAAGTGGGTGTAGAGAGTCTCGGCGGTTCCAGCTTCCTCCCCGCTCAAGTGTGTGATGGACCAGAAGATGTAGGCATCGGTCCGATCAAGCCCAAGGTGCGGCCCCTCGAAAATCACTGTGCCGAAAACGAGAGGGGAGGCTGCGATTTTTGCGAAACCGGGTTCAAACCTGCCGGCAGGGTATGCGCCATAATAGATATCGTACCGGTTCCCATCCGGCGATGAACGCGACCAGATCACATGCAGAGTCCCGTTTCTGTCGTATTGAATATCGACTTGAAAGCCGTCACGATCAACGAGGACAATCTCTCCATCCTGCAGGGTATAAAGCCCCGGCTGATCTTCGGTTCCTGAAAACCAGATCGTAACTTCGTCCTCACTTCGTGCAACATCGTAGGTCTTGACAGCTTTCTTCCCGGAAAGGACTTCGGGTGAGGAGACAATGCCTCCACTTGTGTCGACCCGGGATCGATAGAGACTACCCTGCATGACCCAATAGAGATGGAGAACTTCCCCGTCAAGGATGAGTTTGGGTTCCGATGGGTTAAAGAGTTCGATTTCCGTGAATGTTTGTGTCCAAATCGTGTTGGCATCCCTGTCCATTTTTTGGATGTGCAAACGTGGACCATCCTCTGTTGCGGCGATGAAGAAGATATGGACATTACCCTCTTCGCTTACAGCGAGTTGCACCGGATCCCCGACGCGCGTGTTTCCGAGAAGCTGCGCCCTGCTCCATCCGGGGGTCTTAATCCAGAGTCGTTCGGGCTGGGCAGCGCAGGCGCTTATGGCAAGCGTGAAGATGAAGAAGAGTAAGAGGTAGAATGATTTCGTAGTTTTTTTCATGGATTTGTAAAAATCTGCCTGACACGTAAACGCATCTACTTCTGTTTATCGCAATTTGGTTTCAGGCCAATGGTCCTCAATTGTAATCGAAACCACTCGATCTGTACTTTATACGTACAGGAAGGGCTAAAGGCTCAAGGAACTTGCTGGAGCCACGCCCTCCATGCCCATCTTCCATCAGGGAGTTCGAGCAGGATGTCCTTCTCGTGTAGATTGCGGATGCATTCCATCGTATTCTCCTTGGACCATCCCATAACTTTCCGCAGCCCTGCGGGCTCGGCTGCGCCCACCGATTTGAAATAACCGGCAGCAAGCGAGGCTCTCGCCTTCTGGGCCGTTATGCGGTGTGCTCTTTCGGGGATTTCCGGGAACCAGCGATCCAATAGCTCGTAGATGAATGCATATCGCCACGATCCAGCGTCAGCAACGCCCACAGGAAGAATCCACAATCCCCGCTGCAAATCCGTAAGCGCTTGAAGGAACCTTGATTTTGATTTCTTGCTTGTGAGATGCGTAATCTGGCGGAGTCGCACCGTATTCATGGGACCCTGCTCAAGGATGGCCTCGGCGATGAGTCTCGCTTCCCTGCTCAGATGACCGGCATGATATGCCTCACGATAATCGTCGATGTCCGCGACACGTTTCGAGAGCGCATAGAAATTGGGGAGCACCTCGAGACTGACCAATGTGGCTTTCCCGCGCAGGAGTTTTCCGTAGTACCAACGACGTTGATCCAGCATGCTGTCCTTCCATCCCCAGGTCACATGCCCGGGATCGTCGTGGTCCGATGAAACTGGACGATCCCCCGCTACCGCGCTCCACAGATTGGGTAAATCGATACCCTGGATGGGCCACAGCGTGACAAACCCGCGCTCTTCGACGAAGTCCAGGGCATCTTCCAGGGATCGCAAATGTAATTTGGGATCGAACCGAAAGGTTTCAGCGCGGGATTTGCGGAGAGCATTTTCCAATAATTGTTGATCGGCGTTCATTATTCTCCTCAACCCACCCCGAGGCATGATGTGTCCATGTCGAGGGCATCGACGGTTCCCCATCAGAATAAGGGATTCTTCATGGAAATCCATCCGTCATTACGGAAAGGGCATCGCTGCGTTCATCGTTGGGATGCCGGTCAATTCTAACCCCAACGATCAGCAGAATCGGTCCAACCTGCCCATGGGCAGTCCAATCATACGATCGGATAATTCACAGACCATCCGTCATCCTGGGTAGACATTTGACTTAAAACGATCACGTAACGAACAATCGAGAGCCTGGCTTGTGCGGAGTATGAGCGCAGGTTATGATGGAAGGGTGATGGATGAAACCGCACTTATTCACGAGGCAAAGCGGGGGGATCTCGAATCCTTCAACCGCCTCGTACTGCACTACCAGAGCAGAGTATACAATCTCGCTTATCGCATTATGGGCGATCCTGCTGCCGCTTCAGATGCCACCCAGGAAGCGTTCATCTCGGCGTACAAAGGGCTGAAAAAATACCGGGGTGGATCATTTCGGGCCTGGCTTCTCAGGATTACCACGAACGCCTGCTATGACGAACTCCGCCGCTTGAAGCGCCGTCCGTCGTCCTCCCTCGACGACCTCACGGAGAAGGGTATCGGATTGGATGCTGCTCAGTCGATGAGTTCATCCCCTCCTGCGGGAAACCCGGAAGTCGAATCGGAGCGCTCGGAACTTCGGCGGGCGATTGAGGGGTGCTTGCAGAACCTGCCGCCAGAATTTCGGATCGTGGCGATTCTGGTCGACGTTCAAGGCTACGATTACAGCGAGACTTCTGAAGTTATTGGAAAACCAATCGGAACGGTTAAAAGCAGGGTTGCTCGCGCTCGCGAGCGACTGAGAGAATGTCTGAAGACGTATCGGGAACTATTCCCGAACGAACTTCGTCTTGGAGATGAGGGTAATTTAGAATGAACCAAGATCTCTCTCGCCGCGAAGTCGAGCACTTGTCCCTATATCTGGACGGCGAACTCTCGCCTGAAGACGCGGCATACATCCAATCCCTGCTCGCGGCCAACGCCGAGGCTCGTCGGGCGCTTGAAGAATTGAATACGACGCGCATGCTGATGGGTTCACTGCCTGAGATCCGCCCACCGCGGAATTTTTATCTCACACCAGAGATGGTCGGGATCCGAGAAAAATCAGCTGCGTACCCCCTCCTTCGATTTGCGACAGCGCTCGCTGCGGTCGGCTTTGTAATCCTGGTCGGCCTCGATGCGCTCGCAAGCGGAGCATTATTGGGGGGTCGCGCTCCGGCGATGGAAGCCCAGATGGAATTTGCCGCACCTGCTGCACAATTGGTCCCACTCGACGAAACGATGAAGAGCGCAGTCGAAGATGGGATCGAAGCTCAAAAGGAGCTTGCGGATTCCATCACCAGTGGCGAAGGGGGTTTTTCCCAGGAGAATGCGGCTGAGGAGGGGAGGGCCGCTGCGGAAGAAGCCATGCCCGGGGAGGCTGAGGGTGAAGCCCTGTCTGCTGAACCGGAATCGCCTCTCCTGTCAGCGACCCAGCCACGACCACCGGTCGCCGATGGTGAGGACGTGGATGAGTCCGCCTCTCGCGCTCCGGAGGAGGAAGCGCCCCTCCTTGGCCGAGAATTGGTCGACTCCAGGACAGAGATTTCATCCTCCCGCGTCTCACGGATTTCCGTATTTAGAATCCTCGAGATCTCCCTCGGTCTCGTGATCCTCGTTCTTACCGGTCTCACGATCTTCCTGCGCCGTCGATCGTGAAAGCTTCCCAAGAGAATTACAAATTCTGTCCGCGGTGTGGACACCATCTACATTTGGCGCTTAAAGACGGTCAGTCTCGGCCAAAATGTTCTTCCTGCGGGCATGTGCATTTTGCGGATCCGAAAGTGGCAGCCTGCGTCCTGGTAGAAGTCGATCGAAAAGTCTTGCTTGTCCGACGAGCGACCACGCCGCATCAGGGGAAATGGGTCTTGCCCGCCGGTTTTGTGGATGCAGGCGAAGACCCGGCTGCAGCCGGCGTTCGAGAATGCCGGGAGGAGACCGGGCTGATCGTACGCATCACAGCTCTCCTCGATGTCTATTTTGCAGGATCACATCCGGGCGGGGCCGACATTGTTATCGTGTACAGGGGGGATGTCGATGGGGGATTCCCACAGGCGGGCGATGATGCTGCTGAAGTGGGCTTTTTCCCATCCGACGCTTTACCGCCGCTTGGGTTCTCCGTGACAAAGGAAATTCTGGCGAAGTGGCGATGCCGGATGCTCTCGTCTGGTGGTGAAAAGGGTAGAGCCTTCCAGGCGCAGTGACGGATGGCAGGCGGCGGCCTGCAAAGACACTGGTTTTGTGTGAAGTTTCTCCCCCATTGAACAAAACACAGGATGTTGTGGACCACCGATGACCATGGATCTGTCATCCCGAAGCAGCTTTACCGTGGAAGCAATCCCCCGCATCACAGAGGGAGATCGCTTCGCAAAAAGACGCTCGCGATGATATGGATGTTCGTTCCTTCGCAGCGAAGCGAGAAATTCCCATGATGGTTCTCTTGAGCGCTTTAGCCGCTGAAATGAGCGTCAACCCTGGCATGATGAGGTCGGACCTTAAACCTCCCGGTTCCAAATCTGCGGGAGGTTATCGTGGCGCCCTAAACGCGCAGGCCGCGCCTGCGTCTGGAAGGGGGGGTAACCCGATTCCACATCAAACATCGTTGATCGATGGGCTGATGATGAATGATTTCTAGGTGATACCCTCCTCGAGCATGCCCGGGTTTATTGGAACATGCCAGCTCCCTGAGTATAATCCGGAGGCTGTAACGATCCCCAATTGAGGACCTCACTTGAAGGGATGTTCAGATGCAATTTGATGTATTTTCGCTTCTCCCTGATGTTCTGGACGCTTATCTCGGTGCGAGCATCCTGGGGAAGGCGAGGGCAGCGGGCATAATCGACGTCAGGGTTCACAACATCCGAGAATATGCGAAGGATCGACATCGAACGACGGATGATGAACCTTACGGCGGCGGGGGGGGCATGGTGATGAAACCGGAGCCGATCTTCGATGCCGTTGAAGACGTTCTGGCGGATTCGAGCGGGGATGTCCCAATCATCTTGTTGACGCCTCAGGGTCGTTCATTTACCCATTCGTTGGCTCAGGATTTCGCCCGTCTCGATCGGATCGCATTAATTTGTGGACGCTATGAGGGCGTGGACGAACGAGTGCGAGAATACCTTGCGACCGATGAAATCGCGGTTGGAGACTATGTGCTCACCGGCGGAGAGCTCCCGGCGCTCATCTTGATCGATGCCACCGCCCGACTTCTGCCAGGAGTTCTTGGCGACGAAGACGCAGCCATGAAGGATTCCCATTCCGAACATCTCTTGGAACACCCGCACTATACAAGGCCGCCGGATTTCCGCGGGTGGAAAGTTCCGGAAGTCCTGCGGTCTGGTGATCATGCTCGGATCGCTGCTTGGCGTCGGGAACAGTCGCTGCTGAGGACCTATTCCCGACGCCCGGATTTGCTGGACGAAGCAGTTTTGGATGAGGACGATCAAGCCTACATCGATACACTCATGAATCGGGGAAAACCAATCCAACAAGGGGGACATCATGAGCTCAATAAACAGTAAGGCTCCACTTCTATTCTGGTTATTCATCTTCATTGTTGTGCTCACAGCTTGCGGCGCGCCGGCCGACATCGACATCCCTTTTACCGCAGCGCCTGGTGGGACTGAGGAAAGCGCCATTCACACACCTACGGCTGAGCCTCCTCCACCGAAGACGTTGATCGTTTGTTTAAAGGATGAACCCGAATCCTTGTACCTGTACAGCCAGAGCTACCTGTACGGCGATACGAGCCTGGAGACAAATGCGATCTTCCAGGCCATCTATGATGGCCCGATCGATATCCTCAATTACGAAGTTCATCCCGTGATCCTGGATAGAGTCCCCGAGTTGTCTATCGCGGAGGATGCCAGGATCGAGCCCGTCGCCGTGATGGAGGGAGATACGTATTTCAACCCCATCACCTACCAGGCCGAAAATCTCAGGCCGGGCAAGACTTACCTGCCCTCGACCTGCCGGAGCAAGGATTGCGCCGAAGTGTTTCAGGGTGATGAGGTCGTCATGGATCAAATGGCGGTTCAATTTAACCTGCGACCCGATATTCTCTGGTCGGATGGCGAAGACCTCACCGCGTATGATTCTGTGTTTTCTTTTGATCTCGACAAAGATGCTGATACGCTAACGACGAAGTATCTTATCGATCGGACATCCAGCTATAAGGCCGTGAACGATCTGACGATCCGGTGGATGGGGATCCCCGGCTTCCTGGACGCGGAGTATCGAACGCTTTTCTGGTCACCGCTTCCAAGGCACCAGCTCGGCGAGTTCTCGGCGTTTGAACTCGCCCGGCTCGAGGATGCCGCCCGAAAACCGCTCGGTTGGGGTCCATATGTCATTGATGAGTGGGTAAACGGGGATCATCTCCTGCTCACCAAGAACAGCAGCTACTTTCGTGGGTCGGAAGGCCTGCCAAAATTTGATCGACTTATGTACCGATTCCTTGGATCGGATTCGACCGGCGCCATCCAGCAATTGCTCACGGGTGAATGCGACATTTTAGATGAATCGCTCCTTGATTCATCTTCCCTCCAGCTGCTTGCTCAATACAAAGACGAGGGACGGCTTCAACTGAGCGTAACGCCGGGCGCAGTGATTGAGCGGGTCGATTTCAATATCTCACCTTCAAGCCCGAATGAGGAGGCGATATTTTCAGATGCATCCACGCGAGCGGCAATAGCCGGCTGCATCGATCGAAGCGGGATCATCGCTGAGATCTGGGGAGGGTTGAGTGTCGCACCCGATTCGTATATTGGTGTAGGCAATCCACTCTACAATTCGGATTTATCACCGATATCCTATGACGTGGAAGCTTCGATCCAGGCTCTTGAAGATGTGGGATGGAGGCGATCTCCGGAATCGGAGAGTTCTGTACGAACATCGCTGGGGGTCCCGGGGCTGCAAAATGGGGTCCCTTTGAGGTTCACATTATTCACCGCGGCCGGCGACATCAGGGAAGAGATGGCGGGAAAGATCCAGAGCGATCTCGCCCAGTGTGGGATCGAGGCGTTGATTGAGATGCTCGATCCAGAATCCCTGACCGAACCCTGGCCGGACGGACGGGTATTCGGGAGAAATTTTGGGATGGTGGCATGGTCCTGGCCGGATTGGATCACACCTCTTTGTGAGATGTTCTCGCCAGGTGATATTCCCTCCGACGAGGATCCCTATGGCATCAACGTGAGCGGCTTTAATGATGCGGAATACCAGGGGGCATGTGAAGGTGTTCTGCTTGGTTTACCGGGCATCCGTGGATATGAAGATGATGTTGCTGAAACCCAGAAGATCTTTCGTGAAGCGCTTCCGGCTGTCCCGCTGTTTCAACACCCAAGGTTCGTGGCCTCTCGTTCGAACATCTGTGGGGTGAATGTGGACCCGCTCTCATTCAGCAACTTGTGGGCAATTGAGTCGTATGGCGCCGACGAGGATTGTTAGGGTGATTATTTTCACGAACATTCATGAACCAAATATGATTAAAACCAGTATATTATGGTAGGTATGCAGAAAGTGGCCCTTTCTGAAAAAACACTCGATCGAGATCTGGTACAAAGGCTTCAGGATGGAGACCTGGAGGCGCTTGGCGTGCTTTACGACCGCTATCGCCACCTGGTTTACCGCACTGCGCTCTCGATCACAAATGATCCCGAGTCGGCTTCGGATCTTCTCCAGGATGTGTTTCTGCGTCTATTTCGCTTCGCTCATCGCATCGATCCAGAGCGTCCGATCCAGCCATGGTTGTACCGCATGACGGCCAATTTATCGTATACCTGGATCAAGCGTAACAGTCGCGGCATGCGCATCATCCATGAGATGGCAGAAAATCTCGTACGAGAGAAGAAACCGAGCGTCTCCTGCAGGGCTGAGCGAGACGAACAGTGGATGCGGGTGCGTGAGGCGATTGCTTCGCTGCCGATTCAACAGCGTCTCGTCGTTGTGCTTTATTACATCAATGATCTGCCGATGGGCGAAATATCCGAGATACTGGAAATTCCTGTGGGAACGGTAAAATCACGGCTGCATTATGCCCGCAATGACTTGAAGAAAAAATTGGGTATTCATCGAGATCAACTTCGTGAGGTACTGTATGAAACCACGTGAGGCTTTGTCGGACGGCAGGGTCGATTTATCTATAAGTCGAATACTCAAGCGTTGGGTGCAGGACGTTCCGCCTCCCCCCGATGGGAAGCTGAGGCTGTTTGAGACGGTGGCGAAAAACAAATTTACTCAGAGTTTAAGTTATCGAAGTGTCGCCGTAGCGCTGCAAGAGTTGCTGGTTGAAATATTTTCACCATCTATTGCTCCCACTGCACAGCCCATGATATACTCGGGCGACGTCAGCAGAGCGGATCGTTCCCATTACTACGCCAATTATGCGGATCTATCCGTACAGCTCCTTGACGAACTCTCCTTAGCTATGGGAGCTAACTATTTTTCAGTGGTTGCCTGAGCGTTGAAGAACTTCCCGGAGGTTCCGATTCTTTCCCAACCCATTGAGTCCCAAATTAGCTCTGCCTCCAAATTTGCGGAGTGGATCAGATTCCCATTAAGCTATGCGGGCAAAATCACAGTGTGCTTCCGACTCGAGTCGCTAGGTCGTCCTTTTCATTAACTTTACAGATCCTTTCTGAAGGAGAGGAAGCCGTCAACGGGCTGGGTGGTTGCATGCCGGGCCTTGGTACTGCAGGAGAGAGAGCTTTGGCAAATCGGGTATTAGAAGTCATCGATCTCGCAACACAGTTCCATACTCAGGAGGGCACCGTATTTGCAGTCAATGGGGTCAGCTTCCATGTGACGGAAGGTGAAACCCTGGGAATCGTCGGTGAGAGCGGGTGTGGAAAAAGTGTATCTGTGCTCTCTGTAATGAGGCTGTTGCCGCAGCCTCCGGCAGAAGTCTCCGCGAAACAGGTTATATTCCACGATACAGACCTCACCAAATTAAAAGAAGACGAGATGCGCGAGATCAGGGGCAGCCAGATTGCCATGATCTTTCAAGATCCCATGACCTCGCTGAATCCTGTGCTTACGATAGGATTTCAGATTATGGAGCCGCTCAAGGTCCATTTGGGTATGAGCGATGAAGAAGCAGAGGAACGAGCTGCTGAACTTCTCCACCTTGTCGGGATCCCGGAAGCGCGCGATCGGCTTGGAGATTACCCCCACCAATTCTCGGGCGGTATGCGTCAGCGAGCGATGATTGCCATGGCGCTGGGATGCAATCCTTCGCTGTTGATCGCCGACGAGCCTACCACGGCGCTTGATGTGACCATCCAGGCCCAGATCACCGATCTTGTGAAACGGCTGCGAGATCAATTTGGGATGTCGCTCATCTGGATTACCCACGACCTGGGAGTCATTGCCGGGTTGGCCGACCGAATCATCGTGATGTACGCGGGTTTTATCGTTGAAGAAGCGGTGATTAATGATGTTTATGAAGACCCACGCCATCCCTATACGTATGCCCTGCTTCAATCCTTGCCCAGGATGGATGGCAGCCCGGGTGAGAAGCTCATGTCGATCGAAGGCTTGCCGCCTGAACAATACGAACTACCTCAGGGTTGTCCTTTTGCACCTCGCTGCATGTTCGTCAAGGACCGCTGCTGGAATGAGAATCCAGGATTAGATGAAATCACACCCGGCCACAGGATCGCCTGCTGGGTTGATATTAAGACAGGTGATTATCGATGACCGACCAGGAAATTTTAGTAAAGGTTAAAGACCTCAAAAAACACTTCCCCATCACTCGCGGGATCGTTTTCTCGCGCCAGGTCGGCGCAGTTCAGGCCGTCGATGGGGTGAATTTTGATATCCGCAAAGGCGAGACCCTCGGGCTGGTAGGGGAGAGCGGTTGCGGCAAGTCAACCACCGGCCGGACCATCCTCCAACTGCACAGAGCTACATCGGGAAAGGTGTTCTACGGGGATACGGATCTTACTGCGCTGAAGGGCGAAGCGCTGCGTCTGATGCGCCGCAACATGCAGATGATCTTTCAAGATCCTTACGCGTCGCTGAATCCCCGTCTGACCATCGGCAACATCATCGCCGAGCCGCTTGAGGTACACAAGATCGGCAACTCAAAGGAGAGGAACGAGCGCGTCGAAGAACTGCTTAGGCTCGTCGGGCTCAGCCCATATTTTATCAACCGCTACCCGCATGAGTTCTCCGGTGGACAGCGTCAGCGCATCGGCGTCGCCCGTGCACTCGCTTTGCAGCCGGACTTTATCGTATGTGATGAACCCATCTCTGCGTTGGATGTCTCCATTCAGGCACAGGTGGTCAACTTGCTGGAAGATTTGCAGGAGACCTTCGGGTTGACGTATCTCTTCATCGCCCACGACTTATCCATGGTTCGGCACATCTCCGATCGCACCGCCGTCATGTATCTGGGGAAGATCGTCGAGCTTGCCACGCGTGATGAGTTGTACGCGCATCCCCTTCATCCCTACACACAGGCGCTGCTCTCTGCCGTTCCCATCCCTAATCCTGCCAAAGAAAGCAAGCGGCAGCGCATCATCCTGGAAGGGGACGTGCCCAGCCCCATCAATCCTCCCAGTGGATGTCGGTTTCACCCGCGCTGCCCCCTGGCGATCGATATTTGCGCCGAAGCAGAGCCGGAGTGGCGTGAAGTCGCACCCAATCACTGGGTCGCGTGTCATTTGGTTTGAACCTGAATCAATGGTTAGAAGTACATGGTTTAGAGCGGTATCTTGAAGAAAAAAACTGAGAGGAGGTGAGGGCATCGGGAGAAAGGTAAGGAGGACAACCAGAAAACGAAGTTGAAAAAATCCGAGAAAAACGTTCAATACTCTTTGGAAGGAGAAGAGAACGCCATGAAAGCTAAGTCTTTTTATGTTATGGCGCTGTTGTTGGCCGCAGCCTTTGTGCTCGCTGCATGCGGTGGGACCCCCGCCGTTGAAACAGTCATCATCACACAGATCGTTGAGGGCGAAGCCGTCGAGGTGATCGTAGAAGTGCCCGCCGAAGTCGAGGTGGACGACACAGTGACCCTCTACCACAACTGGGGCACGGAGCCTCCAACCGCTGACCCCGCGATGACGACGGACACCACCTCGTCCGCACTCATCGGCTCCACCTTCATAGGCTTGACGGATCAGGATGACGCGACGCTGGAGATTATCCCCTCGCTCGCGACGGATTGGTCCGCGTCAGAGGATAAACTCACCTGGACCTTCAATCTTCGAGATGATGTCCCCTGGGTGACCTACAATACCTCCGCCGGTGAAATCGAGCAGGTGCTCGACGATGAGGGCAACCCCCGCATGGTCAACGCTCACGACGTCGTTTACGGCGTGAAGCGCACCTGTGATCCGAACACCGCTTCGGATTACGCCTGGCTCGTCTATGTCGTCAAGGGCTGTGAAACGCTGAACGTGACCGATCCAGATGCCGAGGACTTCCAGGAAGTCTACGATGCCATGGGCGTCGTGGCGCTGGACGACTACACCGTAGAGTTCACACTTGAGTTCGGCGCGGGCTTCTTCCCCGCCGTCGTCACGATGGCGAACCTGTACCCCACCTATCAGCCCATCATCGAAGATAAGGGCGACCGCTGGGTCGAACCTGGTTTCGCCGTCAGCAGTGGTGCGTACACGATGACCGAGTGGGTGCATGGTGATCACACTGTGCTCGAGAAGAACCCCTTCTATCCGCTCTGGGGCGAAGGCATCGCCACAGGCAACATCGAGAAGATCATCAGCTACACAATCGAAGAGGCATCAACCGCCTTCGCGATGTATGAAAACGATGAGATCGACACCGCCGGCGTGCCGCTCGATCAGATCGATCGTGTGAAGTCCGATTCCGTGCTGAGCGAAGAACTCTACAACGCACCCGTCAATTGCACCTACTACTACGGGTTCATCACACAGAAGGACCAGGTGAACGACGTTAGAGTCCGCAAGGCGCTCTCCATGGGAATCGACCGCGTGACGCTGGTCGAAGAGGTCACCAAGGGTGGCCAGTTGCCTGCGAACACATTCACCAACCCGCTGAACTTCGGCACGGCCGCGTTCGACACGGATATCGCTCCGTGGGCGCTGCCCGAGGACATGGGCGGCACGGGTTACGCAGCAGCCGTTGAGGAAGCCAAGGGACTTCTGGCCGAGGCCGGTTATCCCGATGGCGAGGGGCTCGACATTCTCTTAATGCACAATGTCAGCGAAGGTCACGCCCGCATCGCCCAGGCCATCCAGGCCATGTGGCTGGAAGCATTCCCGAAGATGAATGCCAGTGTTGAGACCCAGGAATGGCGCGTCTACCTTGACACCATTCGCGCGACGACGGACATCAACGATGTTCCGGCCGTATTCCGCCTCGGTTGGTGCGGTGACTACCCGCACGCCAACAACTGGATGCATGAAGTCTTCAATCCGGAAGCAGGCGCCAACCGCATTCGCTTGAGCGTAGATGATCCGCAGGTCGGTGACAAGATTGCCGAATACACCGAGATCACCAAGGCTGCCCAGGTGGCAGACGCGGATGAGGCTGTGGCTCTCTACAAGCAGGCTGAAAAGCTGCTCATCGATGAGATCGTCGGTATCGCACCGATTTACTACTACACCGCGGTGAACGTGTCCAAGCCAGAACTGACACGCACCTACGATCCAATCAAGATACATTTCTACTCGTGGGAGCTCGCTGAGTAATCGCGATCTTTCAAAAGAACTATGGTGGCTGTGAGCCTTGCGCTCACAGCCACCTTGTTCAAGTCTATCGAGACTATCTTTCAATATGTACGGTTGATTTGCCCATAGTGCGGAAGTGGAGTGACGTATGAGCAGGTACATCGTCCGACGTATCGTCTGGTTTATACCGGTCTTATTTGGAATTATGTTAATCACATTTCTCCTGGCGCGAGCCATGCCCGGAGGCCCTTTTGATTTCGCCGGCGACCGCACCATTCCCGCCAGCGTCGTCGCCAACCTCGAGCGCAAGTATCACCTCGATTGGCCCCTGTGGAAGCAGTTCGGCGCCTGGGTGTGGGACCTGATGCGCGGCGATCTGGGTCCTTCCTTTCATTTCCGTTCCCTCACCGTGACAGACATCCTTAAGCAGACATTCCCCGTGTCGCTGCAGTTGGGTACCTATTCGATGATCATCGCCATTCTCATCGGAATCCCGGCCGGAACGATCGCAGCGTTGCGGCAGAACACCTCGGTGGATTATGGCTGCTCTTTTATCGCTATACTCGGGGTATCCATTCCCAATATCGTCCTTGCACCGTTTCTCATCTGGCTTTTCGCCCTCGTCTTAGGCTGGTTTCCAACAGCCAGATGGGGGGCGAACTACACTGAATTCACCTTCGGCTTTTTGCCGCCGATGACGTACAAATACTGGTCGCACACTGTGCTGCCTTCGCTTGCGCTCGGGACGGCGTTATCCGCAGTCATCGCCAGGTTGACAAGAGCGAGCTTGCTGCAGGTCATCCGAGAGGATTACATACGCACAGCGCGGGCGAAGGGGTTGAAAGAGCGTGTGGTTGTTTTCGTTCACGCGATGAAGAATGCCCTGATACCGGTCGTGACCGTGCTCGGTCCGCTCTTCGCTGCGGTCGTCACCGGCACGTTCGTCGTCGAGCAGATCTTTGGTATCGCCGGGATGGGGAAGCATTTTGTCACCAGCATCAACAACCGCGATTACCCCATCGTGATGGGTGTGACGCTGCTGTATTCATTGCTTTTAGTCGTTGCCAATCTCTTTGTAGATATCGCCTATGCGTGGCTCGATCCGCGCATCCGCTATGAGTAACCCATTCAAAATCTTTCAATATCGTAGTGTCGAGGACTGAGTATGGCCATCGAAGATACGCCGCATGAGTTAAGACAGCAAACCATCGAAGAGCCGCGTAAGGGCCGCAGCCCGGTCGGGGATGCGTTCCGACAACTTTTCAAGAACCGTATAGCTGTAGCAGGCGGGATTTTTCTCATTGTCGTCATATTTGTGGCTGTTTTGGCGGACGATTTCATCATTTCCACTTTTACGGGGAACGAGACGCAGCCGCTCCTCGCACCCTATCACTTTGCCGAGGTGAACTTCAAGGCTCACGATCAAGGCCCTCTCACGATGACCGAAGACGGGAAGTTCTTCCTCCTTGGCGCCGATTACCTTGGGCGGGATATGCTCAGCCGCACGCTGTATGCGGCTCGAATTTCTCTGTCGGTAGCCATCGTTGCCGCAACTGTGAGCCTTATCATCGGTGTGACCTATGGTTTGATATCGGGATACTCCAGCGCCCGTGTCGATAATATCATGATGCGCTTCGTTGATTTCCTCTATGGATTCCCGCTCATCATCTTCATCATCCTGATGCAGGTTTACTTTAAGGCGCTCTCTCGCCAAGGGGGTGAAGGCGGGGGCATCGCCGGTTTCTTGCTGGACCTTGACAATTCGATGGGCGGCATACTCTTTGTGTTTATCGCCATCGGCATGATCAATTGGCTGGGAATGGCGCGCATCGCCCGCGGGCAAACGCTTTCCTACAAGGAGAAGGAGTTTGTTGAGGCGGCCAGGTCGGTCGGATCCTCCGATCGACGCATCATTTCGAAACACCTGCTTCCCAACATCCTGGGTCCCTGCATCGTTGCGGAGACGTTAGCCATCCCGGGCTATATCTTTCTGGAGGCATTTCTCAGTTTTATTGGCCTGGGGGTGAATCCGCCGACGCCAAGCTGGGGCATCATGATTTCTGAGACTTACCAGGGATTGCGGACCTTCCCCCATGAGGTCTTCATACCGGCATTTGCGCTCTTGCTCGTGACATTGGCATTCAATTTCCTTGGCGACGGTTTGCGCGATGCGTTTGACCCCCGAATGCGTGGCACGACCTAAAGTAAGGTAGACCACGATATTTCGTGCAGTAGCCATTACAATTGAGACTGAAGAGGAGGCTCGGGGTTAGCTCCCCGAGCCCATTTCTTATCACAGGTGAGGTATTCACATATGAAGAAACTTTACAAAACAGCAGGAATAATAATGCTTGCAGTACTCGGGCTCACGGGTTGTTCTGCGCTCGGTGCCCCTGCGGGTAAGATCGCTTTCGAGACCTATCGAGACGGGAACGCGGAGGTTTACCTGATGGATGCCTCTGGGGAAAACCTCCTGAACTTATCGGATCATGAAGCCTACGATGGCACGCCCGATTGGTCGCCGGATGGAGCTCGGATTGCGTTCACCTCCGAACGAGATGGCAACCCGGACATCTATATCATGGACTCGGAGGGAGGGGAACCCAACCGGATCACCGACGGAGGGGGCTATAACGTCGTGCCTGCCTGGTCTCCGGATGGTTCCAGGATCCTCTTCTCGTCGAACCGTACCTATCGGAGGGTTATGGAAGGGGGCGAGCTGGAAGTCCCGGGAAACACAAAAATTTGGGTCGTCGATTTGGCGAGTGGAGAAGTGGAACGAATCTCTTCGGGATTCGGCCTTGATCTTTATGGTTCCTGGTCCCCGGATAGCGAATCGGTGGTGTTCATGAGCGCACGCGATGCTGATCCGGAGATCTACATCAAAGAACCGGACCGGGGAGAATTCAATATCACCAACAATGAAGCTCTTGACTTGAACCCGAGCTGGTCCCCGGATGGGACAAAGGTTGCATTCATGAGCGATCGCACGGGCAATATGGAGATATTCATCCTCGATGTCGAAGGCGAGGGAGAAGTGATCAATATTACCAACCATGACGCCAATGAGGGTGATCCATCCTGGTCGCCTGACGGGAAGAAGCTCGCTTTTACTTCCGACCGTGACGGCAACATAGAAATCTACATCATGAACGCGGACGGCTCTCGCATCGTAAGACTTACGAACGATCCTGCGGATGACATCCACCCGCGTTGGCAGCCGTAGAAGATTGTGGAGTCCGGAGATCGTAATCGCCTGACCCCGAATGGTCAGGCTCAGAGCGAAAGCCCTCACGGGCTGAAATAGGACGCTTCAGCTCCCTTGAGCCCAGAGCCGGTGGTTTACTACCGGGTGGGGGTTGGGTA
>CAZMZL010000020.1:0-21333 GCA_964570595.1 uncultured Anaerolineaceae bacterium | reverse complement strand
TGACGATCGTAATCATTGCAGTGGCGTTGGTAGGCGGGATTCTGCTGGACAACGCCCTGCAAACCCGACCGTTGTTTACCCTGATTCTGGTGATTGCCAGCGTTCCACTCACAATTTACATCATGGTGCGGGTCGTCTTGTCCATGGCTCCCCGCATACAGACACTGTCTGAGACCGCAGTCGTCAATCATTCGGAGGAGGATCGAGAAGGTGGAAAACACCGAGCAGACTAAGAAGAGACGGATCCCGGGGAAATACCGCTGGATCATCCTTCTGATCATCGTCGGAAATATCATTGCTGTAGGTGCTGTATCACCGATCGTTTCGCCGCATATTCAGGTTCCTGCGGAACCCGTCTTCGGCCCCATTAATCTTCCAGTTCTGGGCCCATTGTTCGTCACCAATACGCTCATCGCGACCTTCATCGCTGATTTCCTGCTGCTCCTTGTTGCCATTTCGGTGAAGCGAGCTTCTCGCGGTGACAATTTGTTCTTCAGCGGCATCCCCGGCGTGATCGAGCTGCTCATCGAGGGCCTCCACGGTCTTGCAGAGTCGACCGCGGGGAAGTGGGGCAAGCACATCTTCCCCTGGATGGCCACGATTTTTCTGCTGGTCCTTACCGTCAACTACATCGAACTAATCCCAGGGGTCGAATCGATTGGTCGTCTTCACGAACCGGCTCACGGTGGGCCGGTGTATCGAACAGAAGAACTGTTTGCGCTCGGAAGCCTCAGCGTGAGGACATTGAAGGAGAAGGTTGAGGCTGGCCCGGATGAAGAGGGATCTCATATTGAGGAAGGCGAGCTCTCCGGGTTCGTCGGCTTCGTACGACCGGCCTCCTCGGATTTGAATTTCACGATCGCGCTTGCGTTGATCTCGGTCGGCATGACCCAGGTGATCGGGGTTCGTGCGCTGGGACCGGGATATTTTTCGAAGTTCTTTGCGTTCAAGAACTTCGGGCGCATGTGGATTCGCAGGGATCTGGGTCCATTCGACGTCATTATGCCCTTTATCGATATTTTTGTCGGACTGCTCGAGCTTATCGCAGAACTGGCAAAAGTATTGTCGTTCTCGTTCCGACTTTTTGGCAACATCTTCGCGGGCGGGGTTCTTCTCATCATCATCGGAACTTTGATTCCTGTTGCAGCTCAATCGGGCGTCATGTTCCTTGAGCTGTTCGTGGGTGGTGTTCAAGCTTTTGTGTTTGCGATGCTCACGCTCGTGTTCATGTCGATGGCGACGCAATCCCATGACGACCACGAAGGGGAGGAAGCGCACGCGCATTAACCACCCTTCATTAAATCCGAAAGACTTATTGAAGACTCAGATCGTGACAGAGGAGCGGAAATATGGATGTTGAAGCTGCAGTAGCAATAGCCCAGGGGTTGAAATTTCTGGCTGCTGGCCTGGCCATGGTCGGTACGTTGGGCGCCGGTCTCGGCATCGGGATTCTCGGTAGCGGCGCCGTGCAGGGAATTGCCCGTAATCCAGACGCGGCAGGAATGATTCAGACCAATATGATCCTGGCGATCGCGTTTGCAGAGGCGGTAGCGATCTATGCACTCGTCGTCGCAATGCTCATTTTGTTTGTAGGCTAGTAAAGACACATCGAGAGGAGGAAGTCCTTTGGAAGGTTTAGGTATCAACCTTGGTTACCTCGTCATCCAAATATTCAATTTCTTGATTGTCTTGGTCGTCCTGGCGGCATGGGTTTATAAGCCGGTTGTGAATATGCTCAAGACTCGTCGAGAGAAAATCGCACAAGGTCTCGAAGACGCGCGCATCGCGGGGGAAGCGAGAGCCAACGCTGAAAAAGAAGCCGAGGAAATCGCCTCAAACGCACAGCAAGAATCTGCAAGGATCGTCCGAGAGGCCACGGAGCGAGCGGAAGAAGTTCGGCGTGAGATTCGCGAGGCTGCGGAGGCCGAAGCTGTTGGGATCCGAGCTGCTGCCCAGGAAGATGCTGAGGGTGAGAAGATTCGCGTCCTGGGCGAGCTGCGCGGGCAGGTCGCAGCTTTGTCGATTGCCGCGGCCCAGAAGATCATCGGCGAATCGCTCGACTCGAAACGGCAGCACGCGCTCATCGAGGAATTCTTCAGCGGTGTGAAAGCCGGAAAAGTCATCACCCTCGAAGGGGAAAGCATCAGCGGGACAAGCGCAGAGGTTACCAGTGCACTTCCCCTGACCGAAGAGGAACAGGAAATTGTTCGGGCCGACATCGTCAAGGAACTCGGCGAAAATGCCACGATTACGTTTTATGTGGACCCGATCATTTTGGGCGGTCTTGTCATCCGTTTGGGTGACAAAGTCCTGGATGGCTCCGTTGCCGGGAAGCTTGAGGGATTGCGCCAGAGCTTGCATTAGGCCCTTGGAGGGATGACGGCCTGCGACACGTAATGTGTGGACGAAGGCCATCGCCTCGATGCGACTTCGAACACTTCTTGAAAATATCCAGGTAACGAATATCAGCGGTTTGCCGAATTTGGACATCAAGGCAATCACCGCTGATTCGCGTCAGGTCGTCGATGGCAGTTTGTTTGTGGCCCTGAAGGGCGATGCGTATGATGGACATGCTTACGCAGACGATGCCCACAGGCTTGGTGCGGTCGCCGTCCTGGGCGAAGTGCCCAATCTCGATATCGACGTTCCCTATATTCAAGTCGATCATTCCAGGAAGGCCCTTGCCGAACTTGCCGCGGCCTGGAACGGTCATCCTTCCCGCGATCTGTATATGATCGGCGTCACGGGGACCGATGGAAAATCCACCACCTGCAATCTGCTCTATGAGATCCTTCGTGAAGCCGGGCACCAGGTCGGGCTTATCACGACGGTAAATGCGGTCATCGGTTCGGATGTTCTGGACACCGGTTTGCATGTCACGACGCCAAATGCACTCGATGTGCATGCCTATTTGCGCAAGATGGTCGATGCAGGGATCACGCACTGCATCCTTGAGACAACCTCGCATGGGCTGGCGCAGCATCGCGTGTCGGCATGCGACTTCGATCTCGGGGTCATCACGAACATCACCCACGAACATCTGGACTACCATGGCTCGTATGAAGCCTATCGGGAGGCGAAAGCGAAGCTCTTCATCGATCTAAGCCTCAGTGAGAAAAACGACCGCGCCGCGCTGAACACGGCGATCCTGAATGTGGATGATGAATCATATCCATACCTCGAATCCGTCGTCGAGGGGAAGAAGCTTACCTACGGGACGACGGGGAAGGGGCTGGTGCAGGCGAACGACATTCGAGGTTCTCGGGGCGGACTTTCGTTCCGCATCAAGGCTCGCGGCTATGACGTTCAGGTGGAGAGTCCCCTTCTGGGGGCCTACAACGTGTCCAATTGTCTGGCGGCACATACGGCGGCGGTCGAGGGGTGTGGAATATCACCGGATACAGCCGCAGCGGGAATTGCGAAGATGAAGGGCGTACCCGGTCGTATGGAAATCATTGACATGGGTCAACCCTTCACAGCCATCGTCGATTTTGCCCATACGCCCAACGCGCTGCGGCGGGCATTAGAAACTGCGCGAACATTAGCTGCCGGTCGAGTCATCGCCGTCTTCGGATCGGCCGGATTGCGCGATCGTGAGAAACGCAAGTTGATGGCGGAGACCTCCGCAGATTTTTCCGATCTTACCGTCCTGACCGCTGAAGACCCGCGTACGGAGTCTTTGGAGGTTATTCTGGAAGAAATGGCGGACGGAGTCGCGTCAAGGGGTGGGGTGGAGGGGGTGAGCTTCTGGCGGGTGGCCGATCGAGGGGATGCGATGCGCATCGCTGTTGAGATGGCTCGGGAGGGTGACCTGGTCATCGCATGTGGCAAAGGTCACGAGCAGTCGATGTGTTTTGGCGAAGTGGAGTACCCCTGGGATGATCGCGTGGCGCTGCGGGCGGCGCTTGCGGAGCACCTGATGATTTCCGGCCCCCAAATGCCGCCCTTGCCGACTTCTTCTTGATGAAATACCAATGTACTGTTGGTTTCAGCCTGATATCTTTTGTATAGTACATAATGCATCATCGTTCACCGGGACTTCTCGGTCACTTGCAGGAATGAATTATTGGGGCTACATTTGATGAGGATGCAAGATCATGGATGATCTTGCGGCGATCTTGAATTTCTTGGGGAGAGCGTGCCAATGACCAATTCGATGGAGAGCAATGCTGAAGATAAAGTCATCTCCTTCCTTGACTTAGCGAATTTTGAAGAGGGGGAGGCCATCCGAGGTGGGTGTCTTGTGACCGACTCCTTGACGCGACCCCTTGAATTTCGAGTCAGTGGTCCCATTCGTCCAACGAGTCTGCAGAAAGTGCTTTATGGAGATACCCTCCATGAGTATATTTGCAACGACCTGGTCGGGCTGCCGATGCTCACGGCTCTGGAATCTTCGCCCGATTTGGTGCTCGTTCGGGATGCGGAATTTCTTAAAATTCGTCTTCATGTTGACACCCCCGTGCTGTGGGTTCGAGCGACCGTAGATGGTCAGTATGTGCTGCAGGCGCTCCCCGGTTATGAAAAAGAGGCGGAAAGTGGTCGTGACATGCTCCCGAGGAGATTGCGTGGGCGCAACATTATGGAGCCCTTTCTCCGGATCAGAAATGCCCTCGAGGAAGCCCACAAACTGAAAGTCGGGGAAGAGAAGAGGACCTGATTTTGTCCCCCATACGGCTACGCACGGGTCGGTCGGTCGCGCCGTTCAAAAAGCCGGAGATCGGGGCTGTGCGTGACCCCCGTCTGAAACCTGCAACAACTCGCCCGCTTCCGTCCCCCGCGGAGTTATCCCTCCTTGATGAACAATTCTCCATCGATGTAGATCTTCATTTGGGGTCCTCCATCGTGTTCGACATCGGAGTTGTGGCGTTCCCGTCGCTCGAAATTGCGCTGGCGCCCTCGGTGCTCGAACGGTTAAGTGAATCCGAAGATAAACTCGATCGATTTCCAGACCCTGGCCCTTACGGTGGATTGTTCACGGATCGAAGTTCTTATGATGAATCCGGTCCCTATCCTATCCGGCGCTCCTATCGACCCATCTGGGAGCAGGGTCATCCTCTCGTCGTCGATGCTCCGACGAGGTTGGAGTTGATGCAACCCTTGCTTGAACCGTCGGTGTTGAGCCCCGAAACTTCCACGCTCATTCTTCCTCATCCTTTGAGGAAGGAACAGATTGAAGCGATCAATGCGCTTCATGGGGGGGATGCCGTTCTATTTGCGGATGATGCCGGCGCAGGGAAATCCGTGGCTGCATGTGTGGCATTATGTGCGTTGATCCAGAAGGGTGAAGTAAAGCGAGTGCTCATCGGTACGACGAAGGGTGGGATCAGAACGGTGGCGCGTACCCTGGCTGTTTGGGCGCCGGGCGTCATCACAAACATCGTTCATGGTCAACCCGAGGTACGCGTTCTGGATTGGGAAACCAGGGCCCATGTCTATCTCACGGATTATGAGACGCTCACGGAGGACCTTGAGAACAGCGTGCTTGATGGTGATGAACTGCATTTTGATCTTGTAATACTGGAAGGGGTGCACACCACCGGGCTCCATTTTCAGCAATTCCCCGGAGCCCTCATGCGGCTTGTTGCTGATCGGCGCTGGGCTCTTGCAGGAGCACTGCCGGAGGAAAGCGATGATTGGTTGGCATTGTTCCGATTTCTAACCCCCGAGAAAGTGGAAGGAACTGCCGGTCTAACCCTCCCCGATGTGCGCCGGAGGTTTCGTCCTTATGTGCTTCGAAGGACCAAAGCCGAGCTTGCGGATGAACTGCCGCGCATTCGACGGCAGGAGATCTGGCTGGACCTCGATCCCGCCCACAGGCATGCCTACGAAGAGGTGCTCGCAGAGGAACGGCATCGTCTCTCGAAGATGGGGAGTGCGGTCACGACGGCGCATATCCATTCGGCCATTGATCGCATCAAGGCCTCTCTTAATTTCCCGGGAGATTCACTGAACAGCGCAAAAGTGAGAGCGTTGATTGACCTGGTCGAACAAATCGCTGCAGCAGATTCGAAAATCATCGTATTCAGTCATTTCCGGGAATCCGGTTTGGGGCGGTTGCAATCCATCCTGGAACCCTATGGAGTCCTGCTCCTTGATTCCGATGTCGACGAGGATCGCCGCACGAAGATTCTCGATGCATTTCGCAACCAGGAGCACTGGCATGTGCTCCTCCTTGAAATGGGTGCGCGCACCGATGGGGAACCCTTGGTCGAAGCAAGTTATATCGCACATTTCGACCACAGTTGGAATTCCGCTCATCGATTGAGGGCTGAGGCACGTCTTTATCCTGACATCTTCACCGCGATACCCGTTAATATCTACGAGTTCTGGATGGCGGAGACCATTGACGAGAATCTTCATCGAATCATGACGCATCGAGGTCTGCTGCCAGGCGACGTACCTCAGGGGACACGACCGAACGAGATTGAAGATCGGTTGACCATTGCCGACTGGATGGACGATATCGTGGAAGTTCCTCGGGGAAGTCATTCAACTCGAGTCGCCGTCAAGCCTCCCTCCGGGACGGGTATCCTGCCGGGGACATCGGTCCTGCGGTCGAAATTATCCGAACTTTCTCCGGACACCCTCATCGCGGCTGTGGAGACGTTGATGAAAGCCCTGGGATACCCTGACGTCGAACCACTCGATGAGCCGGATGAGGAAGGCGGCTACCTGCTCGCCTGGCGAGAATCTGGGGATGAGATCGAGCGGGTTTTGGTACGATGTATCAAGACGCATAAAAACGTGGGTGTGGCGAAGGCGCGGGCGTTGTTGAAGGCGATGGAAACACGCCGCGATTGTATGGGCGCCTACCTTGTAACTACGATGGATTTCACAGGGTCCTGCAAGAATTTTGCCGACGACTCCGATGGCCGTCTGGCGCTCGTCTCTGGCGCGGAATTGTATCGACACCTGCACATCCTGGGCCGTTCCTGACCCGTCATCCTTCCACCAGTGAGCTGTGAGGAGAATGTGTGAATTCAGTCCTTTTTGTATGTTCTGCAAACCAATGCCGCTCCCCGATGGCGGAGGCGTTGTTTGAGCGCATCGTCGCTGAACGAGACGAGGAAAACGAATGGCAGGTGGCTTCGGCCGGGGTTTGGGCCGCCCCAGATCACCCAGCGACCGATCACGCACGTTCGGCGATGGAGGAGCGGGGCCTTGATATAAGTGCCCACCTCTCGCAAGCGACGTCCCGAGAACTGCTCGGCGAGGTTGACCTGGTGCTGGTGATGGAGAAAGCACATCAAGAAGCCCTTCAAGCTCATTATCCGGAATTCGCCGATCGGATCGTTCTGTTCAGGAGTTTAGCTGGAGACGATAGCGACTTCGATGATCCCGTCGGAGGTTCGCTGGATCGATATCGCCGGGCTGCGGAGGCGTTGGAGTCGATATTAAAGAGCGGGTTTGAGGAAATCGAGCATCTTTCTCGAGTGGATTGAGTCAAAATTATTGTCCAGTGGATCGTTAATTTAAACAGAGCATTAGCGGGAGGTAATCAATCGACAAAAGCTCCGTAACTTTAGCGGGGCTTTTTGGTACCGAGCAGTTCACAGAACAAGAAGGAAATCCATCATGAGTTTGGATGGTGCATTGCTTCATGGTGGAAGGTATAACTCTCCCAACGAGTTTGGTGCGCTTTACTTATCAGACAGCCCTGAAGCATGCGCAGCTGAAATGAAACGCCGGCCACGTACACCACCAGATTATTTCTTGTGCATTCCAGATCTATCATAAGCTCTCTCGCGGTTACCCCTTGTCGAATCTAATTCTGTGCTCCCCATTCAACGAGTCGACGGTTGACCTCTCGCTGGGGCAACCTCGCCCCCTTCATCGCGATTTGCTGGAGGCTGTTGCTTGCCTCCATAGGAGCTACAATTTCGCAATCTACAAGACGATCTAGACACCACAAGATCCCGTGTACCTCCCCGCCATATCCCTCCACCAGGTTGCGCAATTTTTGGTCACCTGTAAGCAGGATCCCGTCTAGCTCTCGTGCCGCGATGAAAGCCGATAGATCTGCAACGGATAATGCCGAAAACCGTTCGCGTAATTGAACGAGCTCAACCACCTTATCGGGGTCGAGCTCTACGAGTTCAAGTCCCAGGGATTCTAGCACTTGCCATCCGGGGCGGTGAAACTCCCTGTTCGCGGCCAGGTCTGTAGCAACGATCCGGTACGGCAGTCGGAAAAACTCGGGTAGGATCCCTCCATGGTGTAGGTCAATCCAGATACTGGTATCAGTTACCAGAATCGACAATGACGGGCGCATAAAAATCAATTACCTCCGGCCACAATTCCCCGATAGGTATCTTAAGTAGCTCTTCGGCACGGGAGCGCGAAATAAAGTCCTCTGCCAGCGCCCGATGTACGAGGCGTTCAAAGCGACGGGGTTCCTCAGGCGCGAGCGGGTCCCCGGGTTCTTGCTTGTACCAACCCATTCTCCGAAACTCTGCAAAGTGTGCTCTCGCGGCACTTTGGGTGATAATTCCCAGGTCCTTCGCGCGATAGATCCAGGCCTGCATGCTCATTCCATATTTATGCTTCAAGAGGTAAAGCTCTGAATAGCTCAGCGCTTTCCGCTTTAACCCCAATTCTTGTTCAGCTGCATCTCCTGGCACTAAAAATGCGCCAGCGAACCGATTTGCCGCTCTTTCCTCGTCCAGCTTTTCTGCTATCCCAAGCACCAGATGACCCAGCTCATGAGCCAGGTTAAAGCGCTGGCGGTCACCCGGTGCATCACAACGTAAAGCGATCACAGGAACGCCATTAGATTCAAAAGTGCACGCGTCAAACCCATCAAAGCCCTCAATCGGGACAATCTTTAGACCATGCTCTTCGAAGACTTCGGTGAGATTCTCAATTGGCGAGAGACCTAGCTGCCAGGCATCACGCAAAGCATCGGCAGCATTCTCCACTTCCTCCAGGGTTGAGACAACTCTTTCGAAACTGAGTGCATTCTGCTCGTCGGGGAAGAGACTTTCAACATCGTAATAGCGCTCGAGTGCCTCTTCGATCCGCGCGATGATAGCATCCTCGTCCTTGGCGCCCAAGTATGCATGCTTTCTGTAGCTAGGGGCTACGACGCGTACTTTCTCGGGGCGAAAGAAGTACTCAGCGGGCACGCTGAGGGCCTCCGCCAAGTGGATTAACACACCTGAGCTGGGAGTATTAAGATCCCTTTCGTACTTTGAAACCGCCATAGCCGATACACCCGTCTCCCCTGCCAAGTCTCTCTGACTCATCCTGGCGGCCTTTCGTGCCTGTCGGATGCGATAGCCGATCGACATGTGTGTCCTCCTTTCGTTTACGGATCCATCGGTTTACATTATAGCATTAATATATACGTTTTGTAAACCACAATTGCTTTACAGTGCTTGCTTTTAAGATTGATCTCAATTCTGATTGCTGAGTCGGATCAGATCCAATAATTTTGAAGAATATCCTGTGTCCTATGTCTGTTCATATAGGACACTAAGTTGATTTTCGGCATCAGATCTTCAACCCTCCGAGTATTGAAACAAAAAGATAATCACAAAATGGTTAACTCTGCCAGCTGCGGCGGATTTCGAGGGTGCTGTAACGGAGATCGAGTCGTAGTCACGTGTTTATGCCCGAGCAAGTCCCGCACAGTGATCAAACTATCACTAAAAGTGATAGCTATCGAGCGGTGTGCTACAGAGGTCATCGTCTTCGGGATGCACTTCGGGATGCAGTAATTGACACCCAATTTTCCACGTGGTATCATCCCCACCATCAATCGAATAGCCCCTTGGTACTCTTATCCGGAGAGGTGGAGGGACCGGCCCTGTGAAACCTCGGCAACCTACCAGAAGCATTGGTGTGGTGCCAATTCCCCCAGTCAGAGACCTGGAAGATGAGAGGGAGGACGATAGATACTTCATTGCCCCTTCTCGAATAGAAGGGGCAAATTATTATCAGGAGGCTATCAGTATGAGCACCACGTTTATGACTGCTCCTCAAACCTTTTTTACCTCGGAGTCGGTCACCGAAGGTCATCCGGACAAGATCTGCGATCAAGTATCTGATGCAGTCCTGGATGCCTGCTTGGAGGAAGATCCTCGGTCGCGCGTGGCATGTGAGACGGCAGTCAAGACCGGTTTTGTGCTTGTGATGGGAGAGATTACGACAAAAGCCCAGATCAACTATGACGAGTTGGTTCGAAAAGTCGTCACGGATATTGGTTTCGACGACAGCGACAAGGGCTTCGATGGAAATACGTGCGGCGTCCAGGTCGCCGTTGCAAAGCAGAGTGGGGATATCGCCCAGGGCGTCGATGAGGCTCTCGAAATACGTGATGGTGAGGTCACCGAAGAAGAAGTGGCCACAATCGGTGCAGGGGATCAAGGAATGATGTTCGGGTACGCGTGCAATGAGACGGAAAGCCTGATGCCGCTCCCCATTCATCTCGCGCACAAATTAACCCGTCGTCTGGCCGAAGTTCGGAAGGCCGAGGTTCTCCCCTGGGTTCGTCCGGACGGAAAATCTCAGGTCACGATCGAATACAATCAGGGTCGACCCGTTCGCATCGATACGGTCCTCATCAGCACCCAGCATTCTCCGGATGTCACGCCTGATGAAATCCGGGAGGGCGTGATTGAAGAGGTGATGCTGCCCGTATTGCCCGCTGATATGGTCGATGAGGATATGAAGATTTACGTGAACCCGACCGGGCGGTTTGTGGTTGGGGGACCGTTGGGCGACTCGGGCGTTACCGGGCGCAAGATCATCGTCGATACCTATGGCGGCATGGGGCGCCATGGCGGCGGATGCTTCAGCGGGAAGGACCCCACGAAAGTCGATCGATCGGGTGCGTACGCGGCTCGATGGGTCGCCAAGCACATCGTTGCTGCTGGATTGGCCGAGAGGTGTGAGATCCAGGTGGCTTACGCGATTGGCGTGGCGCACCCGCTCTCCGTGTTCGTTGAGACCTTTGGAACAGGGAAAATCGCTGATGGAGAGATCAGCCGGGCGGTTCTGGACCTGTTTGATCTGCGACCAGGGGCCATCATTCGAGATCTGGGTTTGCGGAAGCCGATGTACCTTCCCATCGCAGCCTACGGTCACTTTGGTCGTGATGACCTCGATTTGCCCTGGGAAAAACTGTCAAAGTTAGAAGAACTCCGTGATGCTGCCGGCGTCAGGGTTTGACCCCAATCTCCGCTGTCCATGAGCGGGTCGGGGCGGTTGGAAGCGAGCAGCCTCTAAATGGTTATAAAACGGAAAAGAATGGTGGGTTGCGTTAGGTAGTAAGATCCACCGTGGGCTTCTCATCTTCGGTGGGAAGCCTTTTTTCGTAAAGGGATGGCTATGGACATTCAGGAACTGACCGCCGAGATGAATCGCTTTGTGACCGAAATGGGTTGGTATGATCAGGATTCTCCAAAGCCTCAAACGCCTCGAAATCTCGCCGTCTCGCTTGTCCTGGAATCGGCTGAAGTTTTGGAACATTTCCAATGGGATGATGAATCCGACTCTCAGGGGGATCTCGCCTCAGAACTGGCCGATGTAGCATTGTATTTGCTGCAACTGGCAAATGAAACCGGGATTGATCTGGAACAAGCAATCATGGACAAGCTGCAGAAGAATTATGGGAGAAGCTGGTGAGCGGATAAAGCTTTTGGGTTTGCGTGATCATACAAATCCCTTCCTGTACGGTTCTGAGATCGGGGATCCATCAGGGGAAAAAATAAATTCTACCGTTGGAAAACTCGGGACAGACAATGGCCCGCTTGGCGGACCAGGCGTTTTTCATGTAAAGTCTTCCTCGCATCATGAATAGGTTTTCAGTACGCATGGATCGATGTTCAAGAAAGTCTGTCGACCAGCGTATAACGAGGAGAAAAGTTTCAGGTGGAAACGCAAGATGCGGTTCTTCTTGCCAATGAGAATTGGATTTGGCCCTTCACGAAAGCCAATCTAACGGCTGGGTTGCGTCGGAATCTGGACGACCCAACCATCGTGGTCGTGGATGTGAAATCCCAATCTCTACCGTATGGACGTCCATCCATGGGGCGCGTGACCTCCTTCAAAGTGCATTATCGAGGGCGGAGCGATGTGGGCACACGCAACCTCGTACTGAAGGAGCCATTGGGAACCACCCGGACGGGTCTGGCTGGGGCAGGTAGACGAGAAGTGGGTGTTTACAAGTCGTTAGCCGAACATGTGCCATTAAAGACCCCTGGATTGATTGCGGCATCGCCCCTGGGTGATTGGTTGATCCTTGAGATGGTAAGCCCCGCGGTTGAACCGGAGGCGTGGTCGAAAGAGGATTACCTGGCCGCCACCGACTCATTGACGCAGCTCCACGATCGTTTTTGGAACCTCGGTGAAGACCTTCAAGCGTTCCCCTGGCTTGGACGTCCTTTAGAAGCGGATTTCGAAGTACATGTCATGGCGGCAACCCAGGCGATTGAGCGCATCATCATTGGAGGACGTCCCCGGGGTCTGGCAAAAGTTCCAAGGCGTATGGAGATATTTGCAAGGTTAACCTCACAGGCGGAAGCCGTCATCGCGCCGCTCATCGAACAACCGATGACGTTGCTGCATGGCGATTACTGGCCGGGAAATATTTCAGTGCTTGATGACCATACCCAGGTTGTGTACGACTGGCAGCTCACCGGTGTTGGACCAGGCGTGATCGACCTGCTCGTCTTCGTGAACAAGAGCGCATGGTGGTTCGATACAATCCCGGTGAATTCGGACGTCATTATCCAGCGATACCGGGACAGAATGGCTGCGAATGTCGGCATTGAGTGGGAAGACGATGTGTGGCAATTACTCTGGGATCACGCTCTGATGTGGCGATTCTTACAGGAATGGGTAGATCTGCTTGCGGCCTCCCCAGAACCACTCTTAGAGACGAGGGGTGATCAATTGGATAGGGTGTGGTTAGGACCGGTGACCGCTGCCGTCGAGAGGAGATTGGGTGACTGACCGGAGGGTGATCACAATCTTTGGGGGCTCTTCGCCAGTCGATGGTGATGGTCCGTTCGAAGCTGCCGAAACGTTGGGGAGAAAATTGGCCGAAGCAGGGTTCGCCGTTGCAACAGGCGGATACACCGGGACGATGGAGGCCGTGAGCCGAGGGGCTTCCGAATCCGGAGGGCATGTCATCGGAGTGACAAGCGAGCAATTAGAGCGCTGGCGAGTCACAGCCCCGAATTCGTGGTTATCTGAAGAGATTCGGGAGGGGCGTTTGATTGACCGCGTGGCCCGCCTGATTGAGCTCGGAGAGGCATTGATTGCCTTACCCGGGGGAATTGGGACATTGACGGAAATTTCGCTCGCCTGGTCCCTGTTTCAAATTCATGCCCTGAACGTTAGACCACTGATCCTGGCAGGACCGGTATGGAGACAGGTGTTCGCTCCCTTTCTCGAACCAGACCACCCCTATGTTCATCCTGAAAATGTTCATCACCTGAACTTTGTCGAAGATGCTGATGAAGCCTTTTATGAAATCATGCGGCATTTTAACAAGTGAATAGGTGATGTGTTGATCACGCCTCTTCAGCCCGCAAGAAATATGACAAGCTGGTTGATCGCCGATGACTGTCCATCACGAGAGAATCGGGGCGAGTTTAACGTCCACATGGTGAAGATATGCCGGCGATAGATCCCTCCCGACTGGAAAAGCAAATACAGGATATTCTGCAGCGGTCTGACGATCCACTCGAATTCAGCAGGATGTGCTCGGACCTATTTGAGTTTTATGGAGATCGAACGAAGCGTACGCTCAATGTGCACGATGATCATCGTGTACTCCACGTTCCGAGGCCCGTGATGCGCCAATTACAGTGGGCTATTGAGAAAACCGAGTTTGACCATGATGAAACCTGGCGGGAAATCGCAACGTCCTTGTGGGGTTACGGGTATCGAGAGTTACGCGGGCTTGCTGCTGTTGTGCTGGGCTCGTATGCCAAATCGGAAGTGCTCACGATGGCCGAGGCTTGGGCGGCGGTTTGCGGCGATGTAGAGGTGGTCATTAGCCTCGCGTCGGCTGGATTACGATCGTATCGGGCGCGTGTTCCATCAGAGCTTATGAAAGCCATTGATGGTTGGCTCAACTCGGATAATTCACATATCCGGAACTTTGGCCTCCAAGCACTTTTAGCGTTTCTGGAGGGCGGCAAGAACGAACATGTCCCGACGATATTGCTTTCCCTGCGCGGGGTCAGCGATAGAGCCAGAGGAGAATCATGGAAAACACTTCTGGTCCTCCTTGAAGAACTGGCCGTGCGCAGTCCACCTGAGACGACAAGGTTTCTCCTGGATGAGATCGAGGATGGAACGAAAGGTACGGAACGATTGGTGCGGTCCATGCTCGGGTCTTTTCCTGAAGTTTATAGAAATCGTCTCCAAAACGGAATAAAAAACTAGGAACCAGTTGGCTTCTGGTATAATGGCTCCGTTATATGACTCGACCGGTGCACGGTGATCGTTTTACCACTATGTGCTGGGTGACTTGCAGAGGAGCATACGTCATGGGACTAACCAGAGAAGAAAAAGATCAGATCATCGATGAGTTTCACCGACACGATAAGGATACCGGATCCCCCGAGGTGCAGGTAGCCATTCTTACTTCCAGAATTACTCAGCTCACGGACCACTTGCGGGAGCACAAACACGATGAATCCTCCCGTCGTGGGTTGCTGAAATTGGTTGGACAACGGAGAAAACATCTCAATTATATAAAGCGAAAAGACGCATCTGCGTACCTAGCGCTTACGGATCGATTGGGAATCCGCCGAAAGTAGTTTCTTTCGAGTAGGTCGAGAAAGATACCATCTACTCTTATTAATTTCTCTACGGTACCAATCGTATAACGGGCGTAATGTAACGCTCACAGTTTGCACACCAAGCTCAGGCGGCGGGTTGGGAATTGGAGAGTGCCTATCAATTTGGAGACACTCATTCCTGATAGTCGCTCTCCAGTCCCTGACCCCCATGGGCAGTAGGTGGGAAAGGGATTTTTGTATTATGTTAGAAGAAAAAGTTTTTACAACGGAGATGGGCGGCAAGACCATCTCGATCGCAACCGGGAAGCTTGCCGGCCAGGCCGGTGGAGCGGTGACCGTTCAACAAGGTGATACCGTCATCCTGGCGACGGCCACGATGAGCAAAGAACTTCGAGAAGGAATCGGGTTCTTTCCCTTGACCGTAGATTATGAAGAACGACTCTATGCTGGGGGGCGAATCCCTGGTTCATTCTTCCGCCGGGAAGGACGACCGACAGAATCGGCAATTCTTACGTCGCGATTGACGGATCGTTCACTCCGCCCGCTCTTCCCAAAAGATATGCGCAATGATGTACAGGTGATCCTATATGCGCTCTCTTCCGACGGGGAGACGCAGCTGGATGTCCTCGGGATCCTGGGTGCGTCCGCGGCGCTGACGATATCGGATATTCCCTTTGCGGGGCCTATCGGTGCGGTGCGGATTTCGATCGATGATGGAAAATTTATCTACAATCCGAGTTACCAGGAGACAACCGAATCGAACCTCGATCTTCGGTTAACGGGTACAAAAGATGCCATCCTCATGGTCGAATGCGCCTCGGATGAGGTTGAAGAGGCGACGATCGTCGACGCGCTTAAAGCCGGTCAAGAGGCGTTTAAACCCCTCATCGAGATCCAGGATGAAATGCGTGCGGCCGTCGGTAAGGAGAAGCGCGTGTATCCGTCGGTGGGGCTCGCTCCGGAGACCAAAGAGATCGTCCGAACCTTCTTAAAGAATCGTTTGGATGAGTTCGTCGCAGAAGATCTGCCCAAATCAGCGCAGGACGAAGGTCTTAACGCACTTCGATCCGAAGTCGTGGAATCGCTATCCACAGACGGCGAACTGGATGCTGGGGATGTGCGCGAAGCCTTTGGAGATCTTCATAAAGAGGCTGTCAGGAGCCGGATCCTTGAGACAAAGACGCGCACCGATGGACGTCGTCTGAATGAGGTCCGGGAGATTAATGCTGAAGTTGACTTCAGTCCACGCGCGCATGGTTCCGGATTGTTCACGCGGGGCGAGACCCAGGTGCTTACATTGGCGACATTGGGAACCCCGCGCGAACGTCAGGCGCTCGATGGGTTGAGCCCCACGGAAGATAAACGCTACATGCATCATTATAATTTCCCGCCATTTTCTGTGGGTGAAACACGTTTTCTCCGTGGTTCTTCACGACGAGAGATCGGGCATGGGGCGCTGGCCGAACGAGCTCTTGTCCCGGTTCTGCCCTCTGTCGAAGAATTTCCCTATACCCTGAGGCTGGTCTCCGAAGTGCTTTCATCCAATGGATCGACCTCGATGGCCTCAGTGTGTGGATCGACACTGGCCCTGATGGATACAGGGGTTCCGATCAAGTCTCCTGTCGGTGGGATCGCCATGGGGTTGATCAAAGAAGGCGAGAATTACGCCATCCTCACGGACATTCAGGGGATGGAAGATCATCTGGGCGATATGGACTTCAAAGTCGCCGGTACACGATCAGGTATCACCGCCCTGCAGATGGATATCAAGATCAAGGGGATCACGTCCGACATCATGTCCCAGGCTTTAGACCAAGCCCTCGAGGCGCGCGTCTTCATCCTCGATAAAATCGAGGGATGTATCTCGGAGCCGCGAGCAGAATTGAAGCCTCACGCGCCGCGTATGACGGTCGTCAAGATCGATCCCGAAAAAATTGGCGCAGTCATCGGACCGGGTGGCAAGGTCATCCGAACAATTCAGGAAGAGACAGGGGCGAAAATTGATATTCAGGATGATGGGACCGTCTTTATTGCCGCATCCGATGGCCCCAGTGCAGATCGAGCCAAGGAGATGGTGGAGAGCTTGATCGAGGAAGCCGTCGTCGGTCGAATCTATACCGGCCGGGTTGTGCGAACGACGGACTTTGGCGCATTTGTCGAAATCCTGCCTCGCATGGATGGTCTTGTTCACATTTCCCAGCTCGACTCAGAGCATGTAGAAAAGGTTGAAGACGTTGCCAAGGTCGGTGACGAAATCACCGTGATGGTGACGAACATCGACCGTGAAGGGAAAATTCGCCTCTCACGCCAAGCTGTCCTTGAAGGGTGGACCCCTGAGGAGGCCATGGAAAAAGATCGCAAGCCAAAACGTCGCAACAGTGGAGGACGATCCGGCGGACCTCGGCGTGGGAACCGCGGATCATAAAACTATTCGATCAACCAGATTTTCCCAGTTACATGGGCCAGATAGTACCTGAACACAATCACAACGTCGCGCTCTTCTTAATATTGAGAAGAGCGCGATTTTTCCAAGGATGCCGGACGCGCATAACAAGGCAGCCTGAACGCATATGATATACAGGAGACACACGAATAAGGTGTTGTTTGACCTGATGTCCTGATACTGGGGAATGCGATACCATAAGGGATGAAGGAAAAGGAGGGAATATGAGCAGTCCGAAGAAACCATACAGTTCTCCCTCTTGGAGCCATGGAACTCGCCTTGCGATCGGTTTGATTTTTGTCCTTCTCTCCGTGTTCGCGCTGTTTTTACTCCGCTCCCTCGTGGTGCCCTTCGCGATTGCCGTAATGATCGCCTATTTCCTTCACCCAATTGCAACATGGCTGGCCAAGAGAAGCCCCTTAACCCGTGGCTGGTCAACTTTCGTCATATTCATCATTCTTGTGGGGATCATCGGTGGGATCGTCTATGGGTTGGGGGTTGCCTTTTCGCAGCGGGTTGTCGATCTGGCAGCCTACTTCCTGGAGATCTCAGAGACATTACCCACACAACTCGAATCACTGGCAATGTCAAACATCATCATCGGTCCGTATGCCGTTGACCTCTCCCAGGTAAACATCACCCCCTTAATCACGGATCTCACATCGGTGTTGAGTCCGGCGCTGGCTCAAGCCGGTTCGGTCATGGGAACGGTAGCCATTGCAGCGGCATCAACCATCGGGATGTTGGTCGTCGTTCTGGTGATCACGTATTACCTCCTGCTGGATTTTGGAAAAATCGGGTCATCCATAGAGGGCCTTATCCCCCATGATCATCGCGATGATATCAGCCGTCTGTTTCTTGAGACCGGCAGAATCTGGAATGCGTTCTTGCGAGGGCAGACTCTTCTCGCCTTAATCATGGCGCTGATCGTCTCGGTGACGATGGGTTTGTTGGGCGTAAACTTCGCGCTTGTTTTGGGCCTAATTGCAGGTTTGGCTGAATTTGTACCGATGTTCGGACCCATTTTCGCCGGGTTTGTCGCTGTCGTGGTCACGCTTTTTCAGGAGGAGAATATCTGGGGTCTTTCCCCCCTGACCTTCACCCTGATCGTATTGGTGGTCTTCATTATTATCCAACAATTCGAGAATGCCTTTCTCGCCCCCAAAATCATTGGGGTCAATCTTGATTTACATCCACTGATCGTCTTCCTCGCCATTCTCGCGGGCGGGATCTTGTTTGGCATTGTGGGCATCCTGCTGGCTGCTCCCATGGTCGCATCGGCCCGATTGTGGGGCGGGTATGTCTACAGAAAGGTGGTGGGATTGGATACGCCTCCCCCCCCTTTACTGGAACCTATCGAGCAGCCAAAGCGAGCTCAACAAATGCGAGAGGTATTGAGCCGTTGGGTTGGAAGGATCCGAGCCACCGGAGTCGATACGGACGAAGACATCGAGGGGGATACAAGTCCGGACGTCTGAGCTTGCTTTTCACAATAGTTTTCCTGCGCGCGGGAGGAAATCCGTCTCTTCTGAAGCAGTAAATGGCTTGAAGAGACCTATGAATTCGAATGATATTTAATGAAAGACGGTATACAATTTCTAAACTGGATGAGCCGGCACTTCGCCACTGCGAGATTGATCCATGAGCGATCCGATTTCGGCGATGAACAAGCCCGAGAGCGAAGGGAGAGGGTCCTGTGACGGATGAAAACACCCCTGTGACGACGACGCTAGCCGAGTCACAAAACTACATTGTCTGGAAAGCCGAAGAGCCCGATGGCGAGACCACGTACCACCTCGAGTTGGGAACGGTGACATTGCATTTTTTCCAGGAAGAGTGGAAAGAATTGCTTGGAGTGATAAAGCTCGTTCGTGAGGAAGGTTCTTGAATAGAGTGACAGACTTTATCTGTCTTGCCAATGGGGTGCGTTCGCGAGCGCAATCGCTGATGATGGGGCTGTTCTTAATCCGGCAAGCAATCATGATCTCATCCATCAGGATCATCTAAATGCCCCAGAGAAGAGAACTCATGACGTGGGGAGATGTCCACGGGTTGATTGATCACATCATCCCTCAATTTCTCACCGAATTCGAGGCGATGATCATCATCACTCGAGGCGGGATCGTACCGGGGGGGATGCTCTGTGAGGCCTTGAATATCGAGAACGTCCTTACGGCGGCGGTAGATTTTCCGTTTCAGTCAGAACAAGATGAATCGAAATTATTGGCCTGGCCGAAATTTATCCAATTCCCGGATGACTCTCTAATCGTCAATCGGAATATTCTCATCGTAGACGATGTCTGGGGTTCGGGTCGAACGATCACCGCCGTGAGGGCTCGAGTAGCCGCAGCAGGCGGATATCCCTACACATGTGTGCTGCACTACAATCCCAATCGCAATTTGTTTGGCAACGCACGACCCGATTACTATGCAGCGATCACGGATGCGTACATCGTCTACCCCTGGGAAATCGATCACGGTTCCGATCGGGTGTTGCTCGATCGTCCTGAGTAGGTAATGGGAACTTTTCCTTTGATCTCTTACCGTCATGATATTGGTTGATCACCTTTTCCGCAGAAAGCAAGTCACAAACCTCATCGTGACCGTCCATCTCCTGGAGGTGTAACTATGGGATCCTTCATCTTCTGGCAGCGCTGGTTGTTGGTGTTTGCGGTGCTCCTTATTCTCTTTGGGGCAGGAATGGTGTTCTTCAACACGACCAGCATGTTTGACATGTTCTTCAACGACCACATCAACCCCGCCTTCTGGGGCTCCGACGATCCGGATCCAGGCACCTTGAGATTTCAAGGGTGGGCATATGGACTGCTCGGAGCAACTATTGCAGGATGGGGAGTTTATACTTTTTTCCTGGTAAAGATCCCTTTTGCCCAACGCCAAAAGTGGGCGTGGAATTGCATTTTCTGGGGATTGCTCCTCTGGTATGTGCTCGACACCGGAGCCTCGGTTTATTATGGAGTTCTCTTCAACGTCTTGTTCAACACCGTCATCTTTCTCGTGGCGCTGATCCCGCTGCTCTTCACGCGGAGCCGAATGCTGGAACAATCGGAGGGGGAGGCGGACTCGATAGCATGAACCCGTTCAAAATAAAGTTAAATGACCCACCTATCTGTTAAATGATGTGAGGTAATCAAGGGAATGAGGTAGAGTGTGGACTGGAAGGAATATATTGTTGTCGATCCAAATATCTGTCATGGCCAGGCGTGCTTTCGTGGGACGCGTGTATTGGTCTCCGTTGTCCTTGATAACCTTGCGTCTAGTGACACCTTTGAAGGGATCCTGACAAGCTACCCATCCCTCACCGAAGAGGCAATAACAGCAGCGATTTCTTATGCTGCTGAATTGGCGCGAGAACGTGTCGTGGTAATGCCTGGGTAGATGTTCGTGATTAGAATCTAGGTAGACGAGAATCTTCCCATTGAAGTGGCCCGCAGGCTCAATGATGCGGGCCACGATGCATTATCGGTTCTGGATCAGAAGATGGGTGGAGCAAGTGATGAGGAAATTGCTGGTGTTTGCAGGGACGAGGGTCGGATCTTAATCACCCTTGATGGGGGCTTTTCCGACATCCGAGCTTACCCGCCGAAGGAGAATCCTGGCTTCATCGTGTTCCGGTTGCGAAGGATGGATAAGGCATAGGTTCTAAAAATGGTTGAGCGCGTGGCGGAAGCTTCAAGGAGAGAGGAGATCGATGGGCGATTGTCGATTGTAGATGAGAGACGAGTTCGTATTCGAGCGTAAGGCCATGTAACAGCTCAATGGAGCGGACCCCGCGGGCAGGCGCTTTGCATGGCGATCATATTGGTTCAGTGAAGAACCCCGCAGCAAGCTGCGGGGCATCTTCCAAGGAAAAACCTGGGGGTTGCCACCCCCATACCCCGCTTGCCATTCATCCCTGCAGCAAGCTACAGGGTATTCTGGCTTTTTCCCATAAACTTGGGAAGCAGGTTGGATACTGAGCGAGGCCGCTCATCTTGAAGCCATGATGTTGGATTATGCATGCATGAAACCACTGGTCATCCACGAAGGATGCCTTGGAGCAGAATGCCCTGCTCATGGCAGAATGAATCATTTATTGACTCGCGTGGTCCAAACATGCTACAGTAGTGCATA
>CAZMZL010000019.1:0-21398 GCA_964570595.1 uncultured Anaerolineaceae bacterium | reverse complement strand
TTTTCAATATTTTGCTCACAAGTAATTTAAACGGAAAAGACATCCTGCGAATGGTTGGCTTCGCCTCGGGTGTCATCTTTTCTATGATCTTCATTGTCTGGATATTCAGCATTCTCCGAAAAGTAAAAGGTACGACACGTTCATCGATGATGCTGTCGACCGCCTTTATGAATGCTGGAAATTTTGGGCTTTCTATTAATCAATTCGCATTTGGGTCTTCAGGCCTGGCTTGGGCTGGCATCTACTTTGTCACCAGCTCGTTGTGGACAAATTCCTTAGGCGTACTGATCGGAAGTGCAGGTCGGCAGCCTTTTCACAAAGCAATATTACGAACAATAAAAGTTCCATTAATCTACGCCGTTCTTGCTGCACTGCTATTTAGGGCAAATGGGTGGACGCTCCCGTTGCCGATCCAAAGACCCATCAACCTGCTTGCCGCCGCTTCAGTCCCGATGATGCTCGTCGTCCTTGGAATGCAAATTTCGAAGTCGGGCCTGCCTCAACGCAAGGGGCTCCTCATTGCGGCTGTATTCCTGAGGCTGGCCGTCTCGCCGATACTTGGCTGGGCCCTTGCCTCTGTGATTGGCCTTTCAGGAGTGACCTATAACGTCGGTATTCTTCAATCTGCAATGCCAACTGCCGTGATGTCTACAATCATTGCCATGGAATTAGATGTCGAGCCCCGTTTTGTAACCGGTGCTGTGCTTGTCTCGACCCTGGTCAGTCCATTCACTCTGACGCCGCTCCTGGCCGTGCTAGGAGGTTGACCATTTTAAAGAAGTTGTTGTACTTCATCCTATTCTCAGTTTTTCTAATGAGCCATACCCTTCTTGGCTATGCGCAAACCGAGGTCGTTCAAGTAATCACGGAGATCGAATACACCTTCGCAGATAAGGCAACCTTCCGGTCTCAGATCTCTTCTCGGGAACCCATCGAAAACGTGATCCTTTTCTTGCATCCTGAAAGCTCAAAGATCACCCAATCCATACTCGCAGTTCTTGAAAGTTCTGAGAGCGAATGGGAGGCAGAAGCACGGCTCGATTTGAACGTGGTCAATTGGCGGCCCTTCTCGCCGGTCACGTACTGGTGGCAAATCGAGTTTGCGGATGGGCAGACGATCACCACCCCTCAAGAGACGCTCGACTACATCGACAATCGGGCGTTCTGGTCATTCCTGGAGGGTTCGCAGACACGCATCCACTGGCAAATTGGAGACCTGGAATTTGGACAGGCCGTTGTAGACGTCTCAGAGAATGCTCTCGGTTCGATCCTCGATGATTTTGCCCTCCCTGCCAGGGATTTGCTCAAGATCTATCTTTACCCCACAGTCAGCGACCTTCAAGAGGTTCTCCAGCTTGACGGATCAAGTTGGATCAGCGGACATTCATTCGACAATAACGGTATCATACTTCTTGCGGCCAGCCCGGATTCCGAGGGCATGGTTCAATTGGAACGAGACATCCCTCACGAATTCACGCACGCTCTGCTCGCTCAGCGACTTGGCCCATCCTATAACCGACTTCCTGCCTGGTTGAATGAAGGATTGGCGACCATTGAAGAGATCACGCCTAACAGCCTCTTCCCAACCGCACTGGACGATGCATTTCATGCTCATAAACTTATGCCCATATCATCCCTGTGCGCATCCTTTCCGTTTGACAACGATCAAGCCCTGCTTGCTTACGCACAGAGCGCATCCTTCGTTGAATACATCAAGGACATTTACGGGGTTGGAGCATTTGCCGCTCTGTTCGATGCTTACCAGGAGGGAGCGTCGTGCGAAGGGGGCGTCCAGCGCGTATTCCAACGTCCGCTCAATCAGCTTGAGGCTGAGTGGATCGACTACCATTTTTCGGACCAAGCGTCCATCGCAATAGATTCTTCATTGCTTCTAGTGGCGCTTCCAGTCACCCTGGTTCTAGTCGGAGCAAGCTACCTCTTCTATCGCCGCCTTAGAGATAAGACGATTTCGGAGAGCGAGCAGTGACGGGGCACACGTATGTCTTTGATCTGGAAACGAAACATCTAGCGAGCGGGAGATGGTCTCACATCGACAGGATGGGCCTCGCCGCAGCAGTCCTGCTGGACGCAGATTGATCGCGAACTGTATCCGGTTTACGGAATATAATGCTCCCAAGTTGATTGCGCACATCCATGAATCTCGAGAGATCATTGGCTTTAATGTGCGACGTCTTGATTACGAGGTGCATCGTCCTAGAACCTCGTGCCCGGAAAAGAGCTTCGTGAAAATACTACCGATCTCATGGACCATGTCCAACGTGAGCTGGGCTTCAGATTGCGATTGGATAACCTTGCCAAAGCAACTCTTCATGAGTAAAAATCTGCGGATAGCTGGATGGCGGTGAAGTGGTTTAAAGCCGGTGAAATCGAGAAAGTGCTCGACTATTGTTCGTAGAATATCCAGGCGACCCACAGGTTGTGGGAGGCGGGAAAGATGCATGGTTTCGTGAGTTACTTTGATGCGTATGGAAATATCCGGAAGAACAAGGTTTCCTGGTAAACCGGAAGCTTCATAAGGAAAACTAAAACGGTTCCACCCCTGCTCACATTGCTCAAATATATGAACACCTATTGAACCTCCCGCATCAGGTTCCAACCCTGCGGGAGGTTATTTACAGACGAAACAGCGCCCATAGGACCCCCTTTAGCACGCCCTACTACGGCTATGATCGAGTGTGCGCAGCGCCCTTCAGATCTGAGGCCTGAGGCTCACCTCGATGCAGAGCAATACATCAAGCATCCGCTCGGCCTCCATACGATCTGTAAGAGATCCGAATAATTAAAAACTTCGAGCGCCGATAATTGTGGCGATATCTTTTTCACTGTCCCAAACGAGTGCCTCATATCCCTGCGCGGCACTGACACCAAGAGCAAACGCCGCACCGATGGATTGCTCCTCGCGCAGCATCCGAAAATAATCCAAGTATTGCTCGCCTCTTGATCGCGCCCCAATTCCGCCAGTCGGGTTGCCAAATTCTGTGATGATTAATAGTTTTCCCGTATAGCGCTTCAGGTACATCTCGTAGGAGCGCCCACCCTCCAAAGATCTCATGGAAAAATAATCCGTCCA
This sequence comes from uncultured Anaerolineaceae bacterium, assembly GCA_964570595.1. Lineage (GTDB taxonomy): Bacteria > Chloroflexota > Anaerolineae > Anaerolineales > E44-bin32 > E44-bin32. The sequence goes on along the minus strand of CAZMZL010000019.1, from coordinate 18,307 downwards.
ATGGGTATTCACGCCCAGCCAATCAGATTGTGAAATGGCATCCTCGGCCTCCTCCAAAAACTGCAGTGAGCCACCCCTCCAACCTGAAATTTGATCTCCTGTGGATATGCCTGGAAAACCAATGCGGATATCTTTATATCTCGTCTTCAAATTTCGCATCACTTCAAGGAAGAATTCACCGAACTCATCTCCGTTTTTCCAGGACCGCCCCCATCCCTCTCCCTGGAGATTGGGTTTCGTGTGCAGCTCGAAGTATCGTAATCCCAATCGATAGAGCCTCGCCAGATCGACGTCAATCCTCGCTAAAAATATAACGGGGTCGATTTTAATATCCGAAAAATCTCGTGTTAGCCGTGCGGCCAAAAATATGGAAGGGTTTATCCTGCGGAGATGGTTGATGGTATCTTCGCTTTCGCTTAAATCGATAAACAGCGCTTCAAGCCTTCCTGTTGCCACCTGATCCAGGTCCGACTCGGTCATCATCCCACCGATCCGGCCATGCGCCCCGATCAGACATTTACCCGGTGTCCATCCATGTCGATCCAGGCTCTTCGCCATTCGCTTTGGCCAGACCATAAGCGGCGTTGGATCGACGATGTCTTTTGGATAGTTCGTCTCGCCGCGCTCGGTCGATCCATCGCGCTTCAATGTCATGTGAAGGTGGGCGCCCGCTGTTGCTCCCGTCGAGTCAGCTTTTCCGATAATTTCACCAGCCTTCACACGCTGCCCGGTTTTAACAAAATACTTCCGTAAATGTGCATAGACGGTCTTGTAGCCATTCTTATGTCGAACCCGAATATGGAGACCGTAGGGATGATTCTTAGGGTTGGTATGGACCCGATAGACTTCTCCATCGGCAGAACAGTAGATATTCGTGTTTGTGAGGGCACGAAAGTCGAGACCCTCATGCCCCGGCATATCCCATCGTCCATAGATCTGAGGATTCGCTCCGAACGCCTGAGTGACGACTGTGTAATCCGTCGGCCAGAGTAAATAGAAGGATTTCTTTCGCTGTCCATAACGATCATCCGCTGTAATTCGCCTCGATAGTTCATCCGCGAGTTCAAGCGGTGTGCTTGCCGCGATCGGATCCATTCTGATGCCCGAATAATTTTTTTGGAACCATCGCTCCATATTCTTGTGTTCATCAAAACCCTGAGGGAAGAGAGGGAAGGTGATCACCTGCGCCGGCGCCATGTACCTCGCAGCCGTATGTGGGTCATGAGTCATATTGGGCCCATAGGCAAGGACATAGTCTTTACACGCCCTCACCCATTCCCAATAGTCATCCTTTGGAAGAAGCAGAATCTGAAATTCCATCAATTTCCTGAACGTTTTCTAAAAACCGAGCCCGCGTGATTTCAAGGAGATGAACTTGTTTTTTCCGATCACGAGATGATCAAGAACCTCAATATCAAGCAGGTTTCCAGCTTGAACAATGGCACGGGTGACGCTGATATCTTCCGGGCTGGGGGTTGGATCGCCGCTGGGATGATTGTGCGCCACGATAATCGCCGCCGCATTCGCCCGTACGGCTTCCTTGAACACCTCGCTCACTCTGATCAATGAGCTGTTGAGAGAACCTCGATACACCTCAACAAGTTTCATCATTTGATTGCGCGTGTCAAGCAGCATCACTTTCAGATGTTCTTGCTCGAGCGCGCCCATTTCATATAGCACAAGAGAGGCAGCATCCTCCGGCGATTGAATGACTGGAAGTTCTGTCGGTGTGCTCGCTGCAAATCGATTACCAAGCTCCACGGCTGCTTTTATCTGTGCCGCCTTTGCCGGTCCAACACCGCGCATACGACATAATTCGCTATAAGATAGGCGATGCAGCCCTGCTAATCCGCCGCAGTCCATCAGAATTTTTTGTCCGAGCTGGACGGCATTGATGCCCTTAATTCCCGTTCTCAGTAAGATCGCTATCAATTCGGCGTTTGAAAGTGCAGTAGCACCGAGTGATGCCAGTCTCTCCCTGGGACGCTGGCTGGATTCCAGATCCCTGATCCGATAACCCCCTTGTTTGTCCCCCATTATTATGATTCCTATCCTAAACTTATCGATTTGATGCGACTATACTCCAGCCCTTAATGCCTGTCAACGCGGTCTATAAATTGCATCTCCAGATGCTATAATCAGCGCACTTCAGGAGAGCTCATATGTTCGATCTCGTATTCGTTGGAAAATTCTTCACCTATCTCACCGCAGTTTTCGGCGCTTTTCTCGCCGCACTATGGTTAAGCCTCATTTTCTGGACCGTCAGGGATATTCGCTCCAGGTCCCATGATAAACTGGTCCACATTCTCGCTGCAATCGTCGTGGCTCTGTTTAATATCTTCGGTGCGATTCTTTATTTCATCCTTCGGCCGCCACTCACGCTCGATCAGGCCTATCAGCAAACACTGGAAGAGGAAGCCCTGCTGACCCAGGTGGAACTTCGGCAAACGTGCCCGGGATGCGGGGGAGGGACTGAAGCTGATTGGATGCTCTGCGCCCACTGTCACACACGCCTGAAGAAGAAGTGCGATCATTGCTCAAGGCTTCTCGAGCTGCCCTGGCAAGTATGCCCATTCTGCAGCACACCTTCCAGCGGCGGCAGGACAAATGAAGACCCGCCGGAACCTAGATTCGCTGCACGGATCGAAGAGGGATAGATGACAAGGTCAGGAAAATGTCCAAAGGGCCTTTCAAATCATCGCTGCTCTTCCAACAAGCTCCAAGTTTTGGCTAAAATCGCTCCACAACAGCGTTCGCCCATAAGTACCAGCAATCACATCATCGACCACGCCGTCGCTGAAATCAATTTCCTGATCAGGTTCATTCGCAGGAGAAACGTGTATCGTGAGATCCCCTCACGATAATCATTAATGTACCAAACGAGGGGTCTACAGACGAGTAGACCACGTCGATTAGCCAGATCGAAGTGTATTATTGAGCGATCGAGACCATAGGTTTTGTTTTTTTCTTTTCGAAATGATTATATGAATCCACCCTCTCCCCTCATCCGAAGATCACCAACCACACCACCGGCAACATGGCTAACCACACCTGGATCCAGGTTAGCACAGAATGATAATCCTCCACCAAAAACAGGTACCGGCCTGGCAGATAGAAAAACATATAGAGAAAGGTTACTGCAACGAGTAGTGTGATACCCTGACCGCTCATGCCAATCCCGCTCGCTGGCTCGATGAGCCAAATCAAGCCGTCCCAAAAGATCCGGGTCACCAGGCTCACCGACACCCACAGCAATCCATCCGCGCCGAACTCCAGCCAGTTTGGCCTGTTTTTCGAGTTGGCGCTGACTTCCCTTTTTCGCTCGCCTGACCGAACGAGAGAGGTGGTGAACGCGCCCACCATAAATGCGATGAGCACCCAGATATCGCCTTTGTAGAATACCCCCGAACGGCCCAAATCGTAGATCCCTAGCAGAGCGAAGGCGAATAGTGTCATCACTGAAAACAGGAGAAAATGAAAAAATATCAGAACGTCCATAAAGCCCCTTGCCAGGCCGCGCGGCGGTGGGTATCCGCTGCGGGCAAGACGCTCAGCAAGAAAACCTCTCTTCCACCAGGCCCCTGCCATTTGGGTCAGCACCGCAAGCAATAGAAGGATGCCAGCGGTTGATTCTGCAACCTCATCTCCAAGTCTGGGCACATATCCGATAAAGGCGATGTTTCCGAGAAAAATCGCCACATCGAAGATTAGTCCATGGATCTTATCTGCTTGAAGCGCGGTTTTTATCATCGAGGTCCTTTTCAAGTCCGCCGTCGTTACAGTCATCCATTGTGGAGAAGTCACCTGAAAGATTTTAAGCAGAGTTCCATCAACACTTCGTTATCATTCCCCGAAATTTCTTTCATATTCTTCACCTGTAAATTCACCATATGTCCCTGGGCCAGGGCAGCAAACTTTAGCATATCAGCGATGGGATTATGAATTACCCCTGCACCTTCTTGTAGATTTTCCAATGGCTCATCCGTGGCTCATCATAGACATCCCCCATAAGGACAAAGCCACTTTCGACCAACAGTTTGGCTTGCAGGGAATCGGTGATTGCCAAAGGAAAAACGACACAATTAAAACACCATTCATAATCAAGCCATTGAATGAGACTTTTCAGAATCACGAAGCTGAATTCTTCCGTAGCCAGGGATTCTCGAATCCAATATCTGACCGATGCAGCGAAGAATTCCCGATCTTTAGCGGGAACATCACAAACATCTAAGTCAACGATCTCCTGGATCAGAGGGTTTAAGTAAATACAACCGAGACAGAACGTCTCCTCCGCATTCATAATGGTATAGGTAAAGGCATTCTTGTCTTGATGCTCCCGCGCATGCCTCCTGAGGTCGGCCAAATTTTCTTCAGGCGTGAAACCATCAGCGGGCCAATTACTCTGGCTCCAAGCACGCAGCATTGAACCGCTGGAAATCACCGCATCGTAATCAAGGTCAACATCCGATACTCTTAAAGGTCGAAAGATAAACTCATCGGTCTGAAAGCCTTCCGGTAGGGGAAATTCTTCTGAATAGAATTTCATTTCAACCCATCCTGCTGTGCCTGACGACGAAGCTCACGTGCCGATTTGGCGCGCGCCGAAAAAACGGCCTGGTGGAGCACATTATGTTGCTCTCAAATACCATCGAGGGAATTATATATCCACTGTGCCGGAGCATGCCCGGTGACTTTTCGCCTCTTTACTTGTTTTCTCATCCCTTGATGTAGGAAATATAGCACGAGGATCAAATCAAGGTAATTTTTATGATGAGACTGGGAAATTCGGAGGGATTTTTTTCTTTGACGCGCCACTTCTAGCCGTAGTGAAGATTGGGATCCACCACCTACGAAGGCGAATTTCTGGGTCCAAGATCGTAAATTCGATCTATAAAAAAAAGCATCCGCCATGACTGAACTCATGACAGATGCTTCATTCAGTTGTATTCCAGCGAAATATTCACCGTGGGAATTTTTGGGCGAATGCGTCCCAGCCAGCATAACGCCCGTTCTCCCCAAGCTCCTTCTCGATGCGCAAGAGTTGATTGTATTTTGACACCCGATCCGATCGCGCCGGCGCTCCAGTTTTGATTTGTCCCATATTGAGCGCAACAGCCAGGTCCGCGATGGTCGCATCCTCCGTTTCGCCAGACCGATGCGATGTCACCGCTCGCCACCCGGCGTTCTTGCATAGCTCGACTGCCTCGATGGTTTCCGTAAGCGTGCCGATTTGATTAACTTTCACCAATAAGGCATTACAAGCGTTTTCTTCAATCGCCCTCTTAACGCGCACAGGATTTGTGACCAGCAGATCATCTCCCACGATTTGAATTTGATCACCCATACGGGCAGTCATCAATTCCCAGCTCTCCCAATCGTCCTGCGCGAGGCCATCCTCGATAGAGACAATTGGAAACTGATTAACCCATGTCTCATAAAGATTTACCATCTCTAATCCACTCAGCTTCTTACCCTCGCTGCGGAGGTGGTAGACATTTTCATCCTGCTCATAAAATTCCGAGGCGGCTGGATCCAGAGCAATGGATATTTGTTCCCCGGGTTTGTATCCGGCCTTCTCCACCGCTTCCAGAATAATTTCGATGGCCTCGATATTAGATTTCAAAGCCGGCGCGTATCCACCCTCGTCTCCTACGAGCGCGGTATAACCCTTCTCTCGAAGTACATCTTTGAGTGTGTGGTATATTTCCGCCCCCCACCGCAGTCCTTCGGAAAATGATGGCGCTCCGACGGGCATAATCATAAATTCCTGTGCATCCGTGGACTGCCATCCCGTGTGCGCACCCCCATTAAGGATGTTCAACATAGGCACAGGCAAGACATGTGCGTGAACGCCCCCTATGTACCGATAAAGCGGGATACCCAGTGATGCCGCAGCAGCCTTGGCCACCGCAAGACTGACCCCCAAGATTGCATTCGCACCCAGCCTTGCTTTATTCTCGGTGCCGTCTAGAGCAATCAGCGAGAGATCAATGTCTCGCTGTTCCGTCGCATCGCGGTCAAAAAGATGTTCCGCGATTTCCTCATTGATGTTCTCGACAGCTTTCAGAACACCCTTTCCCCCAAATCTTTCTTCATCTCCGTCTCGTAGTTCCAACGCCTCGTGGACCCCAGTAGAAGCTCCAGAAGGAACAATCGCTCTCCCCCAACTGCCATCATATAAAAAGACCTCGACTTCTACAGTGGGATTTCCTCGAGAGTCGAGCACCTCGATCCCCTGGACGGCTTCGATCATTGTGTGCATTGTGTTTGCCTCCACGATTTTATTTCATCCGCGCTGATTATAACCTGCATTGATCCGTCTACTTGTTTTTCTTGGCTCATTAATCAAAGCCAGGCGGACATCTTCACCTCACTCAACGTGTTAGAATCGACCTATGTCCAACACTCGAACGTACCTCGATCATGCTGCTACGACACCCGTGGATCCTCGAGTGATCGAAGTAATGTTGCCATACTTCCATGACCATTTTGGCAATCCCGGGTCGCTCCATTTCTGGGGTCAGCGAGCTGAGAGCGCCCTCAATCGTGCCCGCCAGGATGTTGCCGACGTCCTTGAGTGTAAATTCGATGAAATCATCTTCACGAGCGGCGGGTCGGAAAGCAATTCACTCGCCCTGGTCGGGACTGCGGTCGAGGCTCGTCAACGCTCTGGCGCAAATCGTATTCTCACGACCCCGGTAGAGCATCCCTCCGTCATTCAAACTGCCAGGAACCTTGAACGACAACACGGCTTCGATCTCGCGATGATCCCAATAGATAGCCATGGCGTCGTCTCGCCTGAAGATCTAAAGAAATTGATCAGCAATGACGTTGCTTTGGTGTCCGTGATGTATGCCAACAATGAAGTCGGTTCCATAAACCCCATTCGAGAAATCGGGGAGATCTGCCGGGAAAACGGCGTTCCTTTCCATGTCGACGCCTTGCAGGCAGCCAATCATCTCGACATCAGGGTGGGTAATCTTGCCGTCGACCTTCTCTCGCTCGGCGCCCACAAATTTTATGGGCCCAAGGGCGTCGGCGTATTGTACGTCCGCAGCTCAACCACCATTCAACCGATACAACTTGGCGGGGGCCAGGAATCGAACCGACGAGCGGGAACTGAAAACATTCCTTTAATTGTGGGTTTTGCAGAAGCCTTGAAAATCGCGGAGACCGAAAAAGATGCCGTCACTTCTCACTGCGCGGCTCTTCAAAAAGTGCTTATCGACGAAACCCTCGAAAAGATCGATCGCGTGATTCTCACCGGACCTCCGCAGAATAGGCTTGCCAACCATGCCTCTTTTGTGTTTCAAGACATTGACAGCAACAACTTGCTTTCCGGGCTCGACATTGCCGGTTTCGCTTGTTCCTCTGGATCTGCTTGCAAGGTTGGTAACACCAAAGCGTCGGAAGTTCTTACCGCGCTTGATATCCCTGAAGCATGGTCGTTGGGTGCGCTCCGCGTGACGGTCGGTCGCTCGACAACGACGAAGTCTATTCGAAGATTCGTCGACGTTCTCCCCTCCCTCGTTGAGCGACTTCGCCAGGCCAGAAGTAACCCAGATGTCGAATCGTAAGATCGCTGTCGCCATGAGCGGTGGCGTCGACAGCTCCGTTGCCGCTGGAATACTCGTAAGCCAGGGCCAGGATGTGTTCGGCGTCATGATGCGTCTATGGAGCCCCGGTCAGGACAATTTCAATCGGTGTTGCTCCCCCGCGGATATGTCCAGGGCGAAAACGGTTGCCGCCCACCTGGGCATCCCATTCTATTCCCTCGACATGCAATCCGAATTCAAGTCGCACGTAGTGGATTCTTTTATCGACGGCTATGCGCAAGGCGTCACGCCAAACCCCTGTATCCTGTGCAACCGCATCATCCGCTGGGGCCTCCTTCTCAGCAAAGTGGTGGCCATGGGCGCAACCCATCTCGCCACCGGACATTACGCCCGAATTTTATACGATGGCGAGACTCATCACCTGTTTCGAGCCAGGGATCGAATGAAGGATCAATCCTATGTGCTCAGCGTGCTTGGACAGGATGAATTGTCCAGAACCGTTTTTCCACTGGCCGAATTTACTAAAGAACAGGTGCGATCCATGGCTAGAGAAATGCAGCTCTCAGTTGCCGATCGATCCGACAGTCAGGATCTCTGCTTCGTCGGCGACTTGGATTATCGGACATTTTTGGAGGACTTTGCTCCAAACCTGCCGCCTCCCGGACCGATCCGAGATGTCCACGGGCATCAGATTGGCGATCATCCAGGGCTCGCCAACTTCACGATTGGCCAGAGGAAGGGGATCGGTCTCTCATCAGAAAAACCTCTCTATGTAATCCATAAAAACATCGAATCGAACGCGCTTGTGGTCGGCGCGCGTCCCGAGCTCGGTCAGAAATCATTCATCATTCAGGATCCAAACTGGATCCAGGGCAGCCCTCCCGGCCCGGATGAGGCCGTCCTCGTAAGAGTGCGTTACAGGGCTCGGGAAGTCGAGGGCCATATTGTCGAATTCAACAACAAGCACACCAAGATCAAACTAGAAGAAATGCTTCCGGACATCACTCCGGGGCAATCTGCCGTCTTCTACGCGGGCGATGAATGCCTGGGAGGCGGGACAATTTCAGCATGACGGGTCCGGGCATCCTCCTCAGCATCTTCATCGCCAGTATTCTCGCACTCATGTTCCACCTTTTTCGAGGCGGCGATCTTCGTCATCTTGGCTTATACATCGTTTCTTCAAACATCTCATTCTTCCTCGGACATTTCATCGGTTCCGCACTTTCACTATCAGGTATTCGACTGGGATCGATCAATTTGATCCCCGCTGTATCGGCCGGCGTCCTGGGTTTGTTTCTGACATCCGTCCTGGCCCCATCCAAAAAACGTACGACGCGTGTGCGCGGGAAGCGCGAAAGAAGAAACTAACTCGTCTACCCATATGCTATAATGTGCAAAGCATGAATGATGAGATCCCTAATCTAGACCTGCCAACCTCTGACGAGGAACTGCGAGAATACAGTACCGCCCAGAGGATAAAGAATCGCATACTCATTTTCCTCGGCATCCTATTGCTGTTCGCGTTACTTGTGGGGGTGCTTTTCGCCGTTGTCGCGATGGTGAACAACCCTGGTAAAACCGAAACCATCCGGGACATCATGATCATCTTCCTTGCGATTGAATTCTCGATCATAGGCCTGGTTCTCGTCATTTTGATCGTTCAATTAGCGCTGCTCACAGAGTTACTAAGGAATGAGGTTTCGCCGATCCTTAAATCGACGAATGAAACGCTTGCCAATGTCCGCGGAACCTCGGAGTTCCTGAGTGATAATTTGGTTAAGCCTGTCGTGAAAGTAAACAGCACGTTTACCGCACTGCGTCGTGCTTTTGATATACTACGGTTTAGACAATAACAAACAGATACTCAAAAAGGAGTTTTAACATGTCTGACAATAATGATTTTGGCGCTTTCTTTTCCGGGTTCTTAATTGGCGGTTTGGTGGGCGCAGCGGCTGCACTTCTGCTCGCGCCACAATCAGGTGAGGAAACTCGAGATATCATTCGAGACAAAAGCATCGAGCTCCGCGATCAGGCTGAGGTTATGGCAAAGGACGCAATGATCACGGCAGAAGATCTGCAAAAACGGGGTCAGGTCATTCTCGAAGAACAAAAATCTCGTCTTTCAAAATCAGATTCTGCTCCACCAAAGGAAGAACCCAAGGAAGTGAAACCAGCTGCAGAGCCGAAAACAAAAAAGAAAACTGCATAGCCCGTTCTTGATTATTTCTACGTCGTACACCAGGGGTGCACATTCGTGCACCCTTGTTTGTTTCTCCGGTTAGGGCTCATTCGTATTTCAATCCCCAGATCGCCATCGGAATAGAATCAGCCACGTCGCCTGCCAGGACTCCTTCTTCGGCTCCGATAAAATCCGCCGCAAGAACACCCGCTTTGCCGTGAAGAAAAGCACCCAGGACAGCCGATTCGAATGGAGCGATGCCTTGTGCCCGAATTCCGCCTATTGCGCCGGCCAAGACATCCCCTGTACCTGCGTGGGCAAGTGCGGAATTCGCAAAGGGCATCACGGTAGCGCGACCATCAGGAGATGCTATCACCGTATGCGCCCCCTTAAGCACGACAATATGACCCCAAACTTTCGCCCACTTTTGCGCAGAAGCAATGCGGTCACCTTGAACACTGGTGATGCTCTCGCCTGTGAGAACGGCCATTTCACCTGGGTGAGGCGTGAGGATGCTGTGCTCGGGTAAACGCGATGGCCATGCATCGACATCTTTTAACAGCTTCAATCCATCTGCGTCGACGACGAGAGGCGGTAGATCATCAACTGCTTGGCATCCTTCGTTTGCATCTTCGGTGCTAAAGCCGATGTGCTCGCGAGGAGTCCCACCACTCACACACAGTAACTTTTCAACAAACAATCCGGTGGTTTTATCCCTTCCTATCCCAGGCCCGAGAACGAGGCACGTTATCCTGGTCAACTCGCGTTGAATGATATCCACGGCGCCATCGTTAATGGCGCCGATCTCATGCGGCAGGATGATCCAGGTTGCTTCCGGAAGCAGAGGCACGAGATATCCCTGGATAGGGGCGGGTACGGCAAGGGTCACCAGTCCTGCTCCAACCCGATACGCTCCCATCCCGCATAAACCAACTGCACCGGGATAATTCATCGAACCGCCTACAACCATGACGGTGCCAAAGGTTCCCTTGTGGCCGTCTCTTGGTCGTTCCGGAAGCAGCGCCCGCATCGGTTCATCCGTCGCAAACCCCACTTTTATTTTTCTCATCAACTTTTGCTTGTCGGGAAGTCCAATATCGCCCACGATGATCTCACCAGAATAGTTTGATCCCGGGAATCGAAGTAAGCCTGGCTTGACTGCCGCAAGCGTGATCGTCATATCGGCAGGAATACAACCAATCGCGACTTCCCCTGTGTCGCAATCCAGGCCAGATGGGCAATCCACCGCAACCCTAAAAGGAGTGCGATCCATCTTCTCAAGCTGATGATGGACGGCTTCCAGTACATCTTTTGCGCTGCCGCGCAAAGGCAACTGAAATCCGGTTCCTAGAAGGGCATCCACGAAGACATCAGCGGTCCTGACCGTTTGCCCTAGCAATCTTTTCTCCTTCGCCTCGAACACCTGAGCACCCTCACCCACCAAACGTGCCAGGTTAGCATCGGAGTCCTTCCGAGGTTTACTGAGGATAGCCGATACCTCAGCGCCTGCCTGGAGTAAATAATGTCCCGCAACCAGGCCGTCCCCGCCGTTGTTCCCCGGACCTACGAGTATGACAACACGTCGTCCCTCAATATCGGGGATTCTCACCAGGATCGATTCGGCAATCGAGCGACCGGCGTTCTCCATCATCATTTCATAAGTCAGGCCATTTGCATCTGCTTCCTTTTCGATCTCCTGCATCTGCCTTACGGTGACGATCTTTACCACAATTAACTCCTAAAATCTCTGTGGGCTTCCAATCAAGAGGTTCACGCCCGGTTTCAAATCCTCCAGGGTAACCATCCTCACTCGATCAGTTTATGGTCGTGATCGATGGCAGCCAAATCGAGGGATTCGATTTTTTGTTTGACTGGATGCCCTGTCTTTTCATCCCATTTGCGATAATCGTAATAGTCAGAAATTAACTCTTCGAAAGGCGGGACGATACCGGCTACATTCCCGTCACTCAGTGGTTGCATGAGGTGCTCGGGCAACCTTTCCTCCTCCATGCTCATGCCGAGATTAAGATTAATCAACCGTTTCAGGTTCCAGGCACGTTCACCTACCTTGAGAAATTCCTGAAGATCCATGTCAAACCCGGTGGCGCGGTCCACCAGTTCGCAAACTACAGATGGGGAAACGTTCGAGAAAATACACAGCACCAGAGAATTCGCGACCGTCGTCCAATCTTGATGGCGAGCGACGTTTTCTGCTTTGCCCTCGGCCGTCGTGCGTGGCAGCATTATTACGCCGACTTCTTCCAGCGTCTGCCCCATCTCCACCATGTAGTAGTAACTCTGGTTATGACACGCCCCTCTGGGAGAGGTCGCGTACACAAGAGCCATGCCGCTTGCGCCGCGTGGATCGTGAAAAGGTATCTCCAGGTTGTGTACATGAGCTGCCAATTCAGGTGCACCATAATATTGGGCTAATCCACGAGCGCCCTCGGCGATCCTTTCCCCAAAACCCTCACGTCTTGCAGTTCGGCTAATCAACCCTTCGACGACAGCCTCGTTCCCCCAATTCAACGAATCTCCATCCGTGTCAGCCTCGGAGATCATACCCCGCTCGTAGAGCAAAAACGCGAGCCCAATCGTGTTTGAAAGCGAGATGGTGTCCATGCCGAGATAATCGCACAGCTCGCTGAAGCGCGTGAGCGACTCCAGACTCGTGATGCCCAAGTTTGGGCCAAAACCAATCTTCGATTCGTATTCAGGACCCTTTCTCTCCTTACCATCTGAAAGCGTCACCTTTCGACCGCAGGCAATCACGCATCCATGACACGCGCTCACGCCGGTTAAAATCGTTTCTGCCATCGCCATACCCGAGATGCGATCTACATTCTCGATTGTCCCTCGGGAGAAGTATTGCTTTGGCATCATGCCGAAATAATCAAAAATATCGCTCGCGCTCGATGTCCCGAAGTCTCGCATACCGACGGAAACAACATCATCACGAAGCGACCTGTTCACCTTCGTACGAAGGTGGGTAAATTTCTCCGGTTTCGATAATGGAATGTCTGCAGTTCCACGAACGGCAACAGCTTTCAGATTTTTTGAGCCCATGACCGCACCAAGACCGGTTCTGCCTGCCACGCGGCCATGATCACAAAGAATGAGCGCAAACGGAATTTGAGCTTCCCCTGCCATGCCTATCGCAGCTACGCGAACACGGTGATCCCCCAGCTCGGCCCTGATCCGTGTCTGCGCTGTGTAAGGATCTAGTCCCCAGAGATCTTTAGCCTGCGCAATCGTGACCGCGCCATCGCGGATGGACAGATAGGCTGGCTCCGGAGAGCGCCCCACAATGAGCAGCCCATCGTATCCTGCTGCCCGTAATTCCGGCCCGAAGAATCCGCCGATGTTCGATTCGCCCCACAAGCCCGTAGCAGGCGATTTCCCGCAAATCACGAATCTTCCCACCGCAGGTCCAATTGTGCCGGTGAGAGGTCCTGTCATCATCAAAAGCGGCGCCGCTGGATCATAAGCATCGAGGGATGGGTCCATGTAGGGATAGAGGAATTTTGCGCCCAGGCTTGCACCGCCAAGGAAATTTCGAAGATCAACCTCATCGACGATGTGGTCGAAAGATTCTCCTGTAGACAGGTCGATAACGAGGATGCGAAACATGGGCGGTCGCACGAGATTGTTCACGGTCGTTTCAATATCCTTTGTATGAAATGCCGGTTCATGAGGTGCAGATGAAGCGCACTACGCGGCCCGGTTCTCAGGGATCAAGCTCATGGCATATTCCGCAAGCGCCGTGATCGTGAGAGAGGGGTTGATCCCGGGATTAGCGGGTATGATCGAGCCGTCTATGATGAACAAGCCAGGATAATTGTGCACCTCACAGTTGAGATCAATGACGCCTTCATCTGCGTTCCTGCCGAAGTTACAGCCACCGAGGATGTGGGCAGTCGCGGGAATATCGAGCAAACCTTCGGAGATCCCATTAAGAGGTTTTGCCTCCAGTTTCTCGCAGAACGAGGAGGTCACGCGGTCGCCAATCTCTGTGTTTACCGGTATTGCTTTTTCCTCATCGTGTTCGACCGTCAACCCCTTCGATAAAGCGCCCCTCAGCCCTTTGCGAGGCCGTATCTTCATCAGATTATCTTCCGTCTGCATGATCATCAATATAGTCGCTCGGTTCGCCATGCCCGGGAGCAACTTGGATGAGATGATCTCCCATGGGCGCGTGATGACGACTTTTAATATTTTCAATAATCGCGCCATGAGCGTTCCCGTACTCTCAAATCTCGGGAAAGCTAATAGCCAGTATATTAAGGATGATCCGCGCGGGAATCGCACGGGCTCAACCTGGGTGGAGTCATCCGCGCTGAAGACGGATGTGATCGTAATTCCTTTGGACAAATCATCATCGCTTCGATAGCGCATGCCGCCCATAAAGGCCTCACTATTCGACCTTACAAGGCTACCGAGATGGCGGGAAATCAACGGCAAGGTGCCTAGCTCGTCACGGCAACGGAATAGCAGCTTGTGGGTTCCGAGAACCCCTGCAGAGACGATCACATTTTTTGCGAACACGGACTCATGTTTATGCTTGATGAACGTTGTGGAAGATTTATACTCGACTTGATATCGTGCGCCGCTCGATTCTTGCGGTTGCAACCTGGATATGGATTCCACCTTTGACCCCGGGATGACTTCGACGCCTTGGTCCTCTGCCAGATAGAGGTAGTTCTTATCAAGAGAATTCTTCGCCTCGTATCGACAACCCACCATGCAGCCGCCACAATGAATACAGCCAATCCTTCCTGGCCCAGCTCCATTGAAATATGGATCCGGGTGTGCGATGCCCTCTTCTCCAAAATAAATTCCAACTTCAGTTGGTCTGAAGGTCTCCTGGCGGCCCAGATCTCCAGCAATTTCCTTGAGCAAATGATCGGCCAGCCATAGGCGCGGATTTTCTTCGGCGCCAAGCATCTTCCTGGCAGTTTGATAATGAGGTTTGAGAATTGTTTTCCAGTCCCCAAGATGGGACCAGGTCGATGCTGAGAAGAATTCGTCATGCGGCTCCATGAGCACGCCGGCATACACAAGGCTTCCCCCGCCTACACCGCTGCCATGCAGGATGAGGATCCCGGGTAAAAATGTCATCTCCCAGAACCCAAAACATCTCAATACCGGCAGCCAGAGGAACTTCCATATGTTCCAGTTACTTTGGGGGTAATCCTGCGTTCGGTAGCGCCTGCCACGCTCGATGACAAGCACGCGATAACCCTTTTCCACCAAACGAAGCGCGGATACCGATCCCCCGAACCCGGAGCCGATGATGATGTAGTCATACACCTGATCTTGCGATGAAACATCGTGGCTTGTCATGTCCGTAGCCTTGGCTTGCTAGCCGATTGAATTATTGAAACGCTCCAATTAATTCCTGGTTTTTTAATCCATCCAATCAAGTCGCATCGAAGAGGACCTTTTCACTCACATGCTGAATTGGTGCCATACCTTCAATATCTGTGGTCAGCCATTCCCGTACAACCTGCTCACTTTCCGCTCCCCAATGACAGGACGATGATGTTCAAAGACGGACGCATCATGAACGTACCCACACCGTACCATCACAAACACATTTCCGTAGATCGCACCAGATGTCGCTCCATTGAACTTGAGTTATAAGGTATCGCGCGACGGTATGGACAACCAGATCATTCGCCCTCGCGCGTCTTCTCCCGCCCCTCTATTCGAACTCGTCACCGTTTTCCGCCTGGACGATTCGGCAGCATCGCACAAAGTCCAGTACGGTCGGGATGTTTTTCAGCATATAGGCCATGTTTCCTTCCACCTTGAGGCGTCTCGTAAGCATCGCCTGGATAGGATCAAGATCGCCAGAAAATATCTTTATAAAATTGCTTCGTGGCGCTC
The DNA here is from genome assembly GCA_964570595.1 of uncultured Anaerolineaceae bacterium. Taxonomy (GTDB): domain Bacteria; phylum Chloroflexota; class Anaerolineae; order Anaerolineales; family E44-bin32; genus E44-bin32. The sequence continues at coordinate 2,683 of CAZMZL010000019.1, read as the reverse complement.
GGAGGACGAAAGTCGCCTGAGGCGATTCTCCCTCGGAGAGATCGAGGATCTCGGATCGCCTACACTTGCCATGCCAGAGGTCGACGTAGATAGCCATTGGAAGATCCGGCTGCGCCTCCGCATCATCCGGTTCGATAAGCACCGTTAGATCACCCTCCCAATTTTTCGCCACCTCTGCATAGCGCTCGTCATTGTTTAGAACATTGACGAGGCGGTCGACCCATCCTTGGCTCGGGAAATGGTCATTCATATCCTTCGCACCTCATCGATTAGGGTTATGTCAGGATTATGCGTCAAGCCTGTGAACGTGTCAACGAGCTTCATGTCAACGAGCTTCATTGACAGCCCCAATCATGACGATTACACTGTTCCCCCGCCACACGATGATGAGGCTCGCATGCTCGTAACACGAGAGCAACTCGAAAATATTGAAGATTCAACGTTAGCGCCCTACGGTTTTCGCAGTCGCGACAGCCGCGGTAGAGAATTTCCAGACAAGGAGCCGAAATATAGAACGGTTTTCCAGCGCGATCGCGACAGGATCCTTCATACAACGGCATTTCGTAGACTTGAATATAAGACGCAAGTGTTCGTGATCACTGAAGGTGATTATTACAGAACCCGCCTGACGCACACGCTGGAAGTTACCCAGATCGGTCGAACGATTGCAAGAGCGCTGGGTGCGAACGAGGATCTAATCGAAGCGATTTGCCTGGTTCACGATCTCGGTCACCCTCCGTTCGGTCATGCCGGCGAAGCCGCATTAAACCTGCTCATGCAGGACCACGGCGGGTTTGATCACAACAAGCAGTCCTTTCGCATCGTGACCGAACTTGAATGTCGGTTTCCAGATCGCCCAGGCCTCAACCTGACCTGGGAGGTTCGGGAAGGGATTGTCAAGCACGAGACAGAGTACGACGAGGCAGACGCGTCGGGCTTCGACCCCGATAAGCGCGGTCATATTGAAGCACAGATCGCCAATGTCGCCGATGAGTTGGCCTATACGTCCCACGATCTCGACGATGGCCTGCGCTCAGGACTCATCACCCCGCAACAATTGAAGGGAATGAAGCTCTGGGAGATGTTGATTGAATTAGTGGGTTGGTCAGATACGATCCTCGGTGATCTGACACGGCACCGCATCATTCGCAAGATCATCGGTCTGGAGGTCTCCGACATCCTTGAGACCACGAAGAAAAGGCTGTCAAGGCATGGGATCGAGTCCGTCGAAGATCTCCAGCTCCTGCCAGAAAATGTGGTTGCTCACTCGAATGCTTTTCAAAATATGAATTCTGAGTTGAAGGACTTCTTGTATGCAAACATGTACCGGCACTATCGTGTGTATAGGATGCAGGTCAAAGCGGAACGGATCCTGGAGGATATATTCCACGCATATACTTCTACCCCTGAGATATTGCCTTTAGAGGTTCGCAAGTCAGCCGAAAAGTATGATTTTCATCGAGTGGTTGCCGATTACATTGCGGGAATGACGGACCGTTTTGCAATGGCAGAACATAGCCGCCTCTTCGACCCGCAAATTCGCCCTTAGGAGAACGAATCATCATGTCTGAGAAAGATTATTTCCTCACTGCGGAGGCGGCAGAGAAGATCGAGTCTGAGCTTGCTGATTTGACCGGACCAAAACGAGATGACCTCGCAAGACGCTTACGTCACGCCATCTCAATGGGTGATTTATCCGAAAATGCCGACTACATCGCCGCCAAGGAAGAACAGGCATTCCTTGAAGGCAAGATCCAGGAGTACGAGGCCCTGCTCAGCAAAGCGACCATCATCGAAGAGAAGCCTGCCAACGGCGTAATCGGCATTGGGAGCACTGTTGTTGTAACGGTCGAAGGTGGAGAACCAGAGACCTACAACATCGTCGGCATGAAAGAAGCCGATCCTCATCAGCGGAAGATATCGAATGATTCGCCCATCGGAAAATCACTGATGGGTCTCCGGGTTGGCGAGGTCGCCACCGCAGAAACTCCGGGGGGTGAATTGCAATTGAAAGTTATTGAAATCTTGTAACCCTTTCCTTTTATTCGCGTAAATCAGGATCGGAGGAAACCTCCAATCTGCGGCTCGTGGAGGTGCATGATATTTATGCCCCTCACCCCAACCCCTCTCCCCCATGGGTAGAGGGGCTTTTATCCACGCGATTGGAAGAATGTTTGCTAGAAGAAAATTTGTAACCTCCCGCAGGCTTAGATGCGGGAGGTTTATGAGCAGGCCTCTTCATGGGAGGGTTGGCGCTCAATTCAGCAGTTAGAGGGCTCACGAGATTCATCGTTTGGAAATCTCGCTTCGCTCGAAATGACAAATCAAAAGCATGCCCGGAGCTGAAACTCCAAGCTCATTGCAAGAGGGCGCTTCGCACCCTGAAGCTCAGCCCATTGAGATCGGTCAATAATCCCGATCATTCCTTATCGGGTGATTGACATCGAAGCCACACCGGGCAACAAAAAAGCCGGGCAGGGAGATCCTGCCCGGCTTTACGTTCCTAAAAATTACAAGTCACTACATTTCTGGTTTTGGCATGGCACGAAGTTCGATCGTTAACCGATCGAAGAAGCTCTCAGCAGGAAGCGCGCCCTCTCCGTAAGTGATATCAACCACTCGTGCTTCAACGATGAGTGAAGCGGTTTCCAATGTGACTACTCCCCCACTCTCGGCCATGACC